>CAZOJZ010000245.1:0-1765 GCA_964580205.1 uncultured Roseivirgaceae bacterium
GGCAAGGTCAAGATCTATTGTCCGGATAGTGTTGACGCTTATAGCTTGTATAACAAATCCATACCCGCTGGGGAGCGGATAAAAAACCACAAATGGTATATTAATTTTATTAAGGACGAAGTAGTAAATGCTATCCGCAGTTCCTACAACATTGATAAAGTAGCAGTGGCTGGAGCTAGCTTTGGTGGATATCATGCTGCGAATTTTGCGTTTAGCCATCCCGAGTTGGTCAGTCATCTGTTCTGCATGAGCGCTCAATTCGATATTCGAGATTTTATGGATGGCTTTTACAATGACGATCTGTATTTTGTTAATCCCATTGATTATTTACCGGGTAATAATCATCCGGACCTTTGGAAAATGAATATTGTGCTGGGCTTTGGTGAATGGGATATTTGTCGGGACGCTAATTTACAGATGTCCCATATTTTGAATGAGAAAGGCATTACGCACTGGTTGGATGAAAGACGATGGGCAGAACATGACTGGCCCATTTGGAGAAGTATGTTTGTAGATTATTTCTCGCAATTATAAAACCCTTAATCTCTATGAAAAAAATAGGCATTTTATTTGGTCAGGAAAACACCTTCCCCTGGGCTTTGGTCGACCGGATCAATGACATGAAGGTGGATGGGATAACCGCAGAAGCTGCTTCCATCGATGTGGTACAACAAGCAAAATCCACTGATTATGCGGTAATCATTGACCGGATCTCCCAGGATGTGCCTTTTTACCGGGCCTATCTGAAAAATGCCGCCATCGGTGGAGCTGCGGTGATCAACAATCCTTTCTGGTTCAGCGCCGATGAAAAGTTCTTTAACAACGCCCTGGCGGAAAAAATCGGCGTGCCTGTTCCAAAAACCGTGCTGTTGCCTTCCAACCAAAGACCTGACGATACCGATGAAAACTCTTTTCGCAATCTAAAGTTCCCGACGGACTGGGATTATATTTATAACTACATAGGTTTTCCGGCCTATATGAAACCATTTTCCGGTGGTGGATGGAAAAGTGTATACCGGTTGGAGAACAGTGAAGACTTGTTTAATAAACACAAAGAAACCGGGCAACTGGTAATGATGCTGCAAGAAGAGATCCAGTTTAAAGAGTATTTTCGATGCTATTGCCTTGGACAAAAGTATGTGCACATCATGCAGTATGAACCCAGGAACCCTCATCACCTCAGATATGTAAAAGACGGGCCGCCCATAGAACAAAAGCTGCTGGACACCATCCACGATTATACCATCAAACTCAATCAGTGGTTAGGATATGATTTCAATACAGTGGAATTTGCAGTTCGTGATGGAGTACCCTATGCCATTGATTTCTGTAATCCGGCCCCGGATGCCGATGTTAACTCGGTTGGTCAGGACAATTTTGATTGGGTAGTAGAGCATGCTGCAAAGATGGCGGTGGAAAGGGCTCAAAATGTCAAAGAGGGTTCTATGAATCTTTCCTGGGGCAATTTTGTAAAAGTACAACTATAAACTATGGCCGGTAAATTCACTTTAGGGATTGAAGAAGAGTATCAGGTCATCGACCCCAAGACTTTTGAGCTGACCTCCCACCAGCAAAAAATCGTAGAAGAGGCTGATAAGGTCATGAAAGACCAGGTAAAAGCGGAAATGCATCAGGCCGTGGTAGAGGTGGGTACCAATATCTGTCAGAACATTGACGATGCTCGCAAACAGGTAACGTTTTTAAGGAAAAATTGCTGTGAAATTGCCCGAAACCTGGGTTATCGAATTGCCGCCGCCGGCACCCA
>CAZOJZ010000246.1:0-12249 GCA_964580205.1 uncultured Roseivirgaceae bacterium
GATGGCTGATGCTGATTATGGGTATGTAGGATCTGGCAAAGGAAAGATCACACTATATAAGGGACAGGAAGTAATAAAAAGAGGAGTGCCATCAACAAGTGCGGTCGACGAACTTATTGAGATCATAAAGGCAGATGGCCAGTGGATTGAACCACAGGGCGATCTTGCGCGAGGATAAAATGGAACCAAAGAAAAAGAATTCGATTAAAGATTACTTCCGGGTTGGAGAAGTCCTTGGATACTTTTTTAGAAAAAAAGACCCATCCAGACCCACTAATTTCAACATAAAAGTGATGCATGGGATCAATAAGATCTCAATAATTATATTCCTGCTCGGCGTTATATTCCTGATTATTAAAAGACTCCTCTAACTAATCCCTACTTGCTCCCGCTGAGTTGATAATCGTAATCTCAACTCTTCTATTCAATTCACGACCTTCTTTTTCGTCATCGTTGCTGGCAAGAGGTTCTTCTTCCCCGTTTCCAATTACCTGGAGTCGATGTCCCAATATCCCCTGATCAATTAGGAAATGGGCGGTGGCCTGTGCTCTCAGATAGGAGATCCTTAGATTGGTTTTATTAGAACCCTGACTGTCAGCATGACCCTCAAGCTGGACCTCCATAGCGGGGTTACTAAGGAGAATATATGAAATCTCTTTAAGTTTTGATAGGTACTCCGGGGAAAGTTGGTAACTGTTGGTAGAAAAGTAAGCATTGTTTAATACTTTCGATTTGACCTGTCCATCCTGAAAATACTGCCTGGTGGACAGATTGCCAAAATAGGGCGTCTCTGGCTTTCCTTCGTTTCGTTTGGTCGAGAAATCAACCTGGTCAATTTGTGGCGTAGAATACTGCGCTAATTTAACTGGTTTAGGTTCAAAGTTGGTGACTACTAATTCACTGGTTGGCACTTCTTCCTTGGGGACTATGTTTTGAGGATGAAACTGACTTGGCAGAGGTGCCCGGTATATATCCTTTTCTTTTGATCCTTCAGGGTAACTTTCAAAATATATGTAGGAAAAATCTCCGGTTACAGACAGATAATTTTCATCCTGCTCCGAATTAATACCCGGGCCCAGGTTTTTTGGCTCTGACCACCGCTTCCAACTGTCATCTAACCTCTGGGTAACATACAGGTCACTTCCACCAAGTCCTTCATGGCCAAAACTTGCAAAATATAAGGTCTTTCCGTCCGCTGCCAGAAAAGGAGCAAAATCCGCCTTACTACTATTTACTGCCTGTCCCAGATTTCTGGGCCTTGAATAACTTCCATCTTTCTGCTGAAATGAAACATGCAGGTCTTGTTTTCCGCTTCCCCGGCCATCATCAATGGCCATAAGCAGCGCCCTCGATTGTTCGTTATAGTAAAAATCATAGTAAGAGCTCAAATTGGTAAAGTCCAGTATGCTCACATCTCCGGGGGCTCCCCAGCCTGCCGGGGAATCATAGGCCTGTGCCAAGGGGGTTTTAACTCTTTTGTAACCATCGAGCAACATTATATAGCTGCCATCAGCAGTGATCGAGCATAGAGTATTGGCTTTTTTGTTGTTAATAGGCGCTCCTAAATTTTGGGGCGGCGACCATACCCCATCGATGACCTGTGAAACCCATATATCCTGGACATCCCGGGACCCGCCCTGATTTTCAGGATGATAACGACGACTGAAGTACAAGGTCATACCGTCAGCCGTGATCAAGGGCCTAACTTCCTGGTACTCACTATTAATAATTGGGCTCAATTTCTCCCGGGGAGTGACAAGGTAATTATTTGATTGTAAGGAAAGGTAAAGTGTGCCGGCAACAGCTATCGACAGCGTCAAAATCCCTCTTTTCATCGGTTTGGCTTTAGAGTTTTGGTACCTTGGTCAGAAATTTCTGTTCTAGAAAATCAGGTTCCATAGCTGTCGTCATTAAGTTATATAATATCTTTCAATAATTAAATACTTTTATAAGTAATTAATGGACCAGAACCTGGAAATGTTCATAAATGGCTGGCAGTCTGCACCATGTAAGATTTAATGGCCATTAAGCTTTCATTTTGAGGCCGTTAGCAATATTTTTGAACAATAATTGTTATTAGTGCACGAGTGTTAAACAGGTGTGTGTCCCAAAAGGGCACATCACCTATGATGTGAATGGTGATCAGTTGCTCCGAAGTTAGATGAGAAATCCTCTTCTTATAGCTATGGCCTTGTTTTCAGTGGCCACAATATTCTCATGTAAGAGTAACTACATTTGCCCTTCCTTTGAAAGCTCTTATATTCTAGACCAGCCAACACGCCATCTAAAATTTTCTCTATTCAATGAGGACACTTTGCCACGGGATGATTTCGAAGTTAAGAAAAACAAATACGGGGTAATCAAAAGTATCAAATACAAAAAGAAACGGGACGAAATGCTGACCGTAAAAATGGAGACCATTTTCCCACAAGTAGAACCGCTTGACACCCTGTTACTGGCAGAGCAGGATCTGTCACAGGAAGACATGGACCAATTGATCAATGAGGGTGAAAGACCGGTCAATCATTACAACATTGATCAGATTTATTACATGAGGCATTTCGGACAATTCTTGCCAATGCCGGAGGAACCAAGCAATAGAGAGACTGAATTGATAGAAGAAGAGGAGGTCCTTGAGGAACCGAAAATTAAGAAAAAGAAGAAATGGAAGTTCTGGAAGAAAGAAGTGGAGCACACAGACAGCTTAAATATTGGGTTTGAAGAGGAGCTTGTCGAACCTCAGGAGGAAGAATTAAGTAAGAAGGGACTTCGCCAACAGGAGCAGATTGAAAAGGAAAAAGAGGAGGAAATTGAAAGGGCCAGACAACCCAATGTGATGGACCTTGATGACTTTGAAAAGGACCGTGGTATACCCACACGGCCATCTGATGAAAAACCATCCAGGAAGAAAAAAGTCAAAGACGACAAGCCTAAAGAGAAAAAGAAGATCAAGTTTGGCTTTGGCAAAAAGAAAAAGGGTGAAAGCATAGAGTTAGAAGAATAGCTTTAAAGGATCTCAGATCTCAGATCTCAGATCTCAGATCTCAGATCTTCTCATTTCTGTAGGATGAAATTGATTCGAATACTCAGATCGAACCCCGGCCCGTGATTCATAGAAGATGATTAGACGATTGAAACTCTACTCTACTGTCCCGACATTTTTTCCAAAGCCAGCATCAGCGCATGCGTACCCATTTTACCATGACCTTGCGCTTGAACGGCCAAATAGAGTTGTTTTACCAAACCCAATCCGGGGAGTGATAGCCCCATCGCCTCACCTTCTTTTAGGGCAATGCTCATATCTTTAATAAAATGCTCCACATAGAAACCGGGATCAAAATTTCGATTAACAATTCTAGGAGCTAGGTTGTTCAGGGTCCAACAACTGGCCGCTCCTCCGCTAATGGAAGAAAGCATAGTAGTTAAATCAAGACCTGCTTTATGCCCGTAGAGCAATGCTTCGCAAACCCCTATCATGGTGCCGGCAATAGTTATCTGGTTGCACATCTTGGTGTGTTGACCTGAGCCAGCTGCACCTTGATAAACAATATTTTTACCCATTAACTCGAATAGTGGCATTATGTCGTCAACTGAATCCTTATCACCGCCAACCATAATGGAAAGACCCGCGTTTTTTGCACCAACGTCACCACCGGATACTGGGGCATCGATGGACTGGATACTTTTGGCTTTCGCCGCTTCATAGATTTCAACCGCCAGACTGGGTTCAGTAGTGGTCATATCAACCAAAACGGAGCCTTCTCTGGCTGAATTCATAATACCTTGTTCGCCGAGATATACTTCCCTGACATCTTTCGGGAAACCCACGATAGTGAAAATGACATCAGCTTGAGCGGCAACTTCGCCAGCACTATTGGCCCATGCTATTCCTTGTTCCAGCAAATTAGCGGCTTTTTCTTTGGTACGGTTGTATACAATGCACTGGTATCCAGCTTTATGAAGATGTGATACCATAGAAGCACCCATAACCCCTGTGCCCACCCATCCAATTGTTGTGTTTTTGTCGATTTTCATTGGTAATATTTTGCTTTGTTATCTATAATTTTAATCCCTAACACCCTAACCTTCGTCCCTCGTCCTTCGTCCCTGTTATACCACCACGTTCACAATCTTTCCAGGCACCACAATCACCTTCTTGGGAGTTTTATCACCTACCCATTTTTTAATGACATCTGCTGCTAAGACCTGTTTTTCGATTTCTTCAACATCCAGGTCCACCGCGAACTCCATCTTGGCCCGCATTTTACCATTTACGGAAACTGGATATTCATAAGTGTCTTCTTTTAAATAGTCTTCATTGTATTCGGGAAAACTTGCCTGACTCACACTGGTATCATTACCCAGTAGTTGCCAAAGTTCCTCTGCCAAATGAGGGGCAAAGGGGGCAATTACTAAAACCAGAGGCTGTAGTATGGCTTTTTTTCGGCACTTCAGAGTGGTCAACTCATTTACACAGATCATCAGTGAACTAACGCAGGTATTTAATGAAAGTCGTTCGATGTCCTCTGCCACCTTCTTAATGGTTAGGTGGGTGATTTTAAGTTCATCAGCACTGGCTTCGGAATCTTCTACCGCGGGGTTGCCGGCTTCATCATAAAACAGGTTCAAGAATTTCCTTAAAAACCTGAAGACCCCATCAATACCATGGGTACTCCATGGTTTTCCCTGTTCCAAAGGTCCAAGGAACATCTCGTACATCCGCAAAGTGTCAGCTCCATATTTGTCAACTATTTCGTCAGGGCTGACTACATTCAACTTCGACTTGGACATCTTTTCAACTTCACTGCCACAGATATATTTACCGTCTTCCAGGATGAATTCCGCATCATTAAGGTCCGGCTGCCATTTTTTGAAAGCTGCTATATCCAGCACATCATTTCTGCACAGTTCTATATCTACGTGTATGGCGTTGGTTGGGTATTCTTTTCTCAGGTTATATGAAACGAACGTATTGGTGTCCTGTATCCGGTAGGTGAAATTTGAACGCCCCTGGATCATTCCCTGATTCACCAGTTTCTGAAAAGGCTCATTGGTAGGAACGTATCCCAGGTCAAACAGCACTTTGTGCCAAAAACGGGCATATAACAAATGTAACACTGCGTGTTCCGCTCCACCTACATACAGATCTACCGGACTCCATTTTGCCAACTTTTTGTTATCTGCAAATACCTGGTGATTTTCAGGGTCCATAAAACGCAAATAATACCAACAGGAACCTGCCCATTGGGGCATGGTATTGGTCTCGCGTTTGGCGGGTGAGCCATCAATTGGAGAACTGGTGTTTACCCAGTCATCGACCTTTGCCAGAGGACTCTCGCCATCCTGGGTGGGCAGGTAATCTTCAACCTCCGGCAAAATCACCGGTAGTTGTTCCTCGGGGACAGCCACCACACCGTTGTTCTCAGTATGTATTAGCGGGATCGGTTCACCCCAGTATCTTTGACGGGTAAAAACCCAGTCCCTTAATTTGTAATTCACCGCAGCCTTGCCAACACCTTCCTTTTCAATTCTCTCAATGATGATCCTGGTAAATTCCTTGCTATGCATTCCATTATACTCCCCTGAGTTGATCATGGTCCCATGTCCCGTATAGGCTTCTTCCAGATTTTCCTGGCTGCCCTTTTCGGCAACTACCGGAATGATTGGCAGGTCGAACGCTTTAGCAAATTCAAAGTCACGTTGATCACCTCCCGGAACCGCCATTACCGCGCCGGTACCATATGAGATTAGTACATAATCTGAAATCCAGATAGGTATTTCCTCTTGATTAATAGGATTCAAAGCATAAGCTCCTGTAAACACCCCAGTTTTGGTTTTATCCAGGTCAGTGCGTTCCAGGTCACTTTTTTTACTGGCTTGCTCCAGATATTCATCGACTTTGGATTGCTGTTCTGCCTTAGTGATCAGTTGCACTAACTGATGCTCGGGTGCCAGTACCATGTAGGTTACACCATATATGGTATCGGGCCGGGTGGTATAAACAGTAATAGACTCAGCAGTTTCGCTTATTTCGAAATTAATGTCTGCTCCGAATGAGCGGCCGATCCAGTTCCGTTGCGAGGCTTTGATTGACTCTGGCCATTCCAGGTCATCCAGGCCTTTTAATAGCCTGTCAGCATATGAAGTGATGCGCAACATCCATTGCCTCATTGGTTTGCGAATGACGGGGTATCCACCACGTTCACTTACACCGCCCACAACCTCTTCGTTGGCCAATACCGTTCCCAGGGCGGGGCACCAGTTGACCGCAATTTCCGCCTGATAAGCCAATCGGTGTTGGTTGACAAATTCTAGTTGTTTTTTTGCTGTTAGCCCTGATGGTATTTCCAAGGTGCTTATATCTCGGGCTTTTTGTTGATCTTGGTCAAAGTAGCTATTAAAAAGCTTTAGAAATATCCATTGTGTCCAGCGATAATAATTTGGATCGCTGGTCTTCACTTCCCGGTCCCAGTCATAAGAAAACCCCAATACTTCCAGTTGCTGTTTAAAACGGTTGATGTTGGTCTCGGTAGTTTTTGCCGGTTGTTGACCGGTTTTGATGGCATATTGTTCAGCAGGTAAGCCAAATGAATCAAATCCCATGGGGTGGAGTACGTTGAAGCCCTTGGCGCGTTTGTAGCGGGCGATGATATCGGTGGCTATATAACCCAGTGGGTGTCCAACATGCAAACCGGCCCCCGATGGATATGGAAACATGTCCAAAACATAGTATTTTGGTTTCCCGGAGACTTCGGAAGTCTTAAACACACCGTTTTCCTGCCAGTATTTTTGCCACTTTTTTTCTATTTCCTGAAATTTGTATTCACTCATCTGATGAATGCGATTGCTTGTATAAAAACTGGTTGCAAAAATAGATGATTTTGCCGGTAGTCTGATACTTTAGATTGAATATTCAGTTACTACCATTAATATTGACAGTATATAAGGTGCAAGCCATGTTCGAAAATGAACAAGATAAGTCTCACAATCGGACAGTTGGGCAAATTTACCATTGATAAGTACCAGACAATCAGTAAGATAAGGTATTGGCATGAGATTGGACAGTTTCTAAACAAATAATCATTTTACGTATATGAGTCAGACAAAATTACACAGATCTCGCCACAGAATTTTAGGCGGGGTTTGCGGGGGAATAGCAGAATACCTGGGGTGGGACCGTTTGTTGGTGCGCCTGCTTTATGTGATTGTCTCCGTTTTAAGTGCTGCATTTCCAGGGACCATTGTTTACATTGTTCTTTGGATAGTAATGCCGCTTGGGAGCAGTAGAGTAGTACAGCAGTAGTTCGTAGTCAGAGGCTACGAACAGCTGCTTGGTACTGGTTCGTAGCTTGAAGATACGGAAGAAATATTATTAAATCAGGTGACATCATTTGGCTGAACCAACCGTTTGATTATTAATCAAAGGTTTCGCCCAAAATCCTATGCTGAGCATATAGCCAAGCGTTATGTACAGAAAGAGCATGCCAATACGTAATTCTACCAGATCTCCTATCCAACCTACGATCAGCGGTATGACGGCGCCTCCGGCAATTCCGGTGACTAAGATTCCTGAGAATGAGCCATGGTGCCTGCTCACCGAGTTTAAAGCCAGTGAAATGATTATTGACCACATTACCGAGGCAAAGAATCCTACCAAAGGGAAGGCTATTAAGGCCACTGGGCCGGTAGAAAACAAAGCTACGGTCAGACTGAGTATAGCGGCAGCGCTAAAACCAATAAGCACTTTGCGACTATCAACAAATTTCAATAGTACTAGTCCCACCACTGCGCCTGCGGTCATAAGGCCCCAAAACCAGGACACCGTGCTGGCGCCGACGGTCTGAGGATCATATTGATGATAGGTAAATAGAAACTGTGAGATCCAATTGGCAACCCCCTGTTCTGTGCCAACGTAGGCAAACACACTTAAGAAATAAAGTATGGTTATGGGCTTCTTCAAAAGATCGATATGGGTTTGCCAGGCACCTACTTTTTCGTCTTCCTGTAAGGTCACTTTGGGGAATTTTATAAACAGCAAAACCACCACCATGATCAGCGATATCAGCCCAAACAACCAGTAGAGAGAGATCCACGGTAACCCTTCAGGCAGCAACGAGCTGAGTATTTTCAAGAATGAAGAGCTTGATTCGTTTGATAAATTTTTCACTAAATAGGAGTAGGCCAAGGGACTTAAAAAAGAGGCTAACCCGAAAAATAGCTGTCCCAGCACTGAATTGAAGGCGAAATGCTCCTCTCCACCGGCTACCCTCAACAATGGGTTTATTGACACCTGAAGCATAGCCATCCCGCAACCTATTATAAACAGTGATAATGCATAGATGTGATAGTTTGGAGCCAATGCGAATAGAAAGGCGCTAATACTGGCCACACTAAAAGCAAGCATCATTACTGTTTTCTCTCCCCATTTTTCTACCAGAATGCCGGCCGGGATAGACATGACGCCATAGGCAATAAAAAAGGAGGAGATCAATAACCCCGCCAGGGTTTGGCTAATACCAAAGTCCTGAATTATATCGGGTATTAAGGGGCCTATTATATTTGTTAAAAAAGAAATGACAAAAAATGTCATCATCACCAATGCCACCATTATATAATTACGCTTCATTGTAGTGTTCCCATGTTATGGCTTGTAAAATAACAATATAAGCGCGGGCAACAAAGTAAGATCTATGATCAATGCAAAGACCAATGTTAGTCCCACAAAGAGACCAATGTAATAGGTGCCGCCAAAGGAGGACATTAACAATGTTAGGAATCCACTGATTAATATCAGTGTGGTAATAATAATGGCTTTTCCTGTGGAAAAATAAGTTCGTTTTATAGCATACAATTTTGATTTTCCTTTAGCCAACTCCATTTTAAATTTACTAATAAAGTGAATGGTGTCATCAACCGCGATACCAAATGCTACCGTAAAGATTACACTGGTACTCAATTTCAGGGTGATATCCAGCGCCCCCATAATCCCGGCTACCATCAGCAACGGGATTACATTTGGCACCAGAGTGATTAATATCATTCGCCATGACCTGAACATAAGTCCTGCGATCAGGGCAACCACGCCAAAGGCGATGGCCAGCCCGGCGAGCATATTATTAACCAGGTACCCATTGCTTTTGTCAATTAACAATGAAGTCCCGGTAACCCTGAAATTGACCATGGAAGTATCAATAGATGAATTTATAAAGGATCTAAGAGCCGCGGTTCTTGCTGTAGTAATGTTGCTGCCTATATCGCCCATGCGCCCGGTAAACCGGGAGGACTTTTGATCTTCACTTACCATGTTGCTAAAATATGGCAAGCGTTGTATTTGTTTAGTGAAACGTCCTAGTTTATCCAGTTCCAGAGAATCCGGTATCACGTGGAAGCGCTTCGATCCCCCATTCACCGCCTGATTGGTGGTTTTGATGATTTTCACCGGAGAGGTTAAGGCAGACGTACCATAGTATTGCATCAAGTAATTTTCCACTTTTTCCATCTCCTTTAGTACAGGGTAATCAAAAACAGTAAAATCATGGGTCCCAACATGAATGGCCATTTCAAATGGCCTGGAGCCACCAAAATGCTCATCGAAAAACATAAAATCTGTTTTCAGGGGATGCGACCGTGGCAAGTCATCAATTAGGAAGGTGTTGACCTCAAGCTTTAGTATTCCCAATACCGCCAGTATGAGTAGCATTATGGAGCCATACAGAACGGTTTTACTGTTCCTTAAGGTCCATGTCATGCTTTTACTGAGGAGCCATCTCCATTGTTTTTTGACCTGAATGTTCTCTACAATCTTTGGCCTGGGAAGAAATATTAAGATGGAGGGCATCAGTGTAAATGCCAGTACATAGGCGATAAATACTCCAATTGCCGTGAATAGGCCAAAGTCCCTGATGGGTCCGATATTGCTGATCATCAGCGTTAAAAATCCAATACCCGTAGTTAAAGATGTCAGGAAAGTGGCAATTCCCACTTCTTTAAAAGTAGTAGTTAGGGCTGCAATCCGGGAATGCCCTAACCGGAGCTCTTCGATATAGCGGGTGAGTATATGAACCACGTCGGACATACCTACTACAAAAATGATGGTTGGTAATAGCACCATCATTAAGTCCAATGGTTTTCCTACCAGGGTCATAAATCCCAAAGTCCAGGTCCCTGCCAGGGTCACCACCAGCAAGGGTACCAGGATTGCCCATAGCGCCCGGTAAGTTATTGCTAAGAACAATACGATTAGAAACAGGGAAGCAGCCATGAAAATGGTCATTTCTTGCTGTATAAGATCCAGGTATACAGGTTGTGCCAGCGTTTTTCCGGCAAGGTGCGGTGGAGGCAGACCCAGAGCCTTTAATTGGTGTTTCAGACTGTTTATGAGGCTATCGGCTCCCGCTCTTTTAATCCTTTGCCGGTGTTTGACCAACATACAGATGGCTTTCCCGTCGCTTGAGAATAACTGTCCTACCAGATCCTGCTGTTCATAAATTTTGATACTATCCTCAATCAAACGATGGGGTTCACTTAAGTGCAGGTAGGGGATGGGCAGCCATCCCATTGGACCGTACACTATTCTGGAAATATTGGTGGGTGACAATACCTGATCAACCTGAGGCAGTGACCTAAGGTAACTTGTCAATGAATCAATTCGGGACAGGAAATTTTCACGAAAAATCCCTTCTTTATTTTCAAACCCGATCAAAAGAAAATCATTGTCATTTTCAAACTGTTGACGAAATTCAAGAAAATAATCAAGGTCCCCGTCCCCCAGGGGAAAGAATTTTTCAAAGTCGTAGTCAAATGAAACCCGGGAACTGGAGATGGCTGCCAGAATACTAACTAGCAGAATTACCAGTAGGGTCAGTTTTGCCAGGGACTTATACATGCTCCATAGTTAAACCGGGTTAAACCCTTTAGGATTTTTCAAGCTTTGGTTTTGAGATCGGAAGATAGTATAAAAAGGATTAGCCAGAGTAAATTTATTTTACGAGCTTCAGGTATTTTTGAACCAGCCGTCTTATTTTTACAGACAAATCACCACCAATGAAACAGTATCATCAGTTAATGACCGACATCCTGGACCACGGTGTGCAAAAAGAGGACCGCACCGGTACCGGAACCCTAAGTATTTTTGGATATCAGATGAGATACGATTTGGGTCAGGGCTTTCCACTGGTTACTACAAAAAAGGTCCACCTGAAGTCCATTATTCATGAGCTGTTGTGGTTTCTGAGCGGTGATACTAATATAAAGTATTTGAAGGAAAATGGGGTGAATATTTGGAATGAGTGGGCCAATCAAGAAGGTAACCTTGGACCTGTCTATGGCCACCAATGGCGAAGTTGGCAGAAATCCGATGGCCAAACTGTCGATCAGATCAACCAGGTGCTTGATCAGATAAAGCACCACCCGGATTCACGTCGCATCATTGTAAGTGCCTGGAATGTAGGAGACATCGAGCGTATGGCTTTGCCTCCCTGCCATGCATTTTTCCAATTTTATGTAGCCGGAGGATCTTTATCTTGCCAGCTTTATCAGCGCAGTGCGGATGTTTTCTTAGGTGTGCCATTTAACATTGCTTCTTATGCTTTGTTAACCATGATGGTAGCCCATGTGTGTGATCTTAAACCTGGAACTTTTGTACACACATTGGGGGACGCACATCTGTACACCAACCACCTGGAGCAGGCAAGGTTACAACTGTCAAGGGAATTTCGACCTCTTCCCACCATGCGCCTTAATCCCGATGTCAGGGACTTGTTTGCTTTCCGATATTCTGACTTTAGTTTGGCAGGGTATGAACCACATCCTGGAATAAAAGCTGAAATAGCAGTTTAACCATAAAATAGCAGTTTAACCCCGAATTGGAGGTAAGAAATTTTTCATTTTGTATACTTTTCTTGCAATTTTTACAACAGGCGGATGCCAAGCAGGGTAATATAAGCTCTGTAAATGGCTAGTTATCACCATTTTGGTTAAAACTGTGTAAAACCGGAATATTTCTTACATCAGAGATATCGTACCCAAAGTGGTTACTTTTTAAGCAGGTGGAGTATATACCACCAAACAGATATATTTAACTATTTCAATATAAAATATAACTTATAGACGGTCCTTTACCTGGAACACTATAAACACAAACTTACAAACTAGTAGGTAGTAGTTTAGCCCTGTAGCATGTGTTACAGGGCTTTTTTTAACCCCGGTTTTAATGTTCTTAGCGACCCCGGACCAGTAGCGATCCCGCAT
>CAZOJZ010000247.1:0-4410 GCA_964580205.1 uncultured Roseivirgaceae bacterium
ACAACAAGAATTGTTATTCTTACTATGCAGGCGTGGCGTTCAGAAAGACCTCATCGGAGACTATTATGAATATCGGCAATCTGTAAACCGTCACACCATTGGTGCATTACTATTAACGGATTCTGTTACAAATGCAGTACGCAAAGAATTACGTAAGTTAAAACCTGGCATCAAAGTTGATATCGAAGAAATCAGCAATCTCATTAAAAGTGAAGTAATAAAACGTGAAACACTCGAAAGTGATGCGGGTATTGAAGCAAGTAAACAAGTTACAAAGTTTATTAAGAAACAAGCTAGGGTCAAAACAAAAGCCGAACCAAAAAAGGCTGCTCAATAATTTAAAGAACCGCTAACCTATGAACACTAACAAGTCGTTTGTGTGGGACAATAAGTGCTAACGCGCTTTTTGCCAGACAGTTCAGAACAATCAACTTTGGTGAATGGTTAAATTTAGGAATTGAATGAATATCCTAGGCAATACAATTGCAGAGTTCATAACTTCAGTATTATGAAGACACAATTTGATATCTATTTACTCAACTACTTAAGACCTTGGCAGTACATATGCAAAGCTCCCTTTATCATAGATTTAATAAAGAACGTCAAGTGTGAAATATTATGTCTTTATAAAACTAAAAGCGGGCGTTCGGATCCTAACGTTTGAATTCTGTCGCGTGAGGCACGAGCATCGACAGGAGTGATTTGTTATACGATGGATTTTATTAATCCATAATTCTGAACCAGTCACGCAGACTTAACTCCAGGCGCAAGACCTCGTCTTCTGCTAATGGCGAGCAATGAGCAATCGGATTTCTTAAAGAATTCAAATTAGACATCACCTTCTCGACTGCTTTAATGTCATTAAATACGCTGCCGAAAAGATTCCAGTTAGATTTAATTATCTCCCCCAATTCTCCGAAAGTGGTGTAGTCAATCGGATCTGATGAGCGCGTTGTAACAGCGGCTTCCTTTTCCTTCTTTATTCGCCTTTTTACTGCAATCTTTACAGAATTAGGAACAAAATTCATGTCCCACCAATCCATATTTTCCTCTTCTGAAAAAATCACATCAGATATTAGTGATCTTATAGATTTTTCTAGACAATAAAATAGCTGATAATGATTAGCCATATTGGAAGCTTCAGACCTCAATTTCTGATCGAATTGAGGGTAATATGAGTTATCTATTATTTTATTTGTGCTATGTCTTCTACCTAAATCAATATCGTGTTCACGTTCAATACGATCGAGGTCAGCTTCTAATAGCATATTAGTCATACCAAATGACTTTATTACTTGCGAATAATTTGAATGTATTTTCATTTTGGAAGGAGATGTTCTTTTAGGCTCTTGAATATGGAATTAAAAACCTCTATGTCCGATGTTGCTGACAAATTTAAATTAATCGTATAAGACAGATTAATGCCTTCCCCTGCATTTGGCGGCGGTTGATGCCCATGAGTTTGTATTGGTATTTGATGTGTCTCGGGTATTTCAGGGCCAATTTCCTGTTCGGGTTCTTTTTCCTCCAGCACAGCTTCATGATCCGCAAGTTTATTTAGCAACTTAAATGTGGATAGAGTTTTTTGAACCACCACTGAATCCTTTTCAGCTCCCGTTGCTTCAACAATTAAACCTTGGAGGTCACTTCCCTTTAAGTCATGGGCATATTCATTCATCTCGTATAATTCGCCGTAAACATTCTTAAGAGTTTTTGCTATTGCTGCCCCCGACTTGGTGTGATTTCTATATTCTTTATAGAGTTCTGTGGGGCTTCCATCACTCGCTACAAGCCCCATTTTCTTTATAAATGGGATAATGGCTCTGGCTGTTCCGCCTTTCATTGATAATTTTGTTGAAACAAAGTCTTGTGTAAATCGTTCTGGAACGGATGCCGCCATAATTTTCTCTAACATATTTTCTAGTGTGCTTACGGCAGTAACATAAGGTAAATTTTTTGCCATTTTTCTCTCCTTTCTGTTCTAACAAATTGATAAGCAGTTATTTGAAGAATGCGTCCATTATTAATGGGTTAAAAAGCAAGACATAACCTAGAGTTCTGAACTCGGTAATAATGCAATCATCATAACTTGCACTTATGTCGCACTTATTAGCGATAGCCTTCTATTCGATATTAGAACAATAAATAACTGCACTTACCATGCACTTATGACGATAAATATAGGTTTAACAAATAAAGAGAGAAAGATGTAACTCATTGTTTTTAAATGGTGGCTATGCGTGGACTTGAACCACCGATCTCAACATTATGAATGTTAGATTATTATAAAGTTAGATGTCCATTTCGGGCTGCTCGCTTCATGTCATTACTTCCCCCTGAACGTCTCCTTCCAGTATAAAGCGGACGATCAAAACATTCTAATCAAATAATTTGATTGTCTTTTCTGAAGTGACAGTTATTAATTGATAGATACTATAATGAGTAGGATATCAGGTTGATCCCAGATGAAACTAAATCGTTTATTTATTGTATTTCTATTCTTCGCTGAAGCTGTCATTGGCGATACTGTGACGGTAGACATAAAGGAATGGAACGTGCCTTATGAAGATTCCCGGCCACGTGATCCTTATATTGCACCAGATGGAATGGTCTGGTTTTGTGGGCAGGCCGGCGCTTATATCGCGGTGCTTGATCCTTCTTCGGGTGTGTTTAAGAAATATGACATGGAAGATAATGAACGACCGCATAATTTGATCATCGATGATCAAGGTATTGTATGGTATGCCGGTAATACGCATGGATATATCGGTCGTCTGGATTCTGCAACTGGTGTGATTAAAAGATATCCAATACAAAATGATGATGTGCGCGATCCGCATACATTGATTTTCGATAGTAAAGGTGATATCTGGTTTACCGCGCAACAGAGTAACATTGTTGGAAAATTTTATGTAAAGACTGGAAAAGTAAAGGTAGTTAAAGTACCAACATCACGATCACGCCCTTATGGGATATGGATTGATTCCAAAGACCGACCCTGGATTGCCTTGTTCGGTACCAATAAATTAGCCACGGTTGATCCTGATACATTTGCTATTAAAGAAATCGTATTACCTCGCAAAAAAACATTACCAAGACGGTTGGTTGTAACAACAGATGATACAGTATGGTATGTCGATTATAAGGGTGGTTATCTTGGGCAATACAACCCTGAAACAACTGAATTTAAAGAATGGCTAATGCCGGGTAAAAAACAATCACGACCATACGGTATGACAGTTGATGATCAAGATCGATTATGGTTTGTTGAAACGGGTTTAGATCCAAATCGTTTGATAGGATTTGATTCAAGCAGCAAAACTTTTTTTAGTCAGACTGATATTCCGGGCGGTGGTGATAGTGTTCGACATATGTATTATCATCCACCGAGCAAAGCTATATGGTTTGGTACTGATACTAATACGATAGGGCGCGCTATTGTCCCATAAAAAAAACAGTTCGTGTATAGGGAGCCTTAAACCCCTGTGTCGGCAATTCGATTCTGTCCCTGGTCACCATTCAATTCATATAGTTATACGTATTAAGATTTAATTCATCAATTAACTGTCTGTAAACTGAAAATTCAGACTGTCTGCTTGCCAGCGAAAGCGGACACTCGGCAATATCCATTGAGAAGAAATATCAAGGTAAATCAGGCTAAACAAAGAGGAGACCGCCCTTAACGTAGGTAATGGTATTAACACCTAACAATGCAACGCACCGGAGGTTAAAAACCATCGCTCCTTTGGTCACTATGCTTTTTTGCCTCTAGTGATTGCTAACGTTCAGTTCTATATTGATGGTCCGATTGATTCAGATATCCTTCATTCGAATAATGATCGAGCCGTCTTCCTCGAAGGCTTCGTTCTTGATTAACATCCTTGCCTTGGCCTGAAGCACCGAGCGATTTTCCGCGACTGCACGCATCGGCTCATCCGTGGAAGCATGAAATTTCTTCTGCAGAACTTCCATGGAGATCCTGCATAGAACCCTACTCTTATGGACTTGAGCGGCGATGGTCGCCATCTTGGTCATCGGGTTCCAGCACTCGAGCACGGGAAATGAAGTACCGAGTTCATCCGTCGAAGAAGCCTTGTAAGGGGTAAAATCCATAACTATTCGTAACTCGTGGTGACATGTTTTGGTCGAGTTGGCTCTGATTGAGATGGGCTAAGATATTCAGTTACTAACGCCGACCGCGGCCACCACCCATTTTTTCTTTCGCGATGTGGCGATGAGCAGAATAATATATCACAGATGGTCCGGCGAAGCCTCAGAGATCTTTATGTCAATGTTTGGTTATATGACTTTTACATAAAAAGATCGTTAATAATTCAATTAGGTTATTTTATGGTTAGATTTACCTTTTTTGATGGGCCTTATAGAAAATGAACCTATGACCTGAGGATT
>CAZOJZ010000248.1:0-3590 GCA_964580205.1 uncultured Roseivirgaceae bacterium
CATTCGGAAGATCAATAAGGGAAGGAAGATCAGTGGAATCAATTTAGCAGCAACGCTGGCGGCAAATGCCAATGCGGACCACCTCCATTTACTTATTTGGAAGAAATAAATAGCTAATAATAAGAAAAAGATCATTATCGCCTCGAAGTGAAGGTTACCGGTGAGCTCAATAATTACCAGGGGATTCCAGGCATAGATGAGGACCTTATGTGGAGACAACCGGTACTCTTTTAATATTCGCATAATCAGCATGATAGACCCCAACTCTGCTAGCATGATGAACAATCGCATGACCACCAGGTTGCCAATTATGCTTTCTGGAAATAGCTTGGCAGCAATAACAAAGATCCATTGTGCAATTGGAGGGTAGATAGTGAAATAGTCCCTGGAGTTCATTCCCTGGTAAAGCTGCTGGTTGATTAGCAGCTTGCTAAACTCCGGGTCCTCCATCAGTCTTGAGGGAGTTTCTATAAATGGGCTGATACCTTGACTTAGAAGACGGCCGTCCCAGATGAACCGGTAGAAATCATCACTAAGTTCAGGAACTGCCAATAACAATGAAAGCCTCAGCAATACCGCTGCACCTAAAGCCCAAAGCAGCATTGGTTCACTTTCTAACTGTATTACCAACAAGTAAACAGATGACAAAACCATAAAAAGTAAAAGAACCGGGAGAAAATCCTGGCGGTCTGTCTGATAAAGCAGGACATGATAGCTAACCAGGGACAGTAGGGAGGCGCCAATCAACCAATATAATTGTAGTTTCTGCCCGCCCTTAGGTAGTGTCAAGTCAAGGCTAAACCTACGGGTAATCCAGGGTATATTTTGAGCCATCTCTGCGTTAAAAAATCATTCCATAGCTATGGTTATGCAAAGATTTTTTGCCTTGACCTGACCCAAAATCTACTTCCGCCTTACCTGTCATTTAACCTTTGACTTGACACTGGCATATTTTACCGTTTTCACGGATTGATAAAAAACGCTGGCAAATCCCAAACAAAGCATCACATGGAAAATCACCAGCCCGAGATCACCAAGATATATACCCGCCAATATTCCAAAGGCAAAATAGAGACTAAGCAAACCTTCTAACCAGGTACTGATAGAAACCTTATTTTGTATATAGATATTCTTCCTCAAATGATCTTTTGAATGTCTGATGTCAAATTTTGGGGTACGAACAAAAGGCGATTTGATCCCGAAAAAACCTTCTAATACCGCAATGGTATTGTGAAGAGAAAGCCCCATGGATACTGTTAAAAATGAGGGGTACATCCTGAAAAAATACCGTCGTGGATTATCTCGGATAATTTGTTTGTTGGCTACCCAGTAAAAGTAGGTTATTGAGAAAAACCCCAGCAGGAAGATGCTTCCCAAATTAAAAACTCTGTTAAACTCAGGATAGGTATTTTTTATGAAGAGCATAGGTATGCTTAGTAACGCGGCTGCCAGCAAGCACACAAAAACTGAGCTGTTGAACAGGTGAAAAAATGCGTGGGTTTTTTTGATAAAACTCCAGTCGGACCGGAGAATATTGTTAAGGTTTTTCTTGGCAGTTTCAGCGGCACCTTTGTTCCATCTAAACTGTTGCGACTTGACTGCCGGCATAAGCACCGGTAACTCGGCAGGGGCCACTACGTCCTCAAGGTACTTGAAATTCCACCCTTTAAATTGGGCCCTATAACTTAAGTCCAGGTCTTCGGTTAAGGTATCAGCAGACCAGCCTCCGGATTGCAGTATGCATTCCTTTCTCCAGACTCCTCCAGTGCCATTGAAATTAATAAGGCTCCCTGCATTGCTTCTTCCTTTTTGTTCAATGGTAAAGTGAGCGTCCAGTCCAAATGCCTGAAGCCTGGTCAGCATGGAGTAGTCTTTATTTACGTGCCCCCAGCGGGTTTGGACCATCCCTATCTTTAAATCCTGGAAATATGGCAGTGTTTTCAAAAGAAAATCAGGCTTTGGCAAAAAATCGGCATCAAAAATTGCCAGGAATTCACCTTTGGCAAGTTTCAGTCCATGTTGTAGCGCCCCGGCCTTGAACCCGGACCTATCTTCGCGCGTTACATGTGAAATATCCAACCCCTGTGCCCTCAAAGTCTTTACTTTTTTGGAAATCAACTCGGTAGTACTATCGGTTGAATCATCCAGCACCTGTATTTCTAATTTTTCACGAGGATAATCGAATTTGGCCACCGCATCAATTAATCTTTCAACTACATAAAGTTCATTAAAAATGGGAAGCTGTACAGTCACCCTGGGGGCATCCGATAAATCCAGCTTTGGATGCTCCGAAGATACATTCTTCCTTTTTCGATAGTGCCAGGTAAGGTGTAACTGGCCCAGACTGAACAGAAATATGTACAACAAAGCGGCGGTATATAAAAATGTAATAATGTATTCCATTATAAATACTTATAAATCGTCCACAGTATCTTGTAGCCTGCCATGATTGTACCCTTAACAGTACCTGAAATCTTTGATTTTCCTGTTCTCACCCTGTATTTAACAGGCACCTCGATATATCTTAAATGGCTTTTTATGGCTTTAACTTGCATTTCAACGGTCCAGCCATAAGTCTTGTCCTGCATATTTAGTTCCATCAGGCTGCTGTATCTGATGGCCCTGAAAGGACCTAAATCCGTAAATTTAGCCCCATACAATAACTTTAACAAGGTAGTAGCCAGCCAGTTTCCGAAAACTTGCGGGATGGTCATGGATCCGCTTTGTCGTTCACCCAGTGCCCGGCTGCCGATTACCAGATCCTGGGTGCCGTTGGCTATTGGTTCTACCAGCATGGGGAGTTCCTCGGGATGATCAGAATAATCTGCATCAAGGAACACCACCACATCAGGTTTAGTTTCCTGACTGGCTAAGTAGTTTATTCCTTTTAAACAAGCATTTCCGTAACCTTTCTGAGGTTCATTCAAAACTGTGGCGCCAAGCGCTTTTGCAGCAGTTTCTGTCTGGTCTGTGGAGGCATTGTTGACTACAATTACCTCTGAAACCTGGTCCTTTGGTATGTCCCGGATTACCTTCCCCACAGCATTTTCCTCATTGAATGCAGGAATAATTACTTTGATATCAATTGTTCCCAAATAAAGATTGCGAATCCCTGTAAACTAAAAATAATAGCCAGTTTAAAATGTCCCTAACATGACAAACAAAGTCAGCATGAATTTCATTCCCGTACTTCAAAACTATCATTCCCAATAAGCACGGGTTTGTTAAATCGACTCTTTTCTGAGGCGTTTTCCAGATTGAGCACCCCCCGTGGACATACCTCTGAGCAGATGCCACATCCCACACAGGATGAACGTACGATGTTCTGTCCACGTTGTGCATACCATCTTACATCAATACCCATTTCGCAATAGGTGGAACAATTGCCGCACGATATGCATTGGCCCCCATTGGTGGTAATACGAAAGCGGGATTTAAAGCGTTGAACGAAGCCTAAATAGGCCGCCAAAGGGCAGCCGAATCTGCACCATACCCGATTGCCCATCAAAGGATAAAAACCGGTACCTACCACACCCGCAAAGCCGGCGCCTATCCAGGCACCGTAGGCTTCTCGAATGGTATAGGTATTA
>CAZOJZ010000249.1:0-6457 GCA_964580205.1 uncultured Roseivirgaceae bacterium
ACTTATTTAAAATGGGACGAAAAAGAATTACTGACAATGCAGATTGAGGTAAAGGACACCCTAATATCGTGCAGTATTAAGGGTGCAACCATTCTAGCCGGGGACAGCACATACACAAATGGTAAAATTGGTCTTATGGCAGATGTGCCGACCAAATACCACCAGATAGAAGTCAAAACATCTACCAGTGAGCTTGAAAGGATAAATACATCCAGAGAGAAATACACCCGTGAGCTGGATGAAATACAGGCATCAGTTCCGGAGATGAAGCCCTGGAAAAAGATCAACACTCCAAATTTTGGGGTAGGCCGAAACCTGCGTTTTGGCGATTTGAATAATGACGGGCAGATTGACGTTCTGATTGGACAGGTTATGAATTATGGACCACAAGACCGAAATAGTGAATTAAGCTGCCTGACGGCCATGACCTTTGATGGTGAAATACTATGGCAAATAGGAACACCTGACAAATGGAAAAACCACCTGACCAGTGATGTTGCTTTTCAAATTCATGATTTGGATAATGACGGCAAAACAGAAGTAGTTTATACCATGAATAGGGAAATAATTGTCGCTGATGGCGCAACCGGTCAAACTAAATATAAAAGATCTACACCAGTGGTTACTGATCAGGAGATTATAAGCCCTGCCACCCACAATAGATTTGGCAACATATTGGGGGATTGTCTTTATTTCTGTGATTTGCGCGGAACAGGATATGATCATGATATAATTATCAAAGACAGGTATCGCAGGGTTTGGGCAATGGACCACCAATTAAATATACTATGGTACAGAAATCTGAACACAGGTCATTATCCTTTCGCCTATGACATAGACCAGGATGGGAAAGATGAACTGCTAATTGGTTATTCCCTGTTAGATGATGATGGAACTACCATCTGGACACTTGAAAATGAATTGGAAGATCATGCCGATGGGGTTGCTATGGTAAAATACTTGGAGGATGCAGACCCGGTTTTTATGTGTGCCGCCAGTGATGAAGGAGTATTTTTTGCAAATATGAAGGGTGAAATTATTAAACATCATTATATAGGTCACGGCCAGAATCCTGCGGTGGCCAATTTCAGGGATGATTTACCCGGACTCGAAACTGTTTCCATAAATTTCTGGGGAAACCAGGGCATCATTCACTATTATGACGCCAATGGGGACATTTATCATGACTTTGAACCTAACCAATACGGAAGTATGTGCCTGCCATTAAATTGGACGGGAAAGTCCGAAGAGTTTTTTGTTCATAATCCTAATGTTGACGAAGGTGGTGTATTTGACGGCTGGGGTAGGAAAGTATTAGAATTTCCGGATGACGGACATCCGGATATGTGTAATGCTGTTTTGGATATTACCGGTGACAGTAGGGATGAAATTGTAGTTTGGGACCCAAATTCGATATGGGTGTATACACAGGAAAACAATCCTAAACCCGGAAGACTCTACAAGCCCGTACGAAATGAACTTTATAACTATTCCAACTACCAGGCCACCGTTTCATTACCTGGTTGGAATGAATAAATATAATGTTTAGTTAAACAAAAATTAAAAATGAAAAAGAAATTAATTTTTATGCTGTTCTGTGGGTTTATGTCCACTAGTATCTGTGCTTCGGATATATACATTGGTGCTTCAACAGTCGACATTACACCAGGCCTTCCGGTTGCTCTTATGGGACAATTTCATTTACGAATTGCTAAAGAGACCAATACCCCACTCTCAGCCAATGTAATTGTGATTGAATCAAAAGAACAGATGGGAATTGATACAGTTGTTTTCGTTTCATGTGACTTGGTTTATATTCCCTCCCAAATATTGGCACTTGTACGGAAGAAAGTGAGTAAGCTGATGCCAGGATTCAGTGTTGATAAAATTATCCTCAGCGCTACCCATACACATACTTCACCGGTATTGGTAGACTCCACTGATCGGGCTGCCTTTTTGTATCAAATTCCAAATCAGGGAGTAACACAGGTAAGTGATTATAGGGATTTCTTGGTAACTCAGATTGCAAGCGGGATTGTAAGTGCTTGGGAACAAAGGACCAAGGGCAGCGTTACCTGGGGGCTAAGACGTGCATCGATTCCATACAATAGAAGAGTGGTGTATGCGGATGGGGAAGCAAAGATGTACGGCAATGCCAACGATCCCGGTTTTAGGAAGATTGAGGGTTATGAGGACCACGATATTCAATCCTTGTTTTTCTGGAATAAAGCAGGGGATTTAATAGCCATGAGTATTGACGTTGCATGTCCGGCACAGGAAGTGGAAGGTGATATTCGGGTGGATGCTGATTATTGGCATCCCGTTAGAGAAAAATTAAAAGAAATATTTGGAGCACAATTGGTGGTAGCCGGTTGGATAGGAGCGGCTGGAGATCAATCACCACATCCCATATATCGAAAAAGGGCTTTGAAAAGAATGGAAGATTTGAGTGGAGTGAATCGAATGGAAGATATATCACGACGCATTGTGGAGGCCGTAGAAGAAACATATGCCATAGTCAAGGGAGACCGTCATCATAACCTTACTATGATGCATAGGTCAGAGGTGATAGAATTACCATCGAGAGTTGTTTCTGTTCAGGAATACCTGGAATCAAAGAGAATTTCTAACGCTGCTGCTGCAGAAATAGCTAGAAACCCAGAAAAAGCAGATCAATTGCATGCCAGGATGACTTGGTATGGCGATATAGTAAGAAGATATCAGGAGCAAAAATTGAACCCCAACCCCCAATATAAAACAGAGATACATATAATTCGTCTGGGAGATGTGGCCATCTGTACCAACCAATTTGAATTGTTTACAGACTATGGAATACAAATTCAGGCCCAGAGTAAGGCTTTACAAACTTTTGTAATCCAATTGGCAGGTCCGGGTACCTATCTTCCCACAAGAGATGCGGTTCGCGGGGGTGGATATAGTGCAGTATGCCAGAGTAATGCAGTGGGCCCGGATGGAGGGGAAATATTAGTGGATGCAACCCTGGAACTAATTAATTCAATGTGGGATGACGAAGAATGATAGAAGTCTCATCGCTGGACTGGTAATATTAATTCTTGCCGGGGCCCTATTTGCCTGCAATAACCAGAATACCATTCGATATGAGCATGGAGCGGTTTTACCATCGGAAGGGGTCAGCACCTATGAAGTAGCAGAGGGATATCAGATAGAATTGATAGCAAGTGAACCTTTGATCGCAGATCCGGTGGATATGGAAATAGATGAATACGGTAATATGTATGTGGTAGAAATGTCGGGGTATCCATTAGATAAGAGTCACACCGGCAAAATAAAATTGTTAAAAGACAAAGATGGAGATGGCGTCATGGATGAGGGTATTTTATTTGCGGATAACTTGATGTTTCCCAATGGAATTTTGAGGTGGAAAAAAGGTGTTTTAATTACGGATGCTCCATATGTCCTGTACCTTGAAGATAGTGATGGAGATGGTCAGGCGGATGTAAGGGACACCTTGTTAACAGGTTTTTCATTATCCAATCCGCATGTTAACGTGAATAATCCGGTATACGGATTGGATAATTGGGTGTACTTATCTCATTTTGGACGAATTGGGACAAGAAAGTATGAAGAAGAGTTTGGAGATCCAGGAGAAGAAATAACGTTTTGGGAACGGCCTGGTTCACCAAGTCTACCAAAGAATGCAGCAAGCAAGAGTGTTCGGTTCAAACCTGATGAGAACCAGCTGGAAATGATGTCCAGCAAAAGTCAGTTTGGTCATACTTTTGATAGCTGGGGACGTCACTTTTTGACACATAATCAAAATCACCTCTACCATGAAGTATTGGCAGCACAATATTTGAGACGTAAACCGAATTTATTGATTGCCAGTACCATAGAATCTATTTCAGACCACGGGCAGGCCACAGAAATTTATCAGATCACCACAAGTCCGGATCGGCAATTATTTACACCAACAGGAGTATCAACATCTTCCAGCGGGATCACCTACTATGCTGCCGATTTATTTACACCACCGTATAGTGAAAATATAATTTTCGTGGCAGAATCAGTCAGCAACCTGGTACATGCAGATGTATTGGAACCTAAGGGGGCGACTTTTAAAGCCAGTAGAGTGCAAGAACGAAAGGAATTCTTGGCTTCAAAAGACTTTTGGGCGCGGCCGGTAAATATGTATGTTGGACCTGACGGCGCTTTATATGTGCTGGATTATTATCGACGAATAATTGAACATCCTGAGTGGATGTCGGATGAGTCCGTAGAGACCGGGGGGTTATACCATGGACATAATATGGGACGAATTTATCGGATCAGTCCGGTCGGAGCACCCAGTGCATCCTGGACAAAAGGACTAAAGCTGGGAGACTCAACTTCTGAAGAACTGGTAAAGATGCTTGCACACAACAACAGATGGTGGCGAATAAATGCTCAAAGACTATTAATAGATGGAAAGGACAAAACAAACGTACCAGTATTGGAAAAAATGGCGGCCACAGATATGTCTGTTTTTGGACGATTACATGCATTGTGGACACTGGAGGGATTGAAAGCATTGAAATTGACTACCATAGAAGAAGCGTTATTGGATGAAGATGCTGGAATTCGTGAGCATGCAATCCGGTTGGCAGAGCCATATTTGGATAAATCGTCTAAGCTGGTAGAAGCATTACTTACTATGGGTGACGACTCTGACGAAAAGGTAAGGTTTCAATTATTAAATACACTGGGATATGTTGATAGTGAAGCAGCCTGGAAGGTATGTGAAAAAATATTATTCCATGATATGGAAGATGGCTGGATTCAGTTTTCCGCTTTAACCGCCGTTTCATTAAACCCTGAAATTCTATTAAAAACACTATTAAATTATCCCAATATAGATAATTCAGCATATTTATCGATGGTCCGGCATTTAACAGAGATCGTAGGATCAGGACCTGATACAAATAAGATAAATGATCTGGTCCAAACTGCTTCAATGATAAATGGGCCATCAAGTATTGAACTTAATTCAGCGGTATTAGCTGGATTAACTCAGGGTTTGAATAGGAATGAGCATAATAAGGAGATAATAGGGTCGGTGGAAGATCTGCTGGTAAATACATTTTTTAACCACCCGTCCCGGATAATAAAAGAGCATGTCTTTGAAATGTTGAGAATTGTAACAGAGCATGATGGTGAGAAGATCATTAATGGAATAGCAAAGGCCTTAAATATAGCTGCGGACACTACCTTAAATGGAGAGATCCGGGCACAGATGCTGGGATTTTTGCTGTTAACTAACCCCACTCCTTATAAGTTGCGATTGAAAGAATTCATTAAGCCCTCTGAAGAGCCTGAGGTGCAAATAATGGCTTTGCATGTATATGAGAAAGTGCCAGGGACTGAGGTTGCTGAGTATGTACTGGATAACTGGGAATTCATGACTCCGAAAGTACGTGAGGTGGCTTTGGATGTCATGATGAGTGAAAAAGATCGCATTGAACTATTAATAACTGCCTTAGAAAAAAGTAAGATATCGAAATCAAGTTTGGGTTGGCAAAGGACCGTACAACTGAACTCAAATGAGGATGAGGAATTAAGAAAAAGGGCACGAAAGTTATTAACTCAAGATGCCAGTAGAGAAATAGCTGAGCAATACCAGGAAGCTTTAAAGTTGTCAGGAGATGTCTTGAATGGATTTGCAGTTTTCAAGACACATTGTTCTACATGCCATCAAGTGAGGGGAATGAATGGCGTATCATATGGGCCGGATTTGGGGACAGTTCACAACTGGTTGCCAAAAGACCTATTGACTGGTATATTGGAACCGGGTTCAGCCATAGCTCCCGGGTTTGATTTATGGGAAATCAAATTAAATAGCGGAGAGAAATTACAAGGAATGATCAAGAGTGAAACATCCAGTGCAATTAGCTTGAAAATTGGACCTGAGGTAGAAAAGACCGTTAATCGGCAAGATATAACTGAAATAAAATCATTGAACAGTATGTCACCAATGCCAGGATTTGGAGGTCAATTGGATAAACAAGAAGTAGCAGATTTGATAGCATTTTTGAGAGACAGTCATGCTGTATTATAAATGAAAAAGTCATGCAAAAGTTCGAACTGGTCTTTGATGATAAATAAAATAGAAAACGAATAAAATTTGAATCTTATGAAAACTTTACTGAAGCCGTCCTATCTTTTTCTAATACTGGTGCTGGTCATATCATGCACGAACAAGGTGAAGCAAGCTGATGGGGAATTAGCAAAAAGTGATATTGAACTTTGTGTTGGCGCCTATTTAACCGAAGCCGAAGCTGTCAAAATGCTTGAGAAACTTTCAAATAATTTCAGTTCCGCAGAGGATTGGAAGGCAAGGTCAGCGACCATTCGTGAGCATATCTATCAGGGCGCTGAGTTGGGCAAGATCCCAAAGGAAAACTGGGAGTATCCAATAAACATTATCTACGGAAAAAACCAC
>CAZOJZ010000250.1:0-1568 GCA_964580205.1 uncultured Roseivirgaceae bacterium
ATAATTCTTTGCACTTTGCTATTGCATCATTTTCTATCTGAAGAAATAGTAGCATTAATTAAGCAACTTAAAGACCAGGCGCGAGTGGCAGTAATTGTGAATGACTTGCACCGTCATCCCATGGCTTACTATTCTATAAAATGGCTAACCAGGCTTTTTTCAAGCTCTGAAATGGTAAAATTCGATGCTCCCCTGTCTGTAAAAAGAGGGTTTACCAGAAAAGAACTAATTGAAATATTAAATAAAGCAGGAATTCAGGATTACAGTCTTTCATGGAAATGGGCGTTTCGATGGCAATTGATAATTCGTTGATTCCAATTGGAGAAGTATATGCCCTTTCATGTAATGTTATTGCTGCATTAGTTCAATCATTTTGTCAACCTGTATATCCTTATCAATCAGTTGCCCATCATGGTAGAACATTATCAATTCAAGCGGAAGATCGTTCCAGGCTAGTTTGGCCACATTATCTGGACTAATACTATGTCTGCCGAGAGTTTTTTCTGTAGGCCAATCCATAGACGGGAAAGACACATACGCCAGTTCGGAACAAACAATCTTGTCAGTTGTGTTTACATCAAAATTGAAATCGTATTTTTTGCCTAATTGACGAAAAGCCATAATAAGCGCCTCTTTGGCTAATGCTTCTTTTTTATCTTCCTCGAAAATTGGCCGTAGAATAGCAAAATCATCAATATTCATAAAATGATTCAAAGTGCTCAATTGCACACCGGAGCGCAGTGCTTCAATAATCTGATGTTCATCTTTCGAGTTTAAATTTGCTGATGAACCTAACTCATCGGCATGTGGTTTGACATGAATATCATCCCAAATACCTATATCTATAAGCTCTGCTTTGGTTCCGGTCCAAATAGCTACATGACCAAAATGACCGGGAATCAATTTGTCTGTGAGCCTAAATGGTGTTTTTTCCAGTAAGATATCAAGCGGCTGAAGTGCGGCCTGGATATTTTGCAGAGCCTCTTCGTCACCGTACAGTTTTCCTTTTCTCGATTCGTATAAACCTAAGGTATTGCCAAACAGCCCGCTCAGCATATCGAACCCTTGATTAGTGGTTTCAGCAACCATGTCAGCAGTTATCCTTTCAAAAGCGACAAACTTCTTGGCGGTAATTTCTTTCACCCTGATTTTTTTAACATAGTTGTAGGATGGACTTGAATCTATCAATAGTTTTAAATAGGCAAAATCAGAATCTTCATGGACAAACTCGATGGATTTTTTTTCTTCTTCATAAAAGGTAATCACCCTTCTTACCCTATGCCGGTTTTCTATGGAGCTGGCAGCCAGCGTCATTTCCCTCAACTTGTCGGCTATTACGCCGAATCCCATATCAGGGTCGTTAATAACGTTTCTTAGCCTTTTGTCTTGTTCAAACAGCACGGTGCCAAGAAAATAATTATCGTACAATGTTAGCGCCGCTCCTAACGAAAGCATTAATCCCTTTAATCTCAGTTGGGGGTCTATGTTATATTCTGCCAGAGTAGATTCTTCTGCCTCAATGCCACACTCGTAAGCATTAGCAAGGGCATACAAATCCTCACGAATGT
>CAZOJZ010000251.1:0-4454 GCA_964580205.1 uncultured Roseivirgaceae bacterium
CCAAATAATCATGAAAACTCAATCTTTCAACTATCCTCTTGGGATCTGTTTAGTGTTAGTCACATGTACCCTAATTTGCTGTAGCCCACCTGAACAGGAGAAAGTAGCACCAGCCAACGTAGACGGGATCATGTTTGCCATCCTAAGGAATCTCGACAAAAGTGTAGCCACTACTGATAAAGCCCATGGCTATGCAATTATGGACTTCAACCCGTTCTCTGAAAATTTCGGGGATACCATCCAAATGATCTACGACCAGTTAGGTCATCATGGCTACATAAGCCCTATAAATGGTTCTCTTTACGTTACCTTGTGCAACGATTTAGCGGCCCGGGTAAATATTTCCATTGGAGCTGATGGAATGCCCAACATCCAGGGTCTGAATACTCCCCTTGATGATAATGATTTGCGCGTAGGAGAAGACATTATCTGGTACAAGGAAAACGGGAAAGACAGGTTCGCAATTACTTCCCTGGATGGTCTGGGAACCGATGTCCTGGGCGGCATTAATGTTTATGATGCCAATACTGATCAGCTGGTAAGAACCATCACCGATGCGGAGCAATTAAGGTATACACATGGAATTTCAATATTTGACGATAAACCGATAGGTATTGTTACCTCGGTAATACATGAAGATGTTGCTCTGACTGGAGTACCCAGTGTAGACTCCCTGGGACATGAAGTAGCTCTGATCAATTTTGAGACAGGCGAAATACTGGACAACTATGATCTCGGTACCACTCCCGATGGCTTCCCGGTTTCACCGGTAGAATGCGCCATTTTTAGGAAGAGCTTCCACCCTGCTTTTGAAGGTAATGAAAGGGCCCTGGTAGTAGAAATGGTCAGTGGTAACTTAGTTTCAGCTAACTGGAACCAGGAAAATAATGGTTTTGATGAGTTTCAAGTGGTTTATTCACCGCAAGACGAAAAAGAATATTTCCCTCTGGAGATATACGCGGACAGCTCTAACATTTATATTACTTATGCTGAAAAGGTTAAGCGCTTTGACATTGAAGACTATGCTTCAAGCGGTCAACTGGTGGATACCGGAGTGGAATACATTACAAAATCATGTGCACATCACCTTTCATTCTTTGATGCCACCGACCCAGCCACCGGTGAAGAGATTCCGGTGCTGCTAATTCAACAAAATCTCTTGAACTTAGGTCAACAGGATTTTAATATACCCTTTGCATTGCCCTTGGAATTAGGTATGCATGAAATGACAGCATATCACCAGGAAACGGGAGCGGTCTTGAATACAGTCAATATACAGCAGCAGCTCGGTATGGGAATAGAATACGTGGGCGGATTTGACCAGAACGCCTACCTACACCACCATTAGTAAGCTTAAAATGGTTTTAACACTGCTTTGACCCGGCTAAAAGTAGGGCTTTTGACGCTTGTTTTTGTTCTTGGGTGCTGCGGCCCTGAACATAAGAGCACAGGAACTCCTTTGACTGATTTCAGTGCACCTTTTTATTTTGGATTATTCGAGCTACCACCGAACAATCCACTCACTGAGGAAGGTGTGGAACTCGGTAGGCTACTATTTTATGATGTCCGCCTCTCACGCGATAGTACTGTGTCCTGCTCCACCTGCCATCAGCAATCCAGGGCTTTTAGCGACGGGAAAAAACTGGGGGTGGGCATCAACGGCCAAAATACTGACCGCAATACCATGTCTCTGGTGAATATTTTGTGGTCTTCACCGCGAAAATTTTGGGACGGGCGCGTGGAAAGTCTGGAGGAACAGGCAATACATCCAATCGAAGACCCCAGAGAAATGGACCTTTCTATGAATAAGGTAACAGATCGACTTTCAAACATCCCAGCGTATCGGAAAAAATTTAAGGCTGCCTTTAACACCGGCAAAATTAAGAAAGAGCATATTGCCATGGCATTAGCCCAATTTCAAAGAACCCTTATATCCCAAGATTCGAAATACGATAAATTCCTGAAAGGCGAGACGCAACTTTCCGAAATGGAGCTAAGGGGAATGCAATCTTTCTTTACCCACCCGGACCCTTCCATCAATTTAAGAGGAAGTAACTGCGGCGACTGTCATAGAAATTTTCTGACCGACGGATTTAGTGATGGATTTGATGGCTTTGCAAATAACGGACTGGAAGATGATAACAATCTGGAAAACGGCCTCTTCGAAGTAACTGGCAACCCGGCTGATAAGGGAAAATTCACTGTACCAAGTTTGAGAAATATTGAACTGACCGCTCCCTACATGCATGATGGCAGGTTCAATACCCTGGATGAAATCCTGGATCATTACAACGATCACATAAAGGAAAGCGCCACCTTGGATGTGCTTATCAGGGATGCCAGCAATGAAGCCCGTCAACCTGATGATCCAATTGCTTTAAAACTCACTGATCAGGATAAGCAAGACATCATTGCTTTCATGCTTACTCTGACCGACTCAACATTTATCACCAATGAAAAGTATTCGAATCCATTCGTTGATTAGCGTCACATTAATAGTTGCAGTTGGCAGCTTACTAACCGCATGCAGTAAAGAAAGCACTACAGTCATTTCATTCGAGGTATTGGTGACCGGAGAACCTCTTGAATTTGGTAAGCCTTATCCGTCTCCAAATGGAGACGGCACTTATGTTATTAACGATTTTAAACTTTATGTCAGTAATATACGGTTGATATCAAACAGCGGCGCCACCGATTTTATTGAAACCGACAGTTACCATCTATTGAAATTTCAGGAAGGAAATCAATTTTCATTTAGCCTGCCAATCGTGCTTTCAGGCGTATACCAAAAGATTAAAATCAGCATTGGAGTAGACGAAGAAGGCAACTTTTCCAAAGGTTATCCCGGAGATTTGGATCCCACCAATCAAATGGCCTGGAACTGGACCCAGGGATATAAATTCCTGCTATTTGAAGGATTATATTCACCTGAATCAATCGATCAAAAAATACCATTGGTTTATCACCTCGGGTTCAGTGAAAATAAGAAAGACCTTGAATTCGCACTTGATTCCTATAGTGAGATTCAGTTTGTCATTGAAATTGATGAGTTGTTCGATAACCCACAATTAATTGATTTTCATACTTACCCGAGGATCCTTTTCAACAAAACTCACGCTGCTTTAATGTCTCAAAACTACGCGAATTCGTTTATTCGGTTGCGCTAATAAGCATCTAAAGGCGGATACTGGTGTTTTATATTCTTGTTGAAGTCGATGAAAAACTAAAGCTGTTGGAATATGTTATCTTCAAAAATAAATCCGGATACCATGATGGTTACCTGTTTAAAAAAAGTCAATTTGAGTAAATTATCAATAATTGAAAAATTAGGCAGGAAATTCACGGATATCTTCCAGAAATCCGGCCTGAACTTTAACCTTAATCCTCAACCTGATGAAACGCAGAACCTTCGTTAAAAACTCCACTCTAACCGCATTCAGCATAGCAGCCTTTGGCACCGTTCATTGGAACGGCAAGAGCTTTATTGGCAATAATCCCACTACCACAGATATTCTGGGCCCGTTTTACCGGCCCGGGTCACCCATGCGAAGCAATCTCATTCCCCCGGGATCAAAAGGCGAACCCCTGCACTTAAGTGGAACCATTCTCCAACAGGATGGACAAACACCACTTTCCAATGTTTTGATAGAAGCCTGGCAATGCGATGAGAATGAATATTATGATAACACATCGGATGATTATTTATTTAGAGGTGCGGTTAAAACAACAAGAGAAGGAAAGTACAGCTTCGAAACCATCGTTCCGGTACCCTACAAAGCCAGCGCAACCTCCTGGCGTCCCGCACATATTCACTTAAGAGTGTCCAGTCCTAATCATCAGGACCTGATCACTCAAATCTATTTCAAAGGTGATCCTTATTTGGACCAGGATTCCAGCAGCGCGTCCCCACAGGCGGTTAACCGCATTTTGGATATCACCACAAATGCAGCGAACCCCCAAAAGGTGGTTAATTTTGATGTAGTCATGGACAAAGCAATTCCGCTGGACAACAGCGTTTATGATAAGATTTGCGGTTTATATAGTCTGGACAACGGAATGGCAGAATTCTATCGCGAAGACGATTTACTCTTTGTGAAGTTAAATGGCCATATAAAAGAGGGACTGGTTTACCAAGGAGACAACACTTTTGAAGGTGCATTGGGTTTGCTTAAGGCCAAATTTGAGTTGCTACGGGATGGTGGAACCAAAGCAACAATCTATAGAGGGGATTTCGAAAACCCTGCTAAAGTACAAACCTCTAAAGGGACTAAATTCCTGAAATATAGGTAGCTGTAAATTTAGCTTATCTCATAATAAATTTGTATTCGTTATTCCAACCTAAATCAATTTAAAATGGCACATGCAGAAACTGAAAAATTGAACCAGATCGTGATAAGCGCTGCCTTAAGTAATGCCGTTTACGTTTTATGGCCAATCATGGCCTTTTCAAAATG
>CAZOJZ010000252.1:0-9051 GCA_964580205.1 uncultured Roseivirgaceae bacterium
AGGCTTGGCGACCATTCCCAAGTAGTTCTCCCAATTGCTCCAAAGTTTTCAACAGCCGATGAGGAGACTCGTATAATATCACCGTTCTCGCTTCTTCCCTGATTTTTTCAAGCCGTGATTTTCTACCCTTTTTAGTCGGCAGAAATCCTTCAAAAACAAAACGATCACTGGGAAGGCCCGAATTTACCAGGGCAGGGATCAACGCAGTAGCACCAGGCAAGCATTCAACTGGAATCTGATGCTCATTGCAGGCCCTTACCAACAAAAATCCAGGATCAGAAATCGCAGGTGTGCCGGCATCACTGATCAGGGCCATGGTCTCACCCTGCCTAAGACGTTCAATTAACTGATTCAACCTTTTGTGTTCATTGAATGCATGAAAGCTTTCCAAAGTGTTATTGATTTGGTAATGCTTAAGGAGTTTTGACGAGGTCCTGGTGTCCTCAGCAAGGATTGTATTCACGTCCTTCAGAACATCCAATGCCCGCAATGTAATGTCTCTTAAATTTCCTATTGGAGTGGGAACCAGATAAAGGTGAACGGGTATCTGCATGCTTAAAGATAAGCATACCCTGTTAATTCTAAATGACAGTTAAGGTTTATACCGAGCTTAAACCAGTAATTCATCAATGGCTGCTGCAAGTTTGTGATCTCGTTCGGTGACAATATCACCCATATCATGCGAACATAATTCAATGGTAACTGTATGATAAACATTGCTCCAGTTGGGATGGTGGTTCATTTTCTCCGCTAGAATGGCCACTTTACACATAAATCCAAAAGCTTCTACGAAGTCCCTGAATTCAAAGATGCGCTTGAGCTTGTTATCTTCTTCTTTCCACATAACTCATAAGGCTAATACACCATCAATATGATAAGCCTTTTCATAAATATCAAGAACCTCCTGCGCTGAGGCCATTATTATTTTAGATGTAACACTGCGGTATTTTCCCTTTGAGGACGCCTTAACTGTTGCCTGGCCGTCAGGGAAAAGCGCTACCACCAAATCTTCCTTGTCACGGGGAGTAATAAACTTAAACATGTACCAGGTAGGCCATTGATGTTCCTGGTCCAGCATTTGCTTAAACTCTTCTCTGGACTCAGTAAAGTCCATAATAATTATGATTTAGAATCAGAAGAATTTATATCTGCGATCCTCGATATCAGCATATTCCTTCACTGCATTGGCAATATTAAACCCCATGCGGTTTTCATACTGTTGCGTCAATTGTTGCTTGTACAGTGAGTAATCTGCTATTTGTGGGGCCGGTGTAATAGATATCATTTCTAGTACCAACACCCCATTGTCAGAAGCAAATGGCTTACTTCTTTCTCCGCTTTCCAGAGCAAAGGCTTTACCTACCGCCTCCGGCGCAAAACCAACATTAGGAATTGAATTTCCGTTCAATTTAAGGTCGCTGGTGTTGTAAATATTGGCGTCGGCTCCATAAACTGTGGCCATAGCATCAAGATCACCTTCGGTGTTTTTTAACTTGTCTATTATAATCTGTGCCTTCTTTTGGTTTTTCACTTTAAATGTTAGCTCATTTCGAACCTCATCTAATGACGCGGTACCTTTTTCTGATAACCCAGTCATAACTGCTACAACATAGCTCTCTTCAACTTCATATACACCTGATACCTTGCCAAGTTTAGCATCCCGGTACAACCAGCTAACCACAGAACGGGCATTTCCCAAAGTGCCGAACCTCCTGGCATTTTTATCAACATTTGGAGCGTCCTGAATCAGGATGTTGTCCTTTTCAGCATTTTCCTCAAATTTCTGAAGGTTCTCACTGGTGCCGGCAAAAAAAATCTGCTTTTCTAAAGGCAATGTCACGGGTATTGTCACTGGGCACTAATAGTCTACTAATTGTTGCAATTTTAAAAGATTTATTGGTTTTTAAATTAGTGACATCTATTATATGATATCCAAAGTCAGTCTCAACAAGGTTTGGCAAAAGACCTGGCCTGGTTGCGGAAAAAACGGCTTCCTGAAAAGGAGCAACCATGGCGCCGGTCCTAAACCAACCTAAATCTCCACCTCTGGTCGAGGTACCATCAGTGCCATATTGCTGCGCCATTTCTGCGAAATCGGCACCATTTTTAATCTGTCGCAGAACCTTAAGCGCCTGAGTTTTGGCTTCAGCTTTAGCTTCGTCGCTATCATCTGCTGCTTTAAATAGAATATGACTGGCCCTGGCAACATAAATAGTATCTTCCACTACCTCTGAAATCTTATAGAGGTTATAGTAACCGTTTTCAGTAAAGGGCCCATAAATCGAGCCTGGGGTTAAGTTCTCATACTCCAATTGTAGAATTTGTGGCAAGGCGTCTACGGAGTATAGATTGAATCCTGTACCAAACTCTGTATTGGCACGTGCGTAAATAGAATCATCAGTGATGGTTGAAAACTCTTCACGTAGGTTAATTAACTCCTGTTGAAAATCTGTACTATCTGCGCCAGATGAACGAATCGGGAAAGTTACATATTTCATTGACCTGCTTTCCTCCACTTCATATTCCGTAGCATGATCATCCAGATAAGACTGTAACTCAGAATCGGTAACCGCAACCACGGAATCGCTAACGGCATAGTAAGGAACGTATAGATATTTCAGCTCAGCAACGGTAGTTTGTTCTTCATACAGTCTTTTGGATTCCTCCAGGGTGGCGTAGCTGGACTTAACTAAAAGATTATCGTATTTAATTCTCCGGCGGCCGGCTATTATATCCTCCTCCATGCTAAACCACATGGCTTGATTTTGAACCGGCAAGTTACTTAAATTGCTAAGGAACTGAACAATGCTTGTCTTGTCAAACTCACCCGTTTCAGGGTTGGTAAATGCTGCCACCAAATCCTGGTGAATGTTCTTCCCCTGTACCATGTCGACTTCTTCTTCGTCTGTGACCACGATACCCAGATTCCTGAACTGTTCGGTGAAAGCAATATCTGAAATCAACATCTCCCAAGCTTGTTCTCGCAATGTGTTGCTTTCCAGGTCTGATGGACGCCTTCCATTTCTCAGAGAAAATTTGTCCGATAAAACTTCAATGGCACCCTGGTATTCCGGGGCCATAATGGTCTGGCCTGCTATTTCGCCTACGCTGTTATCTCGTCCACCAAACAGTGCTGAGTTTGGGCCCAATAAATCCGCCAGAACGAAGGAAACAATGGCAAACCCCACCACTACTACGATTGCGGTGCCCATCTTATTCCTTAATTTATTAATCAATGCCATAATTCCGTTTTATAGAGAACGGCAAAATTAACCACATAATAAGTCAAAATCAACGGATTGCCAGGAAAGTTAAACTGTCAGTGAATCATGCTGTATTGACATTCTAACTACATCAATGCGGGTCTCCTGAATTGAGGTAATGGTAAAGGTAAAAGGAGGAATTTCGATGATCTGGTTTAGGTTTGGTATGTCTTCATGAACGGATAGAATATAGCCTCCAAGCGTATCGTAATCCCCTTCCGGAATATTCCAGAGGTATTTGTCATTTAGGTAATCAATCTCATGCCGTGCGCTTAGCAAATAGGTGTTGTCTGACAGTTTTTGCTCCACCAGGTCTTCATCATCATGCTCGTCCTGAATCTCTCCAAAAATTTCCTCAATGATGTCTTCAATGCTGACAATTCCCGATGTACCTCCAAATTCATCCACTACCAGGGCCAGGCTTTTACGTTCATTTATGAATTGTATCATTAACTCATTGGCCAATAGTGTCTCAGGTACAATTATGATTGGCGATAATATATCGGTTATGGACTTAGGTTTTTTAAATAGTTCCTGAGAACTGCAGTAGCCGATAATATCATCAATAGTTTCTTTATAGATAAGTATCTTGGAATGGCCACTATCAATAAAGGCCTTCTTCAACTCCTCTAAACCATCTTCGATGTCAACTGCAACAATTTCAGTACGCGGGATCATACACTCCCTAACCCTGACGGTTTTAAATTCCAGGGCATTGTTAAATATTTTAGTGTCTACCTCTATCTGATCTTCAGCAGGATTCTCCTGAAGCCTGTGTAGGTAGTTATTTAGGTCTGTCAATCCGAATACAGGCTCGTCCTCAGAATACTCCAATCTCAACACTTTAACGATCATAATTTTTGACAGGGTAACCACCACAAATACCACCGGCTGCATTAGCCAATAAATCAACTGCATAGGCAAAGCGAATATTTTCAACATTCTATGCGGATTTAGTAGAAAAAGACTTTTAGGGGTAAACTCTGCGGTAATTAGCACCACCAGGGTAGCACCCAAAGTTTGTGCCAGCAGAATAAAACCACTATTATTAAGAGCCTCTGGCAATGCGTTGTGCAACATGGGTTCCAAAATGGCCGCCATGAAAATCCCATATATGACCAGCGCTACGGTATTACCAACTAAAGTGGTAGCAATAAAGTGAGCGGGTTTTTTGGAAAATCTGGAGAGGATTTTTCCAGCTAGTGTCCCTTGCTGACCTAGTAGTTCAATATACAATTTGTCCGAAGAAACGAATGCGATCTCTACCCCTGAAAAAATGGCTGAAAACAGTAATGACACCAACACAATGGGAATATTGTTGTAGTCCATCAATTTATTGCCTTTGAATCCAGTGGGAAATTAAGAAAAATTAAGGTTAATCAGTGTCATTACTACTGGTTCTTCTGCTTACGATAATTGTGCCACAATAGCAATGTAACACTAAACATAAAGATCCAATAACTGTAAGCGAACCCGAATTTCATGGTTTGATGAATTCCTATTATAAAAATACCTGCAGAGAATGTCAGGATTATCGTATTGAGCATTTATGTTGTTGTTTGAATTTTGAGATTACGCCGGGCGCCCGGCATTGTGTGAATCGTTCTTTGTTAATTATAAAATATTAATTCAGTCCTAACTCACCAGTTGGTTTCAGAATTCGATAACTGCTAAAGTCTTGAGCGGCAGTAAGGCCTTCTCCGTGCAAAATATCTTCTTGAGTTTCAATTATTACAAACTTCTCGGTGTAGACCTGCTTGTCCTTCACATCCCAGAAGAGTTCTTCAGTACTCAGCTTTTGCTTGTTCTTCAAACTTTCCAGTTTAACATTGCCCACACCTCTGTACAAGTCAGTTTCCTTGGAATAGAACGCCTTATCTGCTTCAAGGGTGGAGGTAATCATCTTGTCATTCCCAAAAAACTCTATGTAAATCCCCTCGGGATACTCCTGATCTCCATTCTCATATTCCAGCATTTTAGCTGTCTTTACCATGAGTCGCACGACCCCGGAATCGCTGTACCATAATTCACTATCCGCTACTTCATGAAAGGCTCCATCATATACCTCACGTTCATCCAACTGTTCCTGTACGTCGGTACAAGAAAGTACCCAAAAGACCGGCAAGATCAATGTCATGACAAAATTTGCAGCTTTCAAAGTATTTTGCAATTCAGACATACCTGCTAAATTAAAAAAGCGATCTTTTGGGAGACCGCCTGGCGCTTATAGTTCCCTCTAATCCCTGGTTTGAATTGTTACCGTTTCACCAATCCAACAACCTACGGTCATACTATCCCCAACCGATTTACCTTCAAGGAAAACCTCTTCCTTTAAAGGAAACTGCTGTTTGGCTCTGGCCATTCCTGAGTTGTTAGCAGCCTTTTTATACATCTCATAAGCCGCCATATAACATCCTCGGTCTTCGACTTTACTTTTTCCCGCCTTGCAGTCCCGGATACTATTAAAGTACAAGTTACCAATACTGGTATAAGCTTTTCCCATCTGACTGGGATCTGCAGAAGCAGCTTTACGGAAGTAGGTCCTGGCCATGGACTTTGCACCGCTGCTAACCTGCATAGCCCCTAGTATTAGATATACTTCTCCCTTTTCCTGGTTGTTTTCGGTTAAGTCCAGCGCCCTGTTAAGATAATCTAACGTGCATGCATTGTCACCCTTTCCTTTACATTTTAGTGCTATTACTTTTGCCATACCAAATTCCGGTTCCGCATCAAATAAGGTTTTAGCGGCTGTCATAAATACCTCGCTATCTGCACATTTCCCACTTAACGAAAGCTGAATGATTCTCTTGGCCACCTTGATATTGTCTGGCTCTGCTTTAAGTTTTGCTCCAAGATTGGTCTCGATATAATTACAATCTACAGTGATTATCTCAAGCAACATTTCGTCAATCTTATTTTGCATGGTCTTTATGTTATCGCCCTGTTTACTTGAAAGAACCTGAGAGATCTTATCGTAACGTTCCAGTATATCATCGTCAGTAAGGTCACCACCACCACGTTTATAGCGTCGTATAATGTCCATGTAAGCAATGGTGTTCCCATCGAAGATATTGCTCCCATTCAATTCAAGGGCTTTTTCGAAAGTCTCCAGCAATTCCAGGTATTTATCGGGAGTACTCCGGAAATATTTATAGGCAGTTGAGGCTTTTCGGTTGAGAACATTTGCTTCTTTATTAAAGTACTTGATCCTGAGATCGTACGTCTCCAATGCTTTCTCCTGGTAAGCCATTTTCTTGTCTGGGTCTTGTTCCTGATTTGCCAAGCCTTCATAAATCTTTTGCCCGTTGATATAAATTGATGAGTTGAGGTCAGGTGCATTTTCATGTAACCACGTAAGATGATTCAATGCCCCTGCAAAATCTCTTGACTTATAGGCATCGGTATAGAGGGCATTTTTTTCCTGAGCGGTGGCTTTATCTTCTGGCCAATTCCAGCCGTTTTGTGCACTTGCAATGGGTATAACCAGAAAGAAAAAAAACAGAGTGAATTTTGAGTGTATATTCATTTAATCGAATTTTCGTCTAATAAACCACTTATTGTCATTTACCGTAATTCCCAGGTATGCTCTAAAGTATCTTTCTTTGATCAACTGGTTATCTGTTGTGCCCCTTTCTCCTACTCTAAAGGCCAAACTAAGTCTGGAAAGATTTCGCAACGGTAACGTTACTCCAAAATTGATACCAAAATCTTTAATCTCCTGATTATTTACTAGGTATGGGGTTTGTTGATAGTTAAACCCGACCATATAGGATATTCGTTTAAGATAGTTATCTACAGAAAAAGCATCAGGAATATAACTTCCTCCTATGCCTATCTCTTTTCTATCAACTAGTCCCTCACTTTCTCCGTCAAAATTCCGGTAATCAGACCAATTCTCCAGGGTAATATCTGCTCCTACCATCCATCTAAGTTTCTTTTCATATGCTATTCCCAAGCCTAGTTTCGAAGGAAACTTGATACTACCCTTTAAGTCATCGGTGATCAGATAGGGAGGTTCATCAATGGGTGAGAGAAGATCGTTGGAACGATCTCTGCGTTCTAACCTTTCCAGACGGGTTACACTTTGGTCCCCACCTATGTCATAAGTGATTCCAAGGTTTAGGAAATTCTCGTTTTCCTTTAACGCAAGACTGTAGGCCGCTCCCAATCCGAACGTTACGTCTGCAAACGAATTTCTTTCTACGCCTGCTGTAATATAGCTGGTTTCTTGTACAAAAAATTCCTTTTCCTGGCGGATATTCCCAAAAAGATAGGCAGCCCTAAAACCCACTGATAACCCCTTTAGTAAAGCAAGTCCAGTCGCGAAATATGCCTGAGATACACCACCACTGCCGTCATATGTTGTGCTTAATAATGAGGTGGTTTCCGGAACAAAGCCAAGGTCATTGCTTTTGTAGTTCACAGTAGTTAAAGGCATGAGTCCAAAACTAATGGTCCACTTGTCCCGGATGACGGGAAATCCAAAGGCCAGATACCCCAGTCCACCGGTAAAATTAGTCTGAGACAGGTCGGTAGTTCGCAACTTCTTATTCTCAGTGGTAATGGCAATTTCAAATACTACTACCCGGTTATGTGTAAGTAACGCAGGATTCTTATTGTTAAGATGAAAGGGGTTGCCGGTACTGATGCCTACCCCACCCATAGCAATATTATGAGCCAGGTCCATCCCATTCACGTCACCTAACCCGAATATACTATATGGACTATATGTATTTTGGGCCCCTAGATTAACCACCATGCAAATACACAGCCCTATACTAAATGCTAACTTACTTATTTTGAGCATGGTACATTAAAATACTATTCAATCCAATTAAAACTAAGTGAGGGGCCACAACAACGGGGACTTTTACTCTACTTTCAAAGTAACTGGCATTTCCGCCACAAATTATAACCTTCAAATTTGAGAATTTAAGCTCATATCTCCGAATGATTCCCTCAATTTCTGAAAGGACACCATTTAACACTCCACTTCGAATTGAACCCTCCGTATCATTACCTATTAAGGGGGCGGTGTCCCAGGCACCTTTAAGGAGTGGTAGTTTATGGGTGTGTTCCGCTAATGATTTGAAACGCAATTCAATACCAGGAGCGATTCCTCCTCCATGATAGCTGCCCTGATTATCCAGAAAGTCGTAGGTGATGGTTGTTCCCGTATCAATAACCAAACAATTTGAACCCTGATATAAATGAAAGGCCCCTATTACTCCCGCCAACCGGTCCATACCCAGCGTGGTTGGTGTACGATAGACATTTTTTACCGGCACCTCAAGTTCAGGAGTTAACTTTAATATATTATTCAGTCCTGTCTCTTTTTCAAAATCTGGTAAATCTGAAACCACCGAGGATGCAATAATTTTATCAATGCCCTCGTCCGTAACAACCCCCTGTAGGTCGTCTTTGTTCAGATCAACCATTACTTTCAGCATTTTTCCGCCTGAAAACAACCCTACCTTGATCCGGGTATTGCCCATGTCAATCGCCATATTTCGCATTGATGCACATTTCTTAAATCGCATTGTAAAGGACACAAACCAGGGTAACATATCCCAGATTTTAACCTTTTTTAACTTTTCTCCAGTCCATTTTGTGATAAAATCAACAAGGATACCTGATAGGTAACGTGCGCCGCCTTCAGTGTATATCAGAAAATAGTATTTAGATTTTTAGTTAGAGTAAATGTAAACAATCGATCCGGCAACAAAGCCCACCATTGCCAGCCAGGCGATTTTTTGCAGGTACCATATAAAATCGATTCGTTCCATGC
>CAZOJZ010000253.1:0-8566 GCA_964580205.1 uncultured Roseivirgaceae bacterium
TGACAGATTTTTCAATAGTCCGAATTGACAAAATTTCACCTTCATCATCGATTTTAATCTCAAACACTATGTGACCCGTTTCATTGCTAAGATCACTCGGTTTTGGTAAAAAGTCCCAATCCCATCCAGTCATATTGAGTGCTGCTCCATCCCCTCCTCCCGGTTTCCCATAAAGGGCCCTGGCGTCAATTTTTCCTTCCGGGTTTCCCTGATCACCTGTATTTCCAGGTTTGTCACCCTGGTTGCTGTCAACGGGAGTTTTTGAGGTTCCTTCAGTGCCGTTTGCACCATCTGTATCGCTGTTTTCTTTAGGGTAAACGGCTGCAGGATCAAGTTTTGGAGATTCCTTTACCACGGGTTTTTCTTTGGCCTTTTCCTCTTTTGGTGCCTCTTTTACCGGCACAACATCTGGCACAGGTTGGGTAACCTCTGCTTCTTCTACGGGGGTGTTAACTTCTTCTATCTCTTCTACTTGTGGTTCAGGGTTCTCCTCAGGATTGGTTTCTGTTTTGGATTCAGGAATAATTTCTTCTGCAGGAGCGGGTTCCTCCGGAGCAGGCTCCTCTGCTGGTTCTGGATTGGTATTGGCAGGAACGGTTGGTTGAATGTCCCCTGACCCAGCCTCCTCCAAACCAAAACTAATCTCTATCCCATATTCAGGTAAAGGTGGAAATGGCTCCTTCCAGGCCAGCATGAATATGAACAATAATAGTAAAGCTGCATGGATACCTAACGAGATCCCAATACCCCAGCGATCGTTTTTTTTCTCTTGAATAGTCATGGTGTTATTTCACGACTGGTGGCGATAGTAACTTTGGCATTCAAGGAAGTAGCAATGCCGGCCACCCGTACCAGGTACTCAACAGGCACCTCCTTGTCAATGTGTAATACTACTACCCCTTCTTGTCTGGTAAGCTCGTTCCTAAGTAGTCCTTCTATTCCACGGAGTGTAGTACGTTGAGAATTGACAAAATATTGAAGGTCCTGGGTGATGGTTACCGTAACCTTTTGCATGACTATGTTTGAACTTTTACTGCTTGGCAATTTTACTGGCAGACCTGACGGGGTAATAAAGTTGCTGGTGAGCATAAAAAATATCAACAATAGAAATATTATATCTGTCATTGACGACATACTGAATGCCGAACTTACTTTAAGTTTTGATCTCAGGTCCATGTCTACCTTGGCTCTTGCAGCAAATCAATAAAGTCTATGGAATTGTACTCCATTTTATGTATAACCTTGGATACCTGTGAAACCAGGTAGTTATATCCAAGATAGGCCAGAATCCCCACGAACAACCCTACAGCAGTAGTGATCATAGCTTCATAAATCCCTGAAGACAGCAATTTGGGACTAACAGAGCCTTCTTCCTGAGCAATCGCGATGAATGCCCGTATCATTCCAATTACCGTCCCCAGGAAACCCAACATGGGTGCTGCCCCAGATATGGTGGCCAGAGTGCTCAAGCGTCGCTCTAGTTTGAATATTTCTATTTTTCCCACGTTTTCAATAGCAACCTCTATATTTTTTAATGGGCTCCCAATTCTACTGATCCCCTTTTCAATCATTCTGGCAATCGGAGTATTGGTTTGAGTGCATAGCAATTTTGCACCACCGGTATCTCCTTCACCCACCAGTTGACGAATTTTATCAGTGAAATTACCAGGTGTTTGTGATGCCTTATTAATGGTAAGCACACGCTCGACGAAAATGTATACAGCCACTATCGACAAAAGCACCAAAGGTATCACCATAAAACCACCCTTAAAAAGCAGATCAATTATTCTGATACTCTCAACTCCTTGTTCTAATGCAACGCTGTCTACCGGGGTGGTAGTAATTTGTGTTAATATCATGTTAATACTTAAATCTTAATATTTAGAAATGACAACTTCATTACCATACTTGCTCCTGATCTGCTGGGCATCAACACTTGCTTCTTCTTTTTTTGCATAGTTCCCAACAGCTACCCGCACTCCTACCCAGTTGTCAGGGGTTATCAGTTTAACTACAAACCCATCGGCAGCTAACTTTTCAGCATGCCTCATGGCATAAGCTTTGAATTTGTAACTCCCCAGAAAAATATAATAACGGTTGGTGCGCTGTGAAATTGTAGTTATTGAGCCAGGTTCTTCAGATGATAATGAGACATTTTCACCGTTTTCAAGGTTTTCTTCAGATTCATTGCCGGCGCCTATGTCACTATTGTCACCATCCTCCTGATCTAATACTGCGCGATCTTCAACTTTACCTACCGTGGGCCGCGGAGATGATTCATTGTCCCAAAAAATGATATACATAAGCGATGCAAGGATTAGCAGAGCAACCACAGACAGTACTATTACCATTAATCTGTTGTTCTTTTTCTCCTTACGCGGCACTGTTATTACCACCTCTTTGGCGATTCCGGGTTGATCCCGGTCTATTGGATGGGGTTCAACTTTTGGAAGGCCGTAATCTTTGTTTTTTTCAGAAGAATCTTCAGCCATAGTTGCTAAAAGTAGTGCTTAGTATAATGGTAAATGTAAATCAATTATTTAGTGGTCACAAAGGATAATCTAGGAAATCTACTAAAACGAATAAGTTATTCCTCCAATCGCTGTAAAACCTCTTGAAGGATAGTTCAGGTACTGTTGGTATTTTTGGGAGATCAGGTTCTTTCCGATTATAAAAGCTGAAAACCTGGGTGAGAACAAGTAGTCTGCACTGAGGTTTAAATCAAATATTGCATCCAGATTATGCCTGCTGCCACTTTGCTGATTGAGCGCCTTAACTCCACCCATGGCGGTTATATTAGTTCCTAGTATGAGTTTCCCATACAGGTTGTAGGATCCGGAAATTTTAATGGAATAAGTTGGCCTTCCCCACGGTTCTTTCAGTGATTTGGTGTCGTAGCCATAAATATCTCCCCGGAAGTTTAACACGAGGTTTTCTGCTTTACTGTACCCAAGTTCTCCAAAAAAATGTACTACCGATGGGTTATCCAGGTCATAAAGAATATCGTATCTGGTTGAATCCGTACTGCTGGTTGCATAAAAAGCAAGATTGTCATAGGAACCAATGGAAAGCCCGGTATGAAAAATTAGGTTATCCCACAGGTTGCCTTTTAGTCCGCCTATCACTTCAAACGTCTTGATATTATGGGACAAGGTTACACTTGATCCAAGATAGGGGTTTTCTTCTATATAGCTTTTTAATGATCTGTAATCCACATCGCCAGAGATTCCAGCATAAAACGATACATGGTCTGACAGGTTTATCGATGCTATAGCCACCGGAGCAACATGCACTTTGTTGGCATTCTGAATAGTGTCGTTCTCATAAACCACATTCACTCCAACCTCAATATTAAAATTGGATATTTTCGTGTAAACGGAAGGCCTTACCCTAAAAAAATTACGATTTTGCTTATTACCCTGAATACTTCTTTTGGTCAAATACAGATCACTTTGGAGTTTGAATTCTAACTGATCATTTACCACATAACTACTCAGAAAGTTAAATGCCCCTTGATTTTCATTAGTGTTAAAGTTGTCTCCCAACGACGTGAATTTTCCGTCAAGAGAAAAATCTATTCCTTCATTTTTCTTTCGGTCTTCCATGCCCAGGGTAATTTCAATGCCGCTGTAAATTTGCTTTATGGTATCACCATCCACCTCCGTACCCGGCGTATATCCATAATAAAACAACTTTTCCCTTTGATAATCTGCAGCTCCTTTAAATGTCACAGATTCCGTAAAGTAGCTGCCATCAAAGCCTAGTGAAAAATTGCTGGTGGCGGAGTTCCCCTTATCTACGGGTCCGCGACTTGAACTATGGGATATTATATAGCCCCCTATCATGTGCGTTTCGCTGCGCTTGTTGTTGAAATAGCCCTCCAGATAAGTTGTCCCATAGTTACCAACTCCTCCTTTGACATAATTTCCATAAAGCTTTGGGAGTGGTTGTTCTTTGATTCGGTTTACCCTGATATTTGGGGTGAAGGGGGTGGCCGTGTAGTTAATAGGGTCAAAAGAATATGTTTGTGGTACTTTATTTACCTGAACCGGCAGCGGTGAAACTTTTTCATATCCTCTGTTGGCGTTTTCAAGAGTGATGTGCCGCTCCTTTTCAATTATCACTTCAGCATCTTGTATAGCCCCATCCTCATTCCATTGGTCATTCTGTGCCATCAGAACCATGGTAGAAGCAAGGACCATCATGGCTTGTAATAAAATACATTTGATACTAATGCTCATGGTTTTTGGTTCTCTATTACTTCAAACTGGTCAGTCGCATCAAGAAGTAATTCTTGCTGCTCGTCCTCATCGAGTTCGGCCAGTTTTCTTTTAGCTTCTTCTACAAATTCCTCTTCCGGCGCATTCTCGATAATTGAATTCAGAGTTGCGCGGGCTTGAAATATTTCGTCCAGACCGATGTAGTTGTTACTAATTAGCAGGAATGACTTACCTAACCAATAATTATAAGCGCCAAAGCTATTGTTGAGGTCATATAAGGTTTCGTTTGACTGTTTAAATAATCCTTGCTCAAATTGAATTTTGGCTATCATGTATTGTGCTTCGGCCCCATTTTCATCTTGAGCGGTGTTTAAAGTACTAAGGAAATAATCCGTAGCCGATTGTAGATCATTTTGCATATAAGAGGACTTCCCACGGATCAACGTTGATCTGTTGATGGCATTGGTATTCACTCCACCTTGTTCCAGAATCAACTGGGCATAGTGGTCTGCCTGACTATAATTATTCTCCAAAAAATAACTTTCCATGAGCCCGGACCAGGCATAATAGTTTTCTTTTTTCGTTCGAGCCGCAGATTCCAGGTCCTGGTAGCTGTTGATGGCTTCCTGATACTTTCCCTGATCAAACAAAAGGTCCCCTAATCTTCTCATGGCCCGGTTAACCTGGGTGATTCGATTTTCCTGGATTACCGTTTGATAATATCGAATAGCCTCATGATCATTTTTGGATCGGTAGTAGCTTTCTGCAATATAAAACCGTGCCTCATATACGTGATTGTCAACTGGATAAGACTGAATAAATTTCTGGAACTTATTTATAGCATTCTGATAGTCTTCATTAAGGTATAGATTTACCGCTGATTCATATTCGATATTGGCCAGTGAACTACTACCTGGGTTGGCGCTTTTGTAACTGGCAAAATAGGAGTCAAATTCAGCGCTTCTACCTAACAGATTAAGTGTCTCTTGCAGTCCAATCAATGCATCGTGAGCACTTTCGTGATTCATATATTGGTCCAAAACGGTGCGATAGTCTGCCAATGTTTGATCATATTTTCTGATGTTATAATAAGCCAGTGCCCTTTTGGTATAGGCAAATTGTATTAAATTGCTTTTTTGATAATTGTTAATCAAATCGGTAAACCCATCGATGGCTTCTTGGTAATTGCCGGTCTCCAGGTCAAGTTGTGCCCTTTGGTACACTGCATTATCAGCAAAACGCGATTTTGGAAACTGATTTATTACCGCAGTAAAATTGTTTTTTGCACTTTCTTTATTTCCCTGAATACTCAGTACCGTACCTTTTTGCAATAGAGCATAATCCTGATCGTGGCTTTTTCTGGAAATTGCCAGGTCATATTTGTCAATTGCGGCATGGTAATCTTTTAAAACGTAATGGCAATCAGCAGTACGTATAATGGCATCATCATAGAAACGATGGTTATTTTTTTTGTATTCCTGAAGGAATATGGAGAATTGCTTTAGTGCCAGATTATACTCCTTAGTGTTGTAATAGGCATATCCTAATCCATATCTCGATCTGACATATTTTTCATGCTGTTTAAGAGACAGATTATTAAGAACTGCCTGGTAAGATTTAATGGACTCAGGGTATTTCTTGCCAATGGAAAACGCTTCTGCAGACCAATAATTTGCCAATAGCTCAATCTCATGGTCAATTGGATGTTGGAGTGATTTATCGAACATCTGTACAGCATTTAAGTATTTGCTGTTATTAAATAATTCTGTCCCCTTATAGTAGGTGACCTTCTGGTAAGCTTGTTGCGCTCTAAGGCTTTTGTTGGGTATCTGTTCCAGGTGTTCTATAGCCTGCGTATAGTTGTTGGTATATAAATAAGCTTCACTCAACAGATCTCCAGCCTCATTGATGAACTGACTGGTTGGATAGGTTGACAGGAATTGCTCCAATCCATCAATGGCCTGGGAATAATTTCCTAAGTCATATAGTGCTTTGGAATACTTAAAGCTTGCTGCTTCCTTGATTTCCTGATGGTAATTATCTTGACTGGCTTTGTTAAAAGAGGAAACAGCATAGTTCAAATTTCCTTGTTGTAGATAGATGTCTCCCTGGTAGTAAGAAGCAAATTGCCCAATTTCCTCGTCCCTGGATGCTAAGGTTTTGAACTTGTCAAGAGCTGGCTCAAAATCCCCGGCCAGGTACATGGCATAAGCCAGTTTATATTGGATGGCTGGTGAAAGTTTTCTTTTGCTTTTTTCAGTATAAGTATTATAGTTAATAGCCGCGTTTTTGTATTCTTCTTTAAAATAGTATGCTTCCCCGGCCAGTAAATACAATTCATTAACATTGCTTGATGATCCATCTTGTATGATTTTTGTGATATATTCCAGAAGTTCATCAAATTTTCCTTGTTTATAAAGAACATTGGCGATCATATAGGATGCCAATGAGGTGTAAGAATCACTTTTTTCAGCCCTGGTAAGATCAACTAATGCTTGATCATAAGCACCATTCCTGTACTCGATATATCCCGCGTAATAACTGGCAGCTGCAGAGTAATTGCTGGAAGAAGTTTTAATTTGATTGAACTTTTCTAAAGCCAGGTCAAACTGTTTCCTGCCAAAGTATCCATAAGCAAGTTTAAACCGGGTCTCAAGTTGGTACGACGGATCCAACTTGGCCAGAGGCACCTGCTCCAAATACTCAATTGATTTTTGGTAATCTTCCTTTTTAAAGTAAAAATTACCCAGTTCGTAATACGCCAAAGATGCCTTAGGATGGTCATCATATTTTTTAACAAAATCTTTATAGAGATCTTCTGCGTCCGGATGGAACAAATTCAATGCACTAAAGGCCCGAAAATACCGGGCTTCTTCACTATTAATACTATTGGGATAATGTGCTATGTAGGCATCGAATGCTTGCCTGGCTGCTCCGTACTTTTCCTTTTGAATCAGTTCTACTGCAGTTCTGAATTGTTGGTCTTCCCTGCTATCGTAAAGTGTGTTTTGTGCTTGTAATGAAGCCCCTCCCCACAGCAGTATCAGAACTAAATGGATTCTAAGCATAACACTATAAAATATGTAAAGATAACAACTGCCTTAGAAAATTATTGTAAGCGGGTACACTTATTGGTTCCCCCAACAAAAAATCCACGTTAATGCATTAGTTTAAAAATCAATTCTTTTAAAATTTCACCTGGTGAATTCCGTTGACTGCCAACACCTTTTACCATCAGATCTGCTGTCCGCAAATAACCAATATTGTTGATTACCTGATCACGATTAAAGTTTCCTGCCGCCAGAATATAATCTCTTATAAAAAATGGTCTTATTTTCAATTCTTTAGCCAAAGACTCATCTGAATCAGACTTGGATTGTTGTATGACCAGCAGCTTTGAGAAAAAGCTAAATAAAACCGCAATAATAGGAATAACTGGATTGAGTTTGGGGTTGGCTGCAAAATATTGTACGATCCGCTGTGCTTTGAGATTGTCCTTGTAAGTAAGCGCTTTTTGCAATTCAAAAACATTATAATCCTTGCTGATCCCAACATATTTCTGGACCACTTCTTTGTCTATTCTTGCCGGGGGTGGTAGATTGATTAGTACTTTGTCAATTTCACTGGTTAATCTTTCAAGATTATTGCCAATGTAGTCCGATAACAGCTGAGCGGTGCCTTGATCTATTGTTGCATTTTTAGATTGTACATAGTTTAGAACCCAGCCAGGTACCCTGTCATCATAAATTTTTTTACAATCAACCAATATCGAATTTTTAGTAATCGCCTTGGTTAAAGCTTTCCTTCCATCGAGGGCTTTGTATTTATAGCAAAAAACCAACACCGTTGACGGCGAGGGATTTTCTATATAGGATTGCAACAGCTTTTGTGCATCCTGACGGCCAAAATCCACAATCTCCTGAGCCTCTTTTACTATTACTACCTGCCTTAAAGACATCATTGGAAAACGCCGTGCATTGGTTAAAACAGCATCCATGGTACTGTCCTTGCCATACATGATCATCTGATTGAAACTTTTTGCTGTTGTTTCAAGTGCGTTAATCTCTATGAAATCTGCAATAAGATCAATATAATAGGGCTCTTCCCCTTGAAGAAAATACACCGGATGATATTCCTCTTTGCGCAACTCACTAATAACCTGATTTGGTTGTCTAATCATACTTGAGATGGATTTGCAAATTTAGAACTTTTTCCTTGGGCCTTACCACTGGAACATTGTTTTCTGAGGGTATTTCAGGCAAAAACTTTAATGGAAATTGATACCGAAATGTTATCAAATAGATACCGTTCATTTTATATATTTGCTCTACCTAACCAATAGTACA
>CAZOJZ010000254.1:0-3868 GCA_964580205.1 uncultured Roseivirgaceae bacterium
CGGATTTTCGTACTTTTTTACTTGAGTATAACAGTAATCTGTCACCATAGATCATTGAAATAATTGATGTATTGTAAAGACTACTGTTGTGAGCTCATTCTTCTTCTCAATTTGTTAATCAGGAAGATAAAAATTGAAATAAGCAGAATAATAAAATATACTGTTGTGGAGTAGCTTTTTACCAGAGTGAAAATATTAGTGGTTTGAGCTAATAAATTAGATATATTCGGGTAGGATGTGAGCATTGATATGATTCCAATGTTCTCCAGGTAGTCAAATACTCCTGCCAATACGGGGATAAAACACAAATAGTAAAAAGCACTTTTTGATTTGACAATTTCTTTTAAAACCAAGGCCAATAATAAAAAATATGTTACTGCAAACATCAAAGGATATATCATGTCCAATGGTATTTGTTGGTGCAGATAAACGCTTCTTCCGCTCGGGCCCAAACTTGCCATTAAGATTGTTACGTAATTGAAATCATAGCCTGTTGGCATCATGTCCAATAATTTCATTTCATCTGCATAGCTCATTACATTCGGAATAGTACCGAAAACCATTACTGCATAAATGATCTGGGTGATGATAAAAAGAAAGATGACTTTTTTACCGGTTGAATGCTTATCTACAAATCGCCAAAGAGTTTGATTCATTGTTGTATTACTTAATTGCTCCTGCTTTCCCCGATCTCCTGGGGTCAGCAGCCGCCCTGACTTTTTTACCATCTATCATTACTACTGCAGCATAACCCATTCTTAATTCGCCCCGGGCAGAGATCCGCTGCAGATTATGACCCATTCCATTAAGAGTTTCAATTATTCCAGGTGCGTACCCATCTTCCACCTGAATTACTATTTCATCAACGATTTCACGGTTTTGTTGGTTGCGTCTCACACCTACTAAAAACCGAGGTTGCTCAATCGCTTGCTGAGGTCCAAGGTTTTGATCTACAATTCCAGATATTATTTGATACACAGCTGCTGAAATCCAGGCGTTTCCGGCTGCTCCCAGAGCTATAAAAGGTTGTTTTTCATCATTAATACCTTTAAATACCATAGTAGGGGATATACCAGTTACATTCCTGGCATATGGAATGCGGGCATTGTAACCTTTGGGATCGGAACCGTATGATCTAAGTTTATCATTATAAATAAAGCCTAATCCTGATGTTACATAGAAATTACCTCCCCAGGTTCCTAGCGTTTGTGTAACAGAAACCATGTTTCCCTGGGCATCAGCCACCGCGAATGCGGTTGTTCCTGTATTAGTATTATTATCCAGGACATTATCATCGCCCCAGACAGCCGTTATTCTGTTTTCAATGCAATCGTTATCGTTTGGGGTAATACTTTGATCAGGTTTAAAACATGATTTCCATCGTTCCCTGGCCATATCCTTATCTGTAAAAGGGCTAGTATCCACCGGCCATAGTCCGGGATCTGCAATACGGCCTCTGGTTGATGGAGATAATTTCCAGGCCTCTATCATAGCATGAAATGTTGCAGCATCTTCTATGTAGGATTTCGGATCAGAGAGTTGCTCTAATAGGTTTAGCTTCCCAATCAGTGATACTCCACCCGAAGCCGGCGGTGGGCCCGAATACACAGTATGACCACGATAGGTGGTCACTACCGGCGAACGTTCAACCGCATGGTACCTTGATAAATCTTCTAAAGTCATTACGTTCCCCATACCGTTTAAATCCTTTACCATTCGTTTTGCAATCTCACCGGAATAAAATCCCTTTGCACCTTTCTTGGCTATTTTGGTCAGGGTACGGGCTAAATCAAGATTTCGCAAAGTGTCACCAGGTAATAGTGCATTGCCATTGGGGAAAAATAATCTTCGGCTTCCTTCATATTCGAGATAATTTTCTTTTTCCCTTGCCAATGTAGTAGGAAAAGCATCATCCAAAGCAAAACCTTTAGTGGCTAGTTTAATTGCTGGTTCCAATATTTCTTCCCAGCTGATTTTTTTACTGCCATATTTTTTCCATGCCATCTCCATGCCTGCAACCGTACCAGGTATGTTGGCTAATACGGGGCCAATCCGTGGAATTGGATTGAGATTACCGTTCGATAGCCCGCCTGCCTCCGGGATCCTGGTTAGAAACTCGATACTGGTAGGTGAATCCATTCCCCTAAGATGAATCAACATTTCACCGTATCCCCCGATTCCACTGGCATCAGGTTCAACCACGCCCAGGGCAAAGGAAATTGCTACTGCTGCATCAACAACATTTCCACCTTGCTTTAGAATTTCAACACCGGCAGCAGTGGCCAGGGGGTGTGCACTGGATACTGCAGCCTTGCCTGTCATTTCCCGGCGATAAGTAGGCCTGTTTTGAATTAACTCGAAAATAATGTTTTCAAACTCACTGTCATTACTTGCATTTTCCACAGCTTTTCTCTGCTTGGCCAGCAGCTTTGGCCAGTCAGTATTTAGAGGTTCCGAGGCTAATTTATAGCGGGCAGTTAAGAATGAAGCAATTTGATCGAATCTGTCAAAGTATAGTTTGTTAGCTGATGATTTTTTGAGAACATATGATGTCCGATAGGTATCGGGGGGTGGAGGGACAGGAATTGAATATATTACAGGTTTATTTGAATTTGGCCCACGTATGTATCTTATGCCTGCCCTGTCAGGATCCCCATTATAGGATGGGGGAGTGCGTGGGAGGGAAATTAAAGTTATGTGAGATCCATCTTTTGACCAGATTGAACTAGCCCGCAAAGTGCTAATCAGATTGCGGTAAGTTCCATCAGGGGTTGTAACCCATACTCCTACATTTCTGTCTCTGGTTGAAAATGTAATTCTTTTACCATCCGGAGACCATTTGGGAAATTCCGGAGAGAAGCTGCCTTCGATGACTTTTTCACTTTTGCTCTGAAGATGCAAAATGTGAAGTTGTTTCCTCTTTTTGTGTTCAGAAATATATGCTATTGCAGTTCCGTCCGGAGAAAAAGCAGGAGAATGTTCAGGACCGATTGCTGTGGTTAATTGTTCTTTTTTTCCATTATTGGTTTTGTACCATAAGTTGGCATCGACACCAGTCCCTTTTACCCATACCATACTACCATCCTGTGCAATATCAGGTTGAGTTTCATCTTCCGGTGTTTCAATTATTGGTTTAGGGTCCTGTGGTAAATTATCATGAGAGATGTTAATTTGCCAAAGATCATGTGGGCCGTTTCTATCAGACGAAAAAATTATTGCATTGCCATCAGGTGACCACACAGGATCACGATCGTTGTGTTTCCCACGGGTAATTTGTATCCATTCTCCTTTGATGATCATGGTATCTCTTTTGAATTTCGGTGTGTTATCAAACTGCACTACCCAAATATCCCCGCTAATAGAAATAGCCAATCGGCCATCAGGAGAAGAGGAACCTGGAATTGATTGGGGGAACACTGTAATAACGGTTAAGAGCAAAAAACTTATTAATAAGAACCTAAATATCATTGCAGTAATAATTGATAGTGCTATTGTAGTTTTGTTTTCAAAGACATCTCATTCCAAGCATTCGACAAAATTAAATTTTGCACAAATTATAAGATGTGAAAATAATCAATTGCTTTGGGGAAACAAATACCACTGCTTGTAAACTAAGCTTTTAATTTAACCTGATCAGCATGCCACATTGCAAATATGGGTACTATATACTCAATCTATCATGAATAAGATATATCATGTATCATTACTTCATTTAGGGAAAGTCAGGATGTGATTTTATTCTTCTAATCTGGTGAATGTGCCTCTTAGTATGTGTGATCGTGGTTAGTAATATTTGGTGTAGGTCCCTGATGCGCCTAAAATCGGATTTATCGGGGATATCCCTAAAGGTAAATTGCTGACGTAGGTC
>CAZOJZ010000255.1:0-1982 GCA_964580205.1 uncultured Roseivirgaceae bacterium
TTGGGGATGGTGAAGCGTCACGGTTATTTGAAGTAGACGAGGTTATTGAGTATTAGTCCTGAAGATCAAACTGCACCTTAAAAATAGCGCCTTCGCCTGGCTTACTTTCGCACCAAACACAGCCTTTCATAGCCTCTACGTATTTCTTCACTATGGACAATCCCAATCCAGTGGACTGTTCACCACCGGTGGGCCGGGCACTTAACTTCTGATACTTTTGAAATAGCAATAGCATATCTTCCTGGGTCAAACCTGGACCCTGATCTTCGATGGCAGTAATAATTTGTCCATTGTTTTTAAAAAAACCTACTTGAATTTTACGCTGAGGTGGTGAAAATTTTATGGCATTCGATATTAAGTTTTCGTAGACCTGAGTTAAATAATTGCGGTCCACCAGAGCAAACGGGTAAGGATGTTCCAAATTCACTTTAAATTCCAATTGCTTGTTCTCTAAAGCATCTTTAAAATCTTGATGTACTTCGTTCAATACTTCCGCCAGATTGGTCCTTTGAAGATCTAATTCCAGGCTTTTACTTTCGATGGCTTTTATATCCAGAATCCGGCCGACCATTTCATTCATACGTCCCATCGCATTCAGAATATGCTCCGTATATTCCCTTTGTTCATCGGTCAATTGCTGGTCTGATTTGAGAATACCTCCTATGGTTAGGGCGCTGGTTAATGGATTACGCAGATCGTGGGCTACTATCCCAATCAAGTGATTCTTCTCCTTATTAAGTTCAAGTAGTTCCGTATTCTTGGCTTCGATCTGCTTCTTTTGATGGAGCACCCAATGGGACTGCTCTGAAATCTTCTCGTATGCAGAAGCATTTTCCAGGGCGATCTCGGTGTGTACCGCGATATTTCTGATCAAACTCAAATGAATCTCGTCATAGGCGTTTTTCTGATAACTCTGGACCGACAAAACCCCAAACGCCTGGTCCTGTGAAACCAATGGCACGTATATAATTGATTGAGTTGGTTTTCCTGCTATAGCATCCAGTTCTCTACTTGCATACTTTCTATACTGGGTGGAATAGTCGTTGATGAAAACTTCCTGGCGTTTTTTGAAGCACCATACTGCCAACCGGTCGTCTTCCGATAGCTTACAACTAAAGGATGGCAATTTTTCACCGTCCTCTATAGCGCCGTTGAACTCGATGGCCTTTTTCTGTTCATTGTATATGCCGATCCAAAAAATTTCGGCTGACATTAGATTGTTTACATTTTCATAAACAGTGTCTACTATTTTACTTACCGTAAGATTGGCAGTTATGCTTTTACCGACGTCACTCAGCAATTCCAAATTTTGATAGGATTCTTTTAGTTTCTTTGACTGTACCAGGATTTCATCTTTTTGTTTTACTACCTCCTTGGTTTTCTGCTCAACCATATGCTCCAATTCGTTCTTTTTCTGCTTAATACTATGCACCCTCCATTTATAAAAAACAACGATGAGTCCTATTATGGATAATGCCAGAAAGCTCCTAAACCACCAGGTACCCCACCATGCCGGTTGGATGTTAAATGAAAAACTGGCGGGAACTTCATTCCATACTCCGTCGTTGTTACTGGCTTTTACCTGAAATGTATAGGCACCAGCTGGCAGGTTCGGATAAACTGCTTCCGTTTTAGATGTTACCGGGCACCAATCCCTATCCAGACCTTCCAATTTCCATTGGTATTTTACCTTTTCCGGAACCTGAAAACTAAGTGCTTCAAAACTGAATGAAACATGGTTCATGTCATGGGGCAGAGCCAACTCCTGTGGTAACTGATGCCACGATCTTACTCCGGAAAGATACTGTTGGTACCTTTTTTCATTCCAATCAATATCTTTAAAGAACAGCTTCATCTTGGTAATATTGGTAACCGGAGCGGTCGGATTAAACTGGTCAGCGGATGGTTTATATCGCATCACTCCTTTGATGGTGCCAAACCACAAATTCCCTTCATTGTCCTTGAAATTGGCCATGCCATTA
>CAZOJZ010000256.1:0-4641 GCA_964580205.1 uncultured Roseivirgaceae bacterium
TCATGCTAAGATATTGAGTGTTGACACCGAAGCAGCGGAAAAGGCCGAAGGTATAGTAGCGGTATTTACCGGGGCAGACATAGCCGCCGCCGGGATTGGGGGCGTTCCATGTGGCTGGCAGGTGGATTTTAAAAATGGAGATACCATGAAAGAACCGATTCACCCGTTGTTAGTCGCTGATAAGGTACGATATATGGGGGATGCCGTGGTGGTAGTAATCGCAGAATCTCCGGCAGCGGCAAAAGATGCTGCTGAACTGGTGTTGGTGGACTATGAAATACTGGATGCTGTAGTTAAAGGTCCCGAGGCACTTGATCCCGATGCGCCATTGGTTCACCATGATATACCGAACAACACCTGCTTTGACTGGGGATTGGGGGACCAGGAAAAGACCGATGAGGCCATTGATAATGCCCATCATGTGACTACTTTGGAATTTGTCAATCAAAGGATCATTCCTAATGCCATAGAGCCACGATGCGCAATCGGTCACTTTGAATCTGCCACTGACAAATATACATTGTACACCACTTCGCAGAATCCACATTTAACCCGCCTGTTAATGTCGGCATTCGTTCTGAATATTCCAGAGCAGAAGGTACGGGTGGTCTCTCCAGACGTAGGAGGAGGATTTGGCAGTAAGATCCCGCACTATATTGAGGAAGCGCTGATGGTTTGGTGTTCTAATAAGATCAACAGGCCGGTTAAGTGGACTGCCGAGCGCAATGAGAGCTTTATGACTGACACCCATGGACGTGATCACGTGACCACTGCCGAAATGGGGTTTGATGCAAATGGGAAAATCACTTGTTTAAGGGTAAAAACGGTAGCCAACCTGGGTGCGTATTTATCAACATTTTCCACCTGTGTACCCACATATTTACATGGTACCTTGTTACAGGGGCTTTATACTACACCTGCCATTCATATTGACCTGACCGCGGTCTTTACTAATACTACACCAGTGGATGCCTGTAGGGGAGCGGGAAGGCCGGAGGCGACTTATTTATTGGAAAGACTTGTTGATAATGCCGCCAGGGAAATGAGTATGGATCCCACGGATCTTCGTTTTAAAAACTTTATACCAGCTTTTGATGGAGTGAATCAACCAGGCTATCAGACTCAGGTGGCGTTACAGTACGACAGCGGAGATTATGAAAAAGTACTAACCAAGGCCTTAGAAATGGTTGATTACAAGGAATTTCGTAATCAACAGCAACAAGCTAGAAAGGAAGGGCGCTTACTGGGAATAGGCTTTTCTACCTATATTGAAGCTTGCGGTATTGCTCCATCTGCCATGGTTGGCTCGCTGGGGGCTAGAGCTGGACTCTATGAGTCTGCTCAGGTAAGGGTCCAGCCTACTGGAAAGGTCAGTGTATATGTAGGCTCCCATTCCAATGGGCAAGGACATGAGACTACTTTTGCTCAAATAGTAGCAGATAAACTGGGAATTGCTTTGGAGGACGTGGAAATCATCCATGGTGATTCAGAGTCCGTGGGATTTGGTATGGGTACTTATGGGTCGCGTAGCCTGGCAGTTGGGGGAAGTGCCATAATGATGGGCATTGAGAAAGTCATTGAAAAAGGTGCAAAAATCGCCGCGCATAAACTGGAAGTTGCTGAAGGTGACTTAGAATTTGAAAATGGTCAATGGACCGTTAAAGGCTCAGATAAGTCCATTTCATTTGGTGACGTGGCGCTTACTGCATACATACCGCATGACTATCCGGAAGGGCTGGAACCGGGTTTGGATTTTACTAATTTTTACGACCCGGCGAATTTCACCTATCCCTTTGGTGCGCATATAGCGGTAGTAGAGGTGGACAAAGAAACCGGTAAAGTACGAATAGACAGATTTGTTGCCTGCGACGACGTTGGGAACGTAATAAACCCCATGATTGTGGATGGTCAACTTCACGGAGGTATTGCCCACGGAATAGGTCAGGCATTATTTGAAGAAGCAATTTATGATGAATCCGGGCAATTGCTTAATGCATCTTATATGGACTATACTATGCCCCGGGCAGATGACTTACCCATGTTCGAACTGGACCGTACGGTTACGCCCTGTCCGCATAATCCATTAGGAGTAAAAGGGGCTGGTGAAGCTGGAACTATCGGGGCTACCCCTGCGGTGGTCAATGCCGTTATTGACGCCCTGGCCCCATTTGGAGTAACGGATATACCAATGCCACTAACATCAGAACGGGTATGGATGGCTATGCAAAAACAAACTAAGGAGGCCGCATTATGATACCATCAGAATTTGATTATTATCGAGCAGGATCTGTTAAGGAAGCAATAGACCTTTTATCGGAAAAAGGACCTGACGCTAAAATATTGGCAGGAGGACATAGCCTGTTGCCGGCCATGAAATTACGTTTTAACAATCCCGCAGTCTTAATCGACATCGGCGGCATCCCGGATCTTAATTATATTCGTGAAGAAGATGGTCACCTGATAATAGGTGCAGGAACCACCCACGGGGAGCTGGCAGCTTCCTCGTTGATCGGGGATTTAATTCCTATGTTGGTAGAAACAGCTGCCACTATTGGGGACGTACAGGTTAGAAACAAGGGAACCATCGGTGGCAGTTTGGCCCATGCTGATCCGGCGGCTGACTGGCCTGCTGCACTATTGGCAGCGGAGGCTGAGATTGTGATTACCGGAGCCTCAGGTCCGCGCACTGTTGCTGTCGTGGATTTTTTTAAAGGATTATTCACTACCGATCTGGGTGAGTCAGAAATAATAACTGAAATACGAGTTCCAAGGCCGCCAGAAAACACCTTATCTACCTATTTGAAATTCCAACAGCCTGCGTCACGATTTGCTATTGTAGGGTGTGCTGCTATGGTTACCAGAAACAATGGAGTTTGTGAAAATGTGCGGGTGGCTTTTACCGGTGTTTCAGCTACTCCATTCCGGGACAGAGCAGTGGAACAGGCGCTAGAAGGAAAATTTCCGGATGCTGAAACTGTAGCTACAGCTTCCGCGATGGCAGCTTCCAATGTGGAGGTAATGGGCGATCATTTTGCTTCACAGGACTACCGTCGTCATTTAGCACGGGTTTTTGCTAAAAGAGCGTTGGCCGCGGTAACTGGATGAACGAATTATTGGTATTTTATTAATCATATACCGGTCTTAGGATTAACCTACGACTAGTGAGCAGTTAGATCCAATAAAAGTATTGTGAGGATGATACATTCAATTGATGGTTTTATAAAGACGTTCTTTGCTGTTTTTTGGATTATGAGTTCTTGTGAACATCAGGAACTCCAACCCCAACTAAATCTCCAGACCTCTCAGGGTCCTTATTTTGTAGCAGATGCGGGGGATGACCTCAATATCCTAACCGGTGACCTGGTTAATCTGAAAGCATCCTTTGCCCGGAATCAGTTGAACAATACTTTCAACTGGAAATTCCTATCAAAGCCTGAGAACAGTCAGGCAGAGCTATCAAATCCTGGCATACCCAATACTTCCTTTATTGCTGACAAACAGGGTATTTATAAACTGGAATTGAGCATGTCACAGGATAAGTATGTTGTTTATGATACGGTAAATGTATCCGTTTTTACTATAGTTGATCAGGCCGGCTCTTATTCCATCCCTTCTGTGGGAGCCAATGGAGAAATTATCAAGTTTATGGTATTTCAAGACAGACTCTACGCGATCGGCGACTTCACTGCCATAGGTGGCGTTACTGCACACGGTTTGGCTTCATTTGATGGTAGTCAATGGTCATCAGCGGGATTGTTTGAAGGACGTATCAGCGATTTGATGGTATTTCAAAATGAGCTGTATGTCACAGGTATTTTTCAGCAGATAGGGGGGATTAAAGCTCAAAATATCGCCCGTTGGAATGGCCAAAACTGGAAAACTTTAGGTGAAATCGAATATGATTATGCCTTTGCTGCCATGTCTGTATTTCAGGGAGCATTGTATGTTGGAGGTGATTTAGGAGGACAGTATATACTAAAGTGGGGCGGCAGTCATTTCACCAATGTGCCCATTCCAAGCGGGAGTTATGTATCCGAACTGGTGGTATTCCAAAATGCTCTTTATATCAGGGCCTCAACAGATGTATGTATTCCAACTGCATTCGAAAATTGGTGGGATTGCGAATACACACCATTCTATTTACAGTATGATGGGTTTCTATGGGAGGAGGTTATAGTGAAAAATGGCCTCACCAGTATCTCCACATCCCTTGATCACTATCAATACGAAGTATATTTTCCCTTTGCTGGTAATCGTGATGGAAGCTACATGGCGGGGCACCAGAACAAGCTATATTTTAAAAGTGGATATTTAGAAGACAATCAGTTCCGGGAATTCGCGTATCCCATTGAGAAAGTATATACCATGCAAACCTTTGATGAGGAACTTTATGTGGGAGGGCTCTATCAAAAAGCAGGAGCCAGGAACAATGGTATGCTGAAATGGAATGGTCAACGATGGAGTACTTTTGGTGATGGTATTGATGGCCGGGTGATGGCTATTGAAAGATTCCAGGGTAAATTATATGTAGGCGGCAGATTCAACCGGGCTGGAGGGCAGCCCGCAGCCAATATTGCCATCTGGAATGAAAACTGAACAAAACCATCATGCCACGGTAAATCCGGCTTAGGCGACAGTATC
>CAZOJZ010000257.1:0-3261 GCA_964580205.1 uncultured Roseivirgaceae bacterium
ATATTTGATCCAATCATCTGATTTTGATGTAAACTTTTCCTTTAGCGATCCAACAATCTTTGATAATTTCCGCACCAGCAAGCCAGATATTGTAAAGTTTTAATAGGACTACCAATTTCACCTCAGTTATGAAATTGGTAGAATCTATGATATATTGTTAGTTATTACCAAAGAAAGGATTCCGCATGAAAACTAAGAGAAGAACGTTCATTAAACAGGCCGGAGTAATTGCTTCATCTGCCGTTTTTTCTTCCAATGTACTTATTGGGGCAACCAGGCTAAAAAAAGAAAAATTAGGAGTGGCACTGGTAGGACTAGGGTATTACAGTACCAGTCTTTTGGGTCCGGCACTTCAGGAAACAGCAAAGTGTGAGCTCAAGGGAATCGTTACCGGTAGTCCGGAGAAAATACCCAAATGGCAGCAGGACTACGGGATCCTGGATAAAAATATCTACAATTATGATAATTATGATCAAATTGCTGATAACCCGGATATCGATATCATATATGTAGTGCTTCCACCTTCCATGCACGCCGAATATACCATCAGAGGGGCACAGACAGGAAAACACATGTGGTGTGAAAAGCCCATGGCCCCGTCAGTGAAAGACTGCAAGGCCATGATAAAAGCCTGTAATGATAATAAGGTTACGCTGGCTATAGGGTATCGATGTCAGCACGACCCCAATATCCAAGCTTATATGAAAGTGGGTAAGGAATTGCCATTTGGTAAAGTGAAAATGATCACCTCAGCAGCAGGTTATTTTGATAGCAGGTCCGACCATTGGAAACAAAAGAAAGCCATGGGAGGTGGAGCCATGGGTGACATGGGTGTCTACGCTTTGCAGGGGGCCAGACTTGCTACTGGGGAGGAGCCAATAACTGTTACCGCACAGGCCTCTACCACCAGACCTGAGGTATATCATGAGGTTGAGGAGACTATGATGTTCCAGCTGGAATTTCCCAGTGGCGCAAGGGCTGCTTGTCATACCAGTTTTGGCATTAGCATGAACTATTTACAGGTCAACTATGAAAATGGCTGGCTGAAAATGGAGCCGCATTCCGGCTACGGTGGCAACAAGGGCAGTATGTCAGACGGGACAGAGATCAATTTTCCATTACCGCGACAGCAACCCAAGCAAATGGATGAGGACGCTCTGGCCATTATGAATGGAACACCTCTGATAGTGCCTGGAGAAGAAGGTCTTCGTGATATCACTGTTGTTGAGGCAATTTATAAATCGGCTGCTCAAAATTGTGAAGTAAGACTTTAGTACAATTAGAAATTATGAATAATAAGTTATAAATTATGAGTACAGACAGCGGGCGGTATTGCGCACTATGTCAAAAAGGAGATAACATCCATCTTAGGAATGAAAGGCCTTCGTCCCTCGTCCCTCGTCCTTCGTCCCTAATAATTCTGGCAGTATTTGTTATTTCGGCGTTGGTCATGAGTTGCCAGACCTCAACTTCATCCAGAGAAATATCATCTAAATTTCAAATCATTCAAGACGATTCGGCAGGCACTCTATCGATTTTTAGAAAAGGAGGAAAAGAACCGGTTCTGGTTCAAAATGCAGGTGAGGGAATGCGACCCTTTCTGCATCCTGTTATGGCCCCGGACGGTACTGGACCTCTCACCGAATATAGCCCCGGGCACCACGAGCATCAGACTGGTTTGTACTGGGGTTTTACACGGGTTAACGGTAGTGGTGCACCTGCCGATACCATTAACAAATGGTTTTATAACAGGGATAAACCATCACACATTAAGCATCAAATCGGCCGGGACTTTTTTCATTTCAACGGAGAAAGCCATTGGAGGCGATTATCTGCAACCATCATTATCCCTGACGGAGAAGAGGTCAAGTGGCAAACTGTCTATCATATGCTTGATGAAAATGGCCGTCCTATTATGAAGGAAACTCAAAATTGGACATTCAAAGAGCAGGACCACAAGTATCTCATTTCTTTGGAATGGAACGGAAAAGCCCTAGAAGATATAACCATCAACGAGTTTCCTTATGGCGGTATGTTCCTTCGAATGCCGTGGAGTGAGGATATTCCCGGTGAGGTAGTCAATGCAGCCCGGCAACGCAATCAACTGGCAGAAGGACAACGGGCCATGTGGATAGACGTTGGCATGGAGATAAATGACAGTGATGACTGGGGCCACATAGCCATATTTGATCATTCACAGAACACCGGTTTTCCAACATCTTGGAGGGTAGATAATCAACTGGGTGTCGGCCCGACCAGGGCCATTGGCGGTGATTGGCATATTAAGAAAGGTTTTACGGAGATCATAAAACACCAACTGGTAGCTTTTACCGGGGAGTTAGATGATATAGAAATGAGGAAACTATGGAATGAATATATCGGTAGCGCTTCTATGTATTCTGCCGCCTCATTGTGGTCTATCGCTCAACAAGAGGGTTTGCAGGCGAAGTTCTTAACTCCACAGGAGGCAGTGGATATTATGACCGTTAAGGATGGATTCAATGTCAATGTATTTGCTGCTGAACCCATGATCACTCAGCCCATGGCTTTTTGCTGGGATGATAAAGGCAGGCTTTGGGTGGCAGAAAATAGGGATTATGAGAGCCGGGGAGCGGGCTTTTCAAATGATGGCACCAGCCGGATTCTAATTTTAGAAGATACTGACAGAGATGGGGTGGCGGACAAGAGAACTGTGTTTCTGGAGGGTATACCATTTCCGGCAGCTATTGCGGTAGGATTCGATGGGTTGTATTTGGGCACGCCTCCTAACTTGTTATTTGTCCCTGATAAGAACCGGGATGATCTGGGCGATATGGATGATATTGAAGTGCTGCTTACCGGCTGGGGCATTAGGGACAGGCACGAAACCCTGAACAGCTTGTTGTGGGGACCTGATGGCTGGCTTTACGGATTAGAGGGTTTTGCCACCCCCTCTAAAATTCGTCGGCCAAATGGTAAAGGCCGACTTTATGGCCACAAGGACCCATTTCCTAATGTGCTGAATGGAGATGGTGTAGACATCAACGGCGGGGTCTGGCGCTTTCATCCTGTCAAAAAACGCTTTGAGGTGGTGGCCCATGGTTTCAGCAATCCCTGGGGTATTGATTATGATGCTAAAGGACAGTTATTCATAACGGCCTGTGTAATTCCCCATATGTTCCATGTTATTCCAGGCGGAATTTATCACCGTCAGGGAGGACAGCATTTTAACCCTTATGTATATAAAGACATCCGAACCATTGTAGACCACAGCCATCGTTC
>CAZOJZ010000258.1:0-5113 GCA_964580205.1 uncultured Roseivirgaceae bacterium
ACAAAGTACAAAAAATACTAGGAAGGTGCACTAATTAGAATTACCTGACCGGCCGCTTTGGGTCGTTTCCGGCCTGTCGATGAACGGCTGCTTTCGGCCAAAAGCGGCCGTTCACGCTCACTCTGGAAACCCCACTTTATCCAGCATCTGCTGCCACCGAGGATCGTTATGAATGGGCTTGAAGAACAGTTGCCACTTAACCCAGAGCATCCAATACTCATGATCCTCGTAGGCTTTTTCGAGCCATTCAAAAGCGGTGTCCACTTCTCCCATTTGGGCATAGATCGATGCCAGACTATGCGACGGACTTTGTCCACTTGAGCTCCCAAAACAATACCCAGATCAATTTCCGATCCATGCCAGCAAGGTAATTCGGGGGTAGCTGGTGCAAGGGTTTATTGATACTCTCACTGTCCACCGTTCCAGGTTTTGCCGGCACCATCACTTCATAGCAAGTAATGTGTTCAATTCTCATTATCTATTTAATGAAGAATTCTCACAAAGTACAGGCACTACTTCATAGTTATTTGTACCACTCCATTGGCTCCACGGGCACCATAGATACTAGCCTGGGCACCTGCTAGTATCCTGATCGATTCGACACTATTAACATCGATCGAACTGGCAATACTATTATAGGTCCCCACGGGAGTGCCATCAACTACAAACAGAGGCTCGTTGTCACCTAACAATGATTTATTTCCTCGAATGCGTATGGTCGCATTACTTCTTGACCCAGTAATGGTTAGTTGGGGTTGTTCCCGCAACATGTCCAATAAACTGGTATAGGCTCTCTCTGGCTTCTGTTTGGTTGCAGTACTATTACCTGTAGTACTGCAACCGTAATGGATGCCAGATACAACTAACAATAGGGAAAAAGCTAATAGAGTAACTAAGTTTTTTGTTTTCATAGTAGTTTGGTCTTATCTTAAATTTACCCAAAAGCGGCCGTTGGAGTGAAATTATACTTGATATATTCAACTACCCTTTTACGCTATAATTGCACTTAGTTGAGCATGTATAGTTACCTAGTCTGTGAACATAACCTACCCCTTAACCCTATTCACTGTGTAGCAAATCATGGTATTTCTGGTGGGTTCTCCATGCTCCGATTGGATATCTTTCAAATTTAATTCATACACGTAGCCAGCTTTTAACTTACCCAGGGTGAAAGATACTCTTTTACCGTCAGGGGAAATATTGATTTCAGTAATCGGAACTTCCTGAATATCATATTGGTCAGAGCCGTATTTTAGGTGGTAATCGTAGTAGTAATGCCTGAATTTGTAGTTGTCTGGATTGGAAGCAGTTGAACCATTTACTTTTTGGGTAAAGATCAGGTCAAAGCCTGTGGGCGTAATGTTCATGCTGTAAATATCCATAGGTAGCTTTCCGGTAAATACGATTCGTTGGATACCCTTATCCCCTACAAACCCGTACTGTGTTTGCCCAACCCAAAGGCTTCCATCTGGTGCAAACGCCAGGCGATTGTTGCCTTTTCTCAGGCCTTTGCTATCGTAAAATGGTAAACAGGCCCCCTGCAATTGCCCATCCACTTCCTCTAACATTACCCGTATGATACGTTCCTGGTTCATTTCACCTATAAAGAACTGTCCTGAAAAGGGGCCGAATTTTCCACCAGTATTATCTATGACTGGCTGAGTAGGTGAAGCACTTATAATGCCATGTGGGAAAAGCACCACCCCTTTTGTGCGCATATTGTTCAAATCTTCGATAGGTAGTTTTGAGGGATCTCCCTGGTTCCATCCTTCTGTCCACAGGAGGCTGGCAGGATGGCCATAGAATTTACCTTCCTCAATATTATACAGCTTGCTCGTACCCACCCAGTCCCCTTGGTTATCTGTAACAAACAGCCTATCCTGCTCATCGATTACCAACCCGTTGGGTGAGCGTAGACCGTAAGCATACGGGATTACCACACCAGAAGGAGTGATCTTCATTATCCAACCCCGGTATGGGACGGCTGAAAATTTTTGTTTGGGTTTACCGGGCACCAAGGTTGTGTCAAGTTTACCTCTTACTTCATCCATCACAATTCCCCACTCAGAGCCGGTATTAAGACCGATAAACAAATTGCCTTTCTTATCACTGACAGGACCATAATTCCATTCGTGATAATTGCCGGTCATGCCGAAATCCTCTGTCACCGTTTCGTAAATGTCAGCTTTACCATCACCGTCAATGTCTTTCAGTCGGGTCAATTCCGGACGCTGCATCACCAACATTTCAGATGCACTGATGACCAGCAAACCAAGAGGCTCATGCAAGCCGGTAGCAAATACATCCCAGGTCCCCTTCTCAGGGTCATGGATCATTACTTCCCCTCTAAGGAAACAGGCTACAAGTCTGCCGTCCGCCAAAAACTCAAGAGCCCCGGTTTCACCTTCAAGACCTTCTGGCAATTGAATGGTTTCGATGTAGTACGATTCAGCGGACAGTCTATTTTCTGAAGTTGTTGAACATGCCCAACATAACAGAAGAAGAAAGTTAAGAATAACATTCGCTCTCAAAATTCAACCCCTTCTGCTCTGGTCATAGTGATCGAAAATTCCCTTGCATCAGTGGGCGATAATTTCAAACGACCCTTTTCAAATTCTCCAACGGAAGAATCATAATTTGCTCCATCGTTTTCACCAAAAACGAACCAGATCACTTCATCTGTCTTTGGTATTTTGAATGTTCTGACCAATCCTGACCCGTCAGTCGTGGGATAGATAATTTCAGTAACATCTATGCCATCAATGGCGTATAGAAATTCGGGATAATTCTTAATAAGGTTATACCCCTTAAATTTTACCGCCGGTATACTGTTAGGGTTGTTAACCCGTAGTGGATGTTTCGTCTGATCCCTGTAAAATACCTTTCCCAAAATTCTAGCATACTCTTCCGCTTTAATGGTCCAATAATCAATCATATCCAGGAATTCACCGCTCCAGGCATATCTTAGACGACAGGTGCCTGCATCCCAGCAATACGATAGTTTATTGGGCAAACTAACGGCAATTGCGGCTGGGCCTACATCTGGTAGTAGCAGCCGGTATAAAAAGGGTGGTTCAGGGTTGTACGGGTGTCCAGAAGGCATCTTGAGAGTATCATCTTTAATTTCAGCGGTTTCATCTGTTTTTCTGAATTCAGGGATATTCTCATCATCTTTTAGTGGTGGCATTACACCATTCGTTACATACATAGCCCCATACATGATCATTCCATGGCCTATGATGGTGCAAACATATGGATAAATACCCGTTTTTCGTGGAGCTGTAAACGTTACAGAATCCGATTCCCCTGGCACCAATAGCGGGATATGCCACAACACATTCGCAGATTCAGGAACATAATCTTTCGAGGGTCCCTCTCCTCTCATATTCATTGCTGCATTTACGATTTCATTACGGGCACCGGGCTGGGTAAATACCATATTGTGGGCCATTTCATCCCGGTTGGTAAGCACTACTCTTACCTTCGCCCCTGGCTTTACGGTAAAGCGCACAATGTCATATTGTAATCCGGAAACAGCATTGAGTGAGATTGTGGTTATGGGCTCCTGAATTGCTTGGGTATCCATGTTGAACAAGGGCAAGGCAATAATTATTAAAATATTATTAAATATCGGGATCTTGCCAGGCCGTAAAAACATCGTTTTATGCCACTTCAGAATTTGCCGAATCAATCATCCCTTTAATATATCCAAACGCCTGAGCAAAGGCCTGATAGCCTTGTGGATCGTCAGGATGCTTTGGCACATGGTCAGGACATATCGACCATTGGTAGCCCGTGTCCCGTAAAATACGTATCACTTCAATAAAGTCAGCTTCACCTTCATCAATGTATACTTCCTGGAAATCATGGAGTCCTCCTTTTATGTTTCGCATATGAATCTGGTAGATCTTACCTTTTTCTGCAAAGTATTTTACAATTGGAATGATTTCCGTTTTGGGATTTGTTAATCCTTCCATTATTGTTCCAAGACATAACTGAAACCCATTGTATGCACTGTCCATAATGGATTCATAACGTTTGAGAGAATCAAAGACAGAAACAGGAGCGCTGTTCCAGTTGTCAACACCCTGGTAGCCTTTGGGTAAACCAGGTGGATCATAAGGATGTACAGCCAATCTCACATCAGTCTGCTCACAAACCGGGATGACGTTCTGCAAAAAATAAGTAATTCGCTCCCAGTACTCTTCATAATTTATAATGCCATGCGATTCGACCGGTAGCTCTTTCCAGTTTTCTTCTAATTTGAAAGAAGGATAACTGGAGCCGCCTCGCCCTGGCGTACTTAGGTTTCGTCTAATTGGAATCAGGGTCCAGTGCATGGTGATCACTTTGACACCTACTTTTGAGGCTTTCTGGATATTATCTATGACTTCCGCCAATTTCTTGTCACGATCCGTCCCAGGTTCATGATAAATATAGCCAGAATCCATTCTTATGGCCTCCCAAACAACCCCTTCCTTATCGCAGCTGTCCTTCCAGCGTTTCATTTCATCAAGGTTCCATTTTCCTCGCATAATGTTGGTAAAATGTTTTACCCCAAATCGTCCATGGTATTGGAAATTTCGTGGTGTGGCCCATTGAAGTTGCCGCTTATTCCAGCTAAGCAATTCTTCCGTCATTACAACGTGATAGTCCGCCCCTACATGATGTTTGTCATTTACAACACGGATCGTGGATTTCTTATTTGCAGCAATATTTGGAGTTGTACCTAAGAATCCGGCACCAATAGCTCCCCCTGCAAGGACTTTGTTGAAATCTCTACGGAGAATTGATGATGAATAAGATTCTTTATCATGGTTGGAACGGGATTGGGACATTATTTTTCAATTATGGATTGTATAATTCAAATTACGAAAAAAATTTAGCATAAAATTTCATAATTCGCCCCTCGTAGTTAAAGCTATCTCCGAACAGCCGCTTTGGGTCGTTTCCGGCCTTTCATCAATGGCAGCTTTCGGCCAAAAGCGGCCGTTGAACTCGTGGCTCTGGGAATGGCCAATTTAATTTTATTCTATATTTAACGATTGATTTTTAAATCACTAATTCGATGAAAGTATAACAGCTCTGATTTCGTCCGGCAATTTTTTAAAAA
>CAZOJZ010000259.1:0-4375 GCA_964580205.1 uncultured Roseivirgaceae bacterium
CGTTGTATTTCGTTAGGATGATTGTAAGCGCAATACACAATATCCAAATAGCCATCATCATCCAGGTCACCTAACCAGGGGGTTGAAAATATATTTCTAAAGCCTTCCATATAATCAATTATCTGATGGCTTTTTCGCTGAAAATCAATGGCAATCAGCTGATGGCTATTTGGATATCGTGTATTGCGCTTACAATCATCCTAACGAAATACAACGGTATCTGGGGATGAGCGTTAAGCGCATCAGTACCCCAATTAAAATGGAACAGCCGGTGATTTGGGGAGCCTATATGGGTACGGATGGTAATGGCATTTTTTCAAATGATTGAAAGGCAAAAAATATCAACCTCAAACTCAATTCATAACGCATCACTATTCAAGTTCTTTTCCAAATAGCAACGCTGTATCATTGTTCCTACCCACTAAGATTCTGTTAGAGCCAATAATCACTGCATCCCTTACTTCCCCTTTTACATACAATCCGGTTTTTATTGGCGTCACAGCGGTAAAATTCCGGTCAGAGCTTCCTTTAAGGAATACGCCTCTGCTGGCATCATGTCTGCCTACCTGAGGTTTCAAAGCATAGAAATTGCCACCGAGCCAAATGTCCACATGTCCATCGTTATCCATATCATCAGCGATAATTCCAAAAACCGGCGAAACCTGTGCTTCCAATGGTAGGGCGGACAGTTCAAATTGGTTGCCCCCTTGATTCCACAATACTGCGCTCTCCAGGTAATTTGCCGCATACGCAACAGAACTTGCTCTAAGTTCAGAGGAAAAGAGAGAATCATAAGTCTTTGGGGCATAGTCCTCATATTTTAAAATTCTTTTGCGTAAACCGGGCAATTGTGTAGTTAACTCCATCTTAGTGGCGAAGGGGTAGGCCCGGTGGTCCCGTGGTGGGTACCAGTTAATTATAAATTCACTTTTTCCATTGTTGTCATAATCGTTAACATACATTGACATGGGCTTATCCAGTGAGGCTTTGAACTTAGTATTAAGCCCCCAGTTGCCCACCACGAAATCCGTATCCCCATCATTGTCCAGGTCCACTGCCTCAATTCGGTTCCACCATCCCTGACTATTAGAGATTGTGGTTTTTTTATCAATTTTCCCATTTTCGTTCTTGAAAATATGAATCGACATCCAGTCGCCCACTACCAGCAGATCTTTATCTCCATCGTTGTCAATATCAGACCAACTGGCATCGGTAACCATGCCTATGTTCGCTAATTCCGGCGAAGTTTTGTCAAGGAAAGTACCGTTTACGTTCCTCAGGAGAAAACTTCGAGGTGGCAATCCGTAGTTTCCTGGCACGGACCTGGCGCCAAGGAATACATCTATGGCACCGTCCTGATCAAAATCAGCAGCTTCTACAGTAGAAAAATTGCCGATCAACTGAGGAATACCAGTAGCATCAGCTTGGAAATTACCGCTGCCATCATTTTTGTAGAAACGAATGAGGTAGCTACTCCGGATTTTGTCAATTTCATTGCCCCCTGATCCGATCATCAGATCCAGGTCCCCATCTCCATCCTGATCGAATAAGGCTCCGCAGGTACTTTCAAAGCGGGCATCACCAGCCAATGAGGGGCTTCTTTTAAAACGGAAAGTGCCATCAGGCTTTTGGATGAAGAGTTTGTCTGGATCACCGGTGGCCCCAAGTATGATAAAATCTTCTAGTTGATCATTGTTTACATCACCTGTTACCAGTCTAGGCCCCTCAGTTGACAGCAAACGAGGAAGCAAAATTTCACTATCAAAGTCATTGTATGGGTTTTCTGTATGCCGGGCTTCCTTCGGCAGAGGTACTTGTTTAAATAATGAGCTGGTATTTTCCGGAGCTGTAGCAACCTTTGGTGGTACCGCTCGATCATAGTTCAAAATGATAGTCTGATCCGTCTTGATATGGTGTTGTACCTCAACCTTTCCGTCCGGCCAGACCACTTTAAGTTCATTAACCACTTTGATTTCACCCAAGCCAAATAACAAAGAAGGCTCAATGCTGCTTTGAAAACCCCTGGTATTGTAATTTTCTAGCATAATTATATTATTATCGGTTTTGGCGATCACTTTAGCGCCGATCCCGAAGGGGTTTTTCGTATAACCTTTAAATTCAATCTTCAAAAAATGATTGTCTGGGGCCAGGTTAGCATTATTTCTATAAACAAAACTGAATTGATTGACATTATTTACTACTAAGTCAAGGTCACCATCATTATCCAGGTCTCCATATGCTGAACCGTTACTAAATGAAGGTTGGCCCAATCCCAGCGAGTCTGCCCGATCCTTAAAGATCAGCTGCCCATTACCCACAAAGGCATAATTATTTAAAGGATTTGAGGGCATGTACGCAATAAAGTCACGTTGGTCGAATTTGCCTTTTTGTTCAACGATCTTTTTGCGCTGCTCACTATCTGCTGTAAAATCAAGGTAATCCATGGACATTAGATCCCGGGCAATACCATTAGTAACAAATATGTCTTTGTTTCCGTCATTATCGAAATCAAAAATCAAGGCTCCCCAACTCCAGTCCGTAGCAGCTACCCCTGATAGTAGCGCTATCTCTTGAAAATTAGCGGCCCCATCATTTAGATGCAGACAGTTTTGGGTTATTTGATAGTGAAAATTGGCCCGGTATTGCAGGTCCTCCAGGTGATAAGGGTCGAAAGCCATGGTTGTTTGTAACCTATAATTGTCTCCGGGAAGCATATCGGTGGTAAAGATCTCCGGGCTCCCATCGTTGTTTATGTCAGCAATGTCAGCCCCCATACTGGAAATCGAACAATAATCGATGCGATTAATTAACTCTTCCGTAAAGCTGCCATTTCCTTTGTTTAGATAGAGATAATCCCTTTCCCAGAAATCGTTACTTATATAAATATCCGGCAGATTGTCACTATTAAGATCACCAATAGCCACTCCCAGGCCAAATCCAATGTCGCTGCTATAAATACCGGCCTCCCTGGTTACATCTTTAAAAATGCCCTGGTCATTGCGCATTAATTTATCTCCCCCCGGATCATTTTCTTGTTCCCGTACCTTTTTGTATAACTCAATCTTTTCAGGATCCCTGAAACTGTTGTTTAGAATATAACAATCCAGATCCCCATCCTGGTCATAATCAAAGAAAGCTGCATGGGTAGAATATCCTGAATTGTTCAGATTATAGTCAGCAGCACGTTCTGAAAATGTCAGATCACCATTGTTAATGAATAGTTCATTTTTCTTATCAGCACCTTCAATATCTCCGGAATTGCAAACATAAATATCCAAAAACCCGTCCCCGTTGACATCCGCCATGGTTACTCCTGTACTCCATGCCTTCGATCCCCCAACACCAGCCTCATCTGTTATGTCTTTAAAGGTGAACCCTCCCAGGTTCAAATAGAGTTTGTTGGCACCTTGGTTAGCTATAAAAAAAATATCCGGTAAAGAATCATTATTTATATCGCCGATGGCTACACCTCCGCCATTGTAAAAATTCCTATAGGATATAATATTAAAATGTTCACCATCCACCACATCATTTCTGAAGTCAATGCCCGTGTTTTCAGGGTCAAGTAACTGAAACAAAGGCCGTTCAATAACAGATACTTCCTCAGTTTTATTTGGTTCACTGCAACTGATCAGCCAACTCAACCAGATCCATGCAGCGGGTATATAAATAAATTTCATTAGAACATTACTGTTGATCCGCTTATCTGCAGCTAATAAATACAATCCTGTAATCTATCGCCGGCAATATCATGAATGTCTATTGAGCGGCCAAAGTTAAATAAAACCTTATGGTATCCCAAGGGCCTGTTTGGAGTTTACTTTTCGATTTCCACTGTTTTGTCTAAAGGCATATTTAGTTTTTGGTATAGGGCCCGTCGACCTGATTTATCATTGTTCAATATTTCCCGTGCGTATTCCGCCACCGGCTGAGCATATGCTCTTGGCACAACCACTACTCCATCACCATCGGCAACTACCACATCACCAGGTTTTATCAGTACTCCGCCAATAGTGACTGGGTGATTTACCGATTCGATCTCATTGCGCCCTGGCCGGATGCCCCGTCCGCGATTATGATGATCCAAATAAACAGGTATTTTCTGTTTAATGATCTCATCCGTATCCCTGATCCCTCCATTTGAAATAATTCCACGTGCTCCACGACTGTACCAGTCCAGAGAATTAAACGACCCCACCGAACCAGTGTCCCCGTCTCCCTGTACATCCAGTATAATGGCTGTGCCGGGTTTTATGAATTCTACAAAGGGTTCACTGGAGATTTCACCGTACCATTTCCCTTCCCACTGCTGGAATTCTTCTTTGTCCATAGGATTTTTAACGATCTTGTTGGTAGGGACGTAACGTGCGGTTAC
>CAZOJZ010000260.1:0-20295 GCA_964580205.1 uncultured Roseivirgaceae bacterium
CTTTCGGCCAAACAGGTCGATGATATTGCCTGTTGGGTAGACAGCGGAGCACAAAACAACTGATGTTATGAGAATTTTAGCAATTGTAATAGCATTAGTCATACATACCCAGGCAATAGCTCAGAAATATATTTCCAAAAGCGCTGTCATAACTTTTTTTTCAGAAGCTCCTATTGAAAATATTAAAGCTACCAACAAGAAAGTAAGCAGCATTTTAGACCTCACAACCGGCGAAATAGTTTTTTCAGTGCCAATCAGGGAATTCGAATTCAGGAGATCCTTAATGAAAAAGCACTTCAATGAGAATTATATGGATTCGGAGGAATATCCTAGATCTACTTTTAAGGGAAAAATTAGCGGATTTGGATCTTCGGATGGAGTTTATAGTTCTGTAGCTGTGGGCGAACTTAACATTCATGGAATAACTAAAAAGATTGAGGTAGTGGGTGAAGTTATAGTAAAGCCAGACGAAATTACCCTGATTGCAAAATTCCCGGTATTGTTAAAAGACTATAAAATAAAAATTCCCAAAATATTATTTAGTAATATAGCTGAATCTATTGAAGTAAGTATCGAGTTTACATATAGACCTTATGCTTCGAACTAGTTGTTTTATTTTTTGCTTTTTTTGCCTGAAAACCACTGCATTGGCCCAGGATGATTTGATGGATCTTCTCAATCAGGAAATTGTAGACTCAAGTTCAATCGTCTATGCAGAAGCCACTTTTAAAAGCAGCCGGGTGATTAATGGACACTCCGTAGAGATTAGATCTCCTGGGGTACTGGAATTTCTAATTTCTCACCGCTTTGGTCTCATTAGTGATGGCATAGGAGAATTTTTTGGATTGGATGATTCGAACATACGATTTGGGCTGGAATTTGGGGTGTTAAAAAATCTCAATGTTGGTATCGGAAGGAGCTCATTTGAAAAGCAATATGATGGATTCATCAAGTATCGATTGTTAAGACAACAAAAAGGGATGCGAAATGTACCTTTGACAGTTGTCTTTTTTACGAGCATGGCAATCAATTCTCAGGATGCGCCTCCCGATCAGGATTGGAATTTTACCAATCGAACTAGTTACACCTATCAATTTTTACTGGCCAGAAAGTTCAACCCCAATTTTTCTGTCCAACTTACACCAAGTTTAATACACAAGAACCTGGTGGAAAGTGAGTCAGATGACAATGACATATTTGCATTAGGGATAGGAGCCAGACATAAAATCACCAAACGCCTGGCCTTGAATTTCGAGTATTATTACACTATTAATAAACCAGAAAATACGGGTTTACACAATTCTTTTTCAATTGGGGTTGATATTGAAACCGGGGGCCATGTATTTCAATTGCATCTTACCAATAGCCGTGCAATGATAGAGAAGGGATTTATCACTGAAACTACTGATGATTTTTTTGATGGAGATATTCATCTAGGCTTTAACATTTCCCGGGTATTTAACATTGGTAAACAGAAAAATACGGATTGGTAGCTAGCTAAATCTTAGGGTCAATTCTATCAATTATTGAGGTAAAATCCTGGATATTTCTTTCAAAGTCCAGATCGTTAATGTCAACAATCAGCAGCTCTCCCAAAGTGTACTGATCGATCCACTCCTTATATAAATCATTTAGGTTGTTAAGATAATCCAGCTGAATTTGGTTTTCGTATTCACGTCCCCTCTTTTTTATTTGTGCCACAAGTTTTGGTATGTCGGACTTTAAATAAATTAACAGGTCCGGGGGCCTTACATTTCTGAGCATCGAATTGAACAGGTCCAGATAGTTGTTATAATCTCTGTCTGTGATCAATCCAGACTTGTAGAGGTTTGCCGCAAAAATGTAGCCGTCCTCATAAATGGTTCTGTCCTGTATAACGGTTCCACTCAACTCCCTAATAATTTTCACCTGATTGAAACGACTATTCAAAAAATGAATTTGAAGGTGAAAAGCCCACCTTTTCATGTCTTTATAAAAATCTGCCAGATAGGGATTTTGGTCAACCGATTCAAAAAGCGGGGTCCAATGGTAATGGCGGGCAAGCTTTTCTGCAAGAGTAGTTTTCCCGGAGGCAATATTCCCTGAAACGGCAATGTGCATGTAAAACAGGGTAGTTTAATCCAAGTTACACATTATTTATCAACCTGGAAATTGACTCTACAGCCCTTCAGATTTTAGTTCCCAAAGAATATTTACAATCTTCCACTTTCCAGAAATTTTGGCCATGTGTAGATAATCTATCCAATTAGGGGTCTCGGCTTTGACTATTGCGGCGTTGTTGTATATATCGAGAATGGTGATGCTCCTGATTAAATCTTGGGGGTTTACTTTTTGGGCCCGTTTTTTCTTAGTTTGAGCTAACAGGTCTTCTACACTAAGGTATGCTAGTGCACCATTTTTGTTTCCTGTATCAAACACAATTTTTTTGGCCATTTGCGGGTGAACTACAGTGGCCATTAGTTGGTCGTTGCCCTCATACCATGCTTGCAGATATTCCTGTGTAACAGATTCGATGGCAAACCGCTCTTTATCAATTTGAGCCTGGGCCGGTAAGATAAAACATACCGCCAGGCCTGGTAGTAAGGCAAATATTTTCATTGCAGTAACCTGGTTGTAAAGTAATATATTATGAATCCAGGTTAAATACCGGTAATAATCAGTAGATATATTACATGACTGCTCTAGATCATTTATTTGATTGTTGATACAATCCCCTCACACCATTGCAACAGTGTTTTATCCCGGTATGTAATATCAGCAGTAATTAATGCTACTTCAGGAACTGAAATCTGAGGCACTTCTGAAATTTTATTAATAGGTTTCATGGTCATCGCTGGCAATCGATAGGCAATAACGTTGATCGAAAATGATTTATCTGGATCATCTGTTAACTTTTAGAACGCGTATAATAATTCACAAAAAAAGCCCTGATTAAGGGCCTTTTTTGTGGTTATGTAAGGATTTATTTACTCTCCTCGTTATCATCCAATTCGCTAGGATCATCTTCTTTATCATCGACATTGTCTTTAATATCATTGGTTATATTGTTCTCTTCTTCAGATGATGCTTTATCTTCCACATCACTAGTCAACCCAGCTGCATCTGATGCGCTTTCTGCAGTGTCCTTAACAGCATCTCTTAAGTCACTAGCTACCTCTTTGGCTTTGTCCATGGCTTCATGGGCAACCTCAGATGTAGCATCAGCTACAGCACTTGCAGCATCCTTTGTCTTGTCCCAGGCTTCTTCGGCTTTGTCAGCTGCTTTGTGCGCTATTTCCGAAGAAGAGTCCGCCACATCAACCGCGAAATCAGCGGCCTTATCTATGGCTTCATCCGCCAGGTGTTTTGCTGTCTCTGTTGCTTCTTTAGATTTGTTAACAGCACTATGAGCAACCTCCGAAGTTGTCTCAGCAGCTCCTGAAAAAAATCTTTTTATCGCCTCAAGTAATCCCATAATTTGAATAGTTAGTTGTTGAATAAGTCAACGCAAGGTAGCGCAATTGATATAAGAATACAAATGTCTACGCATCCCTGGTGCACTGAGATTCATGGCATTTATAAGCTGGTCTTCAGCGCGATAACATAATTACGACCAGCAGCACTAATGCCTGAGGAGTAAGGTCTATAGTGATGGTTAAAGATATTCTCCACCCCGGCTGTTATGGTAATTGCTTTGCTGAGGTGGTATGAACCTGAGAAATTGAATGTATGCCAGGCCAAAGAACCATCGGTAGTGTATAGATGAGTTTTTTGCTGTTCAATAGGTGCTAAATCTTCAAATTCCCTTTTACCACTAAATCGATAACTAATCTCCGTACGAAGTCGCTGGTAACGATGTGTAATCGCCAAATAACCAAAATTTGGCGTGGTGTGCCGCAGCGGGCGATTTTCTGAATCTTCCCCCTGAGTTATGGTGTATGAAGAGCTAAAGCCCAAACTTGGAGTGAGGGCAAAATCTAACTGGACATTACTGCCATATATGCGGGCACTACGGGTATTCATCAATGCCTGGACTTTACTAAATTCACCATCGAAATAAAGGGAATCATTTCCCTGATAAATAAAATCATCCTGAATTATGGCATTGTCTAAGAAGATGATGTAAGCAGTTGCTGAAATTTTTAGCTTGTCTTGAATAGATTTGGTAATCCCTAATTCAGTGTTATATGAATATTCGGGCTTGAGATCAGCGTTTGGAACGGTTACAATTCCGTTGGTGCCATCAAAGATCTTACCTATATCATCCACATTGGGCGCTCTAAATCCTGTAGAAAAAAGAGCGTTAAACTGCCAGCTTGGCTTAGGGATCCACGCAATTCCAAGACTTCCGTTTAAGGCCCCATTGTTAACTTCAAAGACATTAAACATCCCTCCCGGATAATTGTTATCGGTATATCGTGCCTTCAGCCAGATCTGATTGTATCTAAGACCACTGGTTATGGCTATGGTAGCCGTAGGTTGCCATTTGTGACTTAAATAAGCAGCTAGCCCCGAATAGTCTGAACCTCCATCAGGATACCGAGGACGGATGGGCACTTCACTACCGGTAATAAGATCCTGTTTAACTGCTTTTGAGTCCACCTGGTTATAGAACCATTCCAGACCGTAGAAAATAGTATGTTTTGGGTTAAAGATCTTTTCAAGATCAAAATTGAAGGTGAAAACGTCTACTTTTTCAGAACGAATCCGAAGTAAATCACTACCAAAATCTCTGTCATGACGGCTTTCTTTGATGTTTTGAAGAGTAAGCTGTAGTCTGGCCTCATCGAAGAATTTGTTTTTATTATAAAGACCAACCAGAATACTGTTGGACAACCATTTTAGTGGGCCATAAAACCAATCCCCAGCCCTCAGCTGGCCATTTTCATCAGTTTCGATCAACCGGTCATAACGTGGAATGTCAGAGGTGGTACTGTAGTTCAGTGTATAGCTTAGTTCTGCGTGATTACTTAACCTGATTCGCGTCTTATTTAGCAGGTTCAATTGATGATATCCACTGAATACTTGTTCGTTGTAATTGGGGTTTTGTATTACCCTGTCCTTATTATTGATTCTTTGTACATATTGAAATCGTTTTCCATAATCAGGAAACTTGCTGGTTCGTTTATCGCCAGTTTTTAAATGCTGATAATCGCTAAAGGTAAAGCTGGTAAAATTACTGACCCTATTTCCTCTAATACTGATGTCAACATGTCCGGTTTTTTCATTATTGGCGCTGGAATATCTGAAAACTGAATTGGCATCTAACTGAGGTTTTTCATCGCTAATAAACCCCGGAGTTTTGGTTCTAAAATGCATAACACCTCCCAGTGCATCACTCCCATACATAACCGACCCAGGACCAAATAGTACTTCGGTATTTTCCAATGTGAACGGGTCAATGCTAATCACATTTTGCAAATTCCCTCCTCTAAAAATAGCATTGTTCATCCGCACACCATCCACTACAATTAACACAGAGTTTGCAGCGAATCCTCTGATCATAGGACTCCCTCCTCCTAATTGGCTTTTTTGAATAAAAACCTGGTTGGTTTTACCCAACATATCAGCTGTGGTTTGCGGGTTGCTAAACTCTATTTCCTGTGGACCAATAGAAACAATTCTATTGGGGGTTTGCTTTTTGTCTTGTTCCCACCGGTTGGCTGAAATCACCACTTCATCAATCAGAATAATTCTTTGTCTTAACGCAACCTTATAGTCTGTCAATTTTAGTTGATCTGTGGATGTTATGTAGGACTCGTAGGAGGGATGCTGAATAGTAATCAGTTCCGAATTCGAGACGTTGATTATTGCAGCTTGTCCGTTATGATCGGTGGTCAAAGACAAGGAGTAGTCATGGTTATAGATTATTGCATTTTCTACCGGCTGCAGGGTATTTTGGTCAATAATGGTGATCACCTGGGCCTGTAGTACCTGAATTTGATAAATGAAGCAGAATAGAGTATAGAGGTAAAACTTATGCAAAGATCCGTCAGGTTAGGTCTTTAAAAAAATCCAAACCACAAATTTGACAAAATCACAGTTATTATTGCAACACTTGCCTATATCAATATTGATTACCGCGGTATGCTTATTTTACCACACAAACAATGCCAAAAATGCCAACCTGGTGGTTGGCAAATTGCAAATAGCAAGCATGAAGCTTTCCGTAGCTTGGAGCTACGGAAGATATATCCTGCAGACTTTCTGCTTATGTATTGGTTCGTAGTCTCTGACTACGAACAGCTGCAGATTAAATTTAGTATTTAGCCAGGGAGCTATCTATTTCATCAGCATATGCCAGAATACCTCCCTTTAAATTGTACAGATTAGTGAAACCGAATTTCTTTTCAAGGGTTTCTATAGCCTGGGCGCTTCTAACGCCGCTTCTACAGTGAACCACCACCTTTCTATTTGAATCAATCTGATCCACCTTGTCTTCAATCTGAGCCAAGGGGATCAACTCACCATTGAGATGGGCAATTTCATATTCGTAGGGCTCCCGTACATCAATTAACTGGTATGCTTTGCCGGAATCTTTGAGTTTTTCCAGCTCTTGAACTGTTATTTCTTTCACATTTATCATGTCTTCTTGCTGTTGGTCGAGTCCACAAAAAGCCTCATAATCAATTAACTTCAAAATGCTTGGTTGATTTTTGTCTTTATGAACATTCAGTGTTCTGGTTTCAAATGTCAGGGCATCAAACAAAAATAACCGGCCATTTAATGGATTGCCAATTCCAGTGATCACTTTTATTACTTCATTGGCTTGTAAACTGCCAATGATACCAGGGAGTACTCCAATTACTCCGCCTTCTGCACAACTGGGTACCAAGCCTGGAGGAGGGGGAGATGGAAACAAGTCCCGGTAATTGGGTCCGGTATTACCTTCTTTATCGGTATAATTAAATACGGAAACCTGGCCCTCGAAACGAAAGATAGAGGCATACACATTAGGTTTTTGGAGTATAACACAGGCATCATTTACCAGGTATCTGGTGGGAAAGTTATCGGTACCATCAGCAATTACGTCATAGTCAGCTAATATTTCCAATGCATTTTCTGAGGTGAGCCTGGTATTGTGTTCAATAAAATTAACATTGGGGTTAAGTCCTTGCAACCTTTGTATTGCACATGTTGTTTTGGGCTTTCCTACGTCATCAACTGAAAAAAGCACCTGTCGTTGAAGGTTGGTTTCATCCACCACATCAAAATCAACTATCCCGATAGTCCCTACACCTGCCGCCGTAAGGTAAAGCAGTAAAGGGCTGCCTAAACCGCCTGATCCAATAATTAACACCTTAGCGTTCTTTAACCGTCTTTGACCTTGAATATTAAATTCAGGAATGATCAGGTGACGACTGTACCTTTCCAGTTCTTCCTTTGTAAATTTTACTGTACTCATGCGGTAGTTTAATTTGCAATTCCTCCAGCTATAGCGGGAACAATACTAATAACTGCGTCTTGCGTAACAGGGGTTTGTTCATTATTTAGTACTTTGATGTCCTCATCTCCCAGATAGATCCTTACGAATTGCCGGATTTCTCCCTTGTCGTCGAACAGTTGTTTCTTTAAATCAGGATATAGGGAAGACAAAGCATTTATTGACTCCCTGATATCGATCGCATCGACCTGAATAGTTGCCTGATTACCAGTGAACTTTCGAAGTGGGGTGGGAATAATTATTTTAGGCATTATTTCTATTATTTTAAAGTTTCAAATTTGTTTTCAATTTCAATTTCTTCTTCCTCAAATTGTTCGTGGTACAATTGCCAGGAAGTGATCTTTTTTACTTGTTTTTCTTCAGTAGAAAGTATCAGATATGAGAAGAATGGCACCGCTTGTTTCAGGTCATGTTTAGAGGGTACTGCCGGATGGTCCGGATGACTGTGATAAATTCCAAGTAAAGTGATTTCTTTTTCTAAAGCATACCGCTCCGCTTTTAAATAGTCCCGTGGATCAATTTCGAATCTGCGTCGTTGATCTCCCTGTTGGTTATTGGAGGCAGTGTGTACTTCCGTAATTATCCGTCCATCCAGTTGATCGCAGCCGAATACAAATCCACAACATTCCAAGGGATATGAATCTAAGGCATGAGCCACCATTTTATCCATTAAATCTTTGTTCAACACCAGTTTCATGGAAAAATTGAATTTATGATTTCGGAATATTTATCTGCATTGTCTGGGAAGACCGTTACTACAGTTCCTGATTCAATTTCATTGGCCACAGCTATAGCTCCCAACAGGTTGGCCGCGGATGATGGGCTTACCATAAGCCCTTCTTTTGTGGCAATTTCTTTTACCATCAACAAGGCCTGATCACTATCAATTTCCAACTTAGCATCAATCAAGCTTTGATCATATATTCCAGGTACCAATGCCGTTTCCAGGTGTTTCCATCCTTCCAGATTATGCATGGCCACATCTGGTTGTAAGCCAATCAATTTAATTTCAGGGTTAAACTCTTTCAACCTACGCGCTAAACCCATAGCAGTTCCGGTTGTTCCCAGCCCTACCACAACATGAGAAACAGCGCCATTGGTCTGGGAAATGATTTCTTCAGCAGTATGGTGGTAATGTGCTTTCCAATTATTGGGGTTATTATATTGATCGGCATAATAATACCTATCCGGGTCTTGTTTTTTAATCTCCTTTGCTTTCGCCTGAGCTTCATCGGTCCCGCCAAATTTTGAGGTATAGATTAATTTTGCACCATGAGCCTTTAAAATGGATATACGCTCTTTACTGGCATTTTCCGGCAAACAAATGGTAATTTTTAAACCAAATGCTGCTCCAATAGCGGCATAAGAGATGGCAGTATTTCCGCTGCTGGCATCCAATAATTCCCTTTCATAGTCAAGTTCCCCGGATTGCAAGGCTTTTTCAATAATGTTAAAGGCAGGTCGACTTTTGATACTGCCGCCCATCTGCATCCATTCAAGTTTGGCGTAGATGTTTACATTAGCATCCTGAAAGATTCTGCTAATTTGAAATAAGGGGGTATTTCCAATCGATCCAGATAGGTCCCTATAAACAATTGTTTGTGCTACTGTTTGCATTTTGACATAAAAAAAGCCCTTCCTAATTCAGGAAAGGCTTTGTTATTTGTTTTGACCAGATTCAATAATCCCTTCCTGCAACCGATGTAAGACAACAGCAACAGCAAGCACAAAAGGATGAATTGGTTATAATATTTTTCATTGATACCATTTAGCTATCAAAGTAATAACGCAAAGAAACTATTTTTGTTCATCATTTCTAAAGTATTTATAGAAATTATCGGGTGCAATTGTTCATTGTTCATTTTTCATTCATAATTATAAGCGTGCCAGGGCGAGATCAGATATGGTTTCGCCAATGGCTAGCGAACTGGTTGCTGCCGGCGAAGGGGCATTACAAACGTGTATTCCTGATTTATTTTCAACTATATAGAAGTCATCCAGCAGGCCTCCATCGCGACTACTGGCTTGTGCTCGCACGCCTGCCCCGCCTGGTATAAGGTCATTTTCGGTTATTTCAGGAATTAGCTTTTGCAGGGCTTTGGTGAATGCCTGTTTGGAATATGATCGGTATAATTCTCCCAGCCCTTTACCAAGGTATTTAAAAGCAATTTTTTGAAAGCCAGGCCAGCGTAGGGTATCGATTAATTCACTTGGTTTTATGTCTGTTTTCTTATAGCCTTCTTTGGCAAATGCCAACACTGCGTTAGGCCCAGCTTCAACCCCTCCCTTTATCATCCTGGTAAAATGTACCCCTAAGAATGGGAAACTAGGGTCGGGTACCGGGTAGATGAGATTTTTCACCAAGTACTCTTTTTCAGATTTTAATTGATAGTATTCACCTCTGAATGGGATGATTTGAATATCCAGGTTGGGCTCTGTAAATTTGGTAACCTGATCTGAATACAGTCCGGCACAGCTAATCACTAGATCGGTTCTATAAGTTTCCTGCTGGGTTATTACCTCCGTAGTAACTCCAGTTTTGATGTCTATCACCTGTCTTTCCAATAGTATCTCGCCTCCAGATTCCTGGATCAATCTGGCCAGGGTATTGGCAACATCCATATAATTAATAATTCCGGTTTGGGGCACCCAAAGTCCTTCCAGCCCGGCGACATGTGGTTCGTAATCTGCGAGCGCCTCAGCAGGAATCGGTTTAAGACCCCTTAGACCGTTCTGATGCCCTCGTTCATGCAGGGATTTAAGCAGGGACAACTGGTCCTTTTCAGTGGCTACCACGATTTTACCGCAAATCTCATGCTCTATCTCATGTTCTTCACAAAAGTTCAGCAACTTATGATATCCTTCAATACAATTTCGGGCTTTTAAACTGCCTGGTTTATAATAAAGTCCACTGTGAATGACCCCGCTGTTGTTCCCGGTTTGATGGCGGCCAATTTCGGACTCTTTTTCCAAGAGCAATAACTTCAACTTAGGTCTTGTGCGTAACAGGGTATAAGCTGTAGCCAGACCTACGATGCCCCCTCCAACAATAATCAAGTGGTGTTTCAAGGTTAAATGGATTAAAAAGTCGCAAGTTAAGAGTTTTGGGTAATTTTATTTATTATCAATTTAATATGGCCCGAAAATCACAATGGGTAGAACTTGGAAAACGCAAGCTGGAATTATCCAACCTTGATAAGGTCCTGTATCCAGAAAATAATATTGTTAAGGCTGAGGTAATTCAATACTATCTCAATATTGCTCCTACACTATTAAATCATATTAAGGGTCGTCCGCTTTCCCTGGTAAGATTTCCCGACGGGGTGGAAGGCGAGATGTTCTTTCAGAAAAACCGGCCACCATGGGCTCCCGACTGGATCGATTACGTACGCTTAGGAAAGGAAAAGAAAGACTATATGATGGCTACGGAAGTGGCCTCTGTGGTTTGGCTTGCCAACCTGGCCTGTCTGGAAATGCACCAGATCCATTCCAGGAACCCACATTTTGATTGTCCTGATTACATCGTATATGATATAGATCCACCGGAAGGCTACCCATTTGATCAAGTGGTGGATATTGCTTTGGATCTTCGTCAGCATTTAGAGCAATTTGGTTATCACGCATTTGTAAAGACCACTGGAGGGAAAGGAGTACATATACTAACGCCTATTGAACCAAAATGGGATTTCCACACTGCCTTTGAAGCTGCGTCGGCACTTGCCAAGCCATTTGTACAAAAAAGGGCTGCTGATACCACCTTACACATTAGAAAAGAGGCCCGAAAAGGAAAAGTACTGATCGATATTTATCGCAACAGAAGTTCGCAGAGCATAATTGGTCCTTACAGCTTACGGGGCAGGGGAGTGGCCCCGGTATCAATGCCGCTTACATGGGATCAACTGACAGAAGTCAAAGACCCTAATCAATTTAATATCAAAACAGTATTGGAATTTGTGCTCCAGGAAGGGGATGCCTGGGAGTCTATGGGTGCCTATGCCGTTTCATTACATACAGAAAGAAAAGCGGCTAAGAAAAAACAAAACTTACCGCCGGGTGAAACCTATAAGACACCTGAACAACTGACTGGCTACCAGCAAAAAAGAGACTTTTCAAAAACCAGAGAGCCGCAAAGTGACCTGGTGGTGGGGTTTGACCAGGCATTTGTGGTGCACCGTCATCATGCATCGCGTTTACACTATGACCTTAGATTAGAAGAAAATGGGACCCTTCGGTCCTGGGCTGTTCCCAAGGGCCTTCCACCCAGGCCAGGAATCAAGCGATTGGCGGTACAGGTTGAGGATCATCCCATAGAGTACCTGACTTTTGAGGGAACTATACCCAAGGGTCAATATGGAGGAGGAAAAATGTGGCGCTATGCCCTGGGTAAATATGAGAAAACCAAAAATAAAAAGAACGGTTTCTACTTTAGACTGGAGAGTCCGGAGTTAACAGGAGAATACAGAATGCATAAAATGAAAGGCAATGAATGGCTGCTGGAACGGGTGACTGACACGCAGATCAATTGGGTCCAGGATGAAATCCAGCCAATGCTTTCAAAAACCAGTAGGAAACCGCCATTAGGTGAGGATTATGTTTATGAGGTAAAGTGGGACGGCATACGGGTAATGATTGCCTTGGACGAGGGGGCACTGACCATTAGAAGTCGTAGCCAAAGGGACATTACTCATTTATTCCCGGAGCTTTTGATTCCTGAAAAAGTGTTCAGGGCCACTTCAGCATTATTTGATGGCGAGATTGTTTGCCTGGATAGTGAGGGAAAGCCACATTTTAAAAACGTGATCAGCAGAATGCATCAAACTCATGCCGGTAGCATAGAACGTTCCAGTAAAACTAACCCAGTTCATTGTTATCTCTTTGATTGTCTCTATCTGGATGGTAGGCCCATAGTCTCAGAGCCACTGAGCAGACGGCGTGAATGGCTTCAGGACGCAATTAAAAAGGAGACTCCGTTCAGGGTAAGCGAAATTATTGAAGATGGGCATGCCCTTTTTCAGGCTGCAAAATCTATGGGACTGGAAGGTATAATGGCCAAACGCAGCCACAGCAAATATCTTCCCGGAAAGCGCACGGACAATTGGATAAAGGTAAAGGTGCGTCAAACTGTGGATCTGGCAATAATTGGTTATACCAAAGGCAAAGGTGACCGTACCAGCTATTTCGGCGCCCTACAAATTGCTGAGAAAGCAGGAGACCAGTGGGTTTACAGAGGAAAAGTGGGTTCAGGGTTTGACCAAAAAACCTTGAGCAGCGTTCATAAGAGTTTATTAAAAATACCCAATAGTGCGCGGGTAGTTGATGTGAAACCACTTGATGATGCCAGAACTACCTGGATTCAACCAAATCTTTTTTGCGAAATTGAATACGCTTCAATAACCCCCAATGGCACTTTTAGAGAACCCGTTTTCATCAGGATGAGACCAGACATTAACTTTTAAAAAATTGGAAAAGTGCAATTTATTGGCTAATTTGGCACAAAATATCTTGAGAAATGAGAGCCATTTGGAAGGGGCATATAAGGTTTTCTTTGGTAACTATTCCGGTGCGGATATATACCGCTATCGATACGGCAAAGACCATCAGTTTCAATCAAATTAACAAAGAAACCAACAGCCCGATCAAGTATGAGAAAAGAGACAAAAGTACCGGCGAGTTGGTACTTGGTGAAAATATTGTAAAAGGTTACCAGTACGAGCCGGGGCAATACGTCATCATTGATCCTGAAGACATTGAGCAGGTAAAAATAAGAAGCACCAAGATCATTGAAATTGAGGCCTTTGTTGATGCTTCAGAAGTACACCCGACTTTATATGATACCCCTTATTTTGCAGGACCTGATGGGGAAATCGCTATTAAGGCGTATGCCCTTCTTTGTGAAACCCTGAAGGAAACCAACAAACTAGGCGTGGGGAAAGTAGTGATCAGGGATCGGGAAAGTCCTGTTTTACTAGCTCCTCAAGATAAAGGTTTGGTAATGTACAAATTGCGATATCCTGATGATGTAAGAGACATAAATGGTATTCCTGACTTAAGTACCGAAGAAGCAGATGAGAATCAACTTAAATTATCACGTACCTTAGTTGAAAGTATGTCCAAATCATTTGAGGATGTGAAGTTTAAGGACAAATATAGGGACGCTTTGAAAGAAATGATCCAAGCCAAAATAGATGGTAAGGAAATCATAACTTTGGCAGAAGAAGAACGGCCGACCATTGATATAATGACAGCTCTTAAAGCCAGTATTGAACAAGCCAAGGATGAGAAAAAGCCAATGAAACCGGCCGGCCGGACAGGCGGGAAGGCTTCAAAAGGTGATTCAGCAAAAAGTATAAAACGAAAACAGGCCTAGGACGAATGACTAAAATCGTCAAGCTATCAAGTTACCCAACCACTCGGCTGGGGTTAAAGCGTGTACGAAAAAGGAAAAAGAAAACACCTGAAGACTATGGGCAATTAAACCTTTTTACGCCCAAAGTACCCACCGGAAGAATTATACAGCTTACCTCAATCAATTCTTTTGAAGAAGCCTTAACATTGGATGAACAGGGTGACCTTAATGGTGCCAGAGAAGCATATAAAAGAGCTATCCAGGTTGGTGACAGGGTGGCTGATGCTTACTGTAATCTGGGAATTCTTGAATCTCAAAATAATACAATAAAAGCAATTGACTGCTTTACTAGGTCTTTAAAATCTAGTCCCAGACATTTTCAGTCGCATTACAATTTGGCCAATTTGTATTCTGAGGAAAAAAACTATGCTCTGGCCCGTCTTCACTATCAGATTGCCATAGAAATTGCACCGGATTTTCCAAATGCTTATTACAATCTGGGACTGGTACTGGCGCTGATGAAAATCTACTCAGAAGCGATCCGGGTACTTACCAAATACAAGTCGCTGGCCCCGTTGGATGAGTTAGGAAAAACTAATGAGTTGATCGGTAGCTTAAGAAGGTATTTAGTAGAGTAACCATTGTTTTTATGGAACTTTTTGAAATTAATAATATTGAAGTAACAGATTTTAATATTGAGGTAACTTTCTGGAATTTAGACAATAATGAATGTCAATCAATTATGTTTAAGACTGGAGATTTTGAAGATTGGCTTCTTGACCAACGAAATATTTCAATCAGCTCCTATTGGGACCAATGGGATCCAAAGGCATTGAATGGTCTTAATGATCAGATCGTATTGGATGATGTGAAGCGGTATCTTTCTTTCAAGTATGGGGTATTTAAGTCAACCCATGAAAAAGTGGCCCCTTCCTACTCCGATAAAAAACCAATGAAACGAGTTTCAGAATCTCAAATCGCAAAGCTCAGATCTCAGATCTAAATTCTAAGAATTCCGAAATTTGAGATCAGAGATGATAGATATTCGCCACCCACCTGGCGGTACGTGCAGCTAACTCCAGTTGTACTTCTGTTGTTGTTTTGTCTGCCGATTTTAGCATATTGAACACATGATCTGCACCTTCAATAACTTGCAAGGTATCGTGATGATCGAGTGATTCCACCAAGGGTTTCAGCAAATCCAGGTCTGCTAATTTATCCCTGCTTCCTTGTAGAAACAACATTGGAATTCCAATATAATGCAAATGGGCACCACGGCCGTCGCCTGGTTTTCCCGGAGCGTGTAAGGGAAATCCGAAAAACACCAAACCAGATACGCCAGGGAGTGGTTCCTTCGCTTGTGCCTGGGAAGACATACGGCCGCCATATGATTTTCCACCCACCAATAACACTTCATGTGGAGCGATTGAATGAACTTTTTCCACAGCCGCTCTTACCGTTGCTTCCGAAATTGCCGGTGAACCTGGCGACCGCCTTCCTTGTTCGATGTAGGGAAAATTGTAACGCAAGGTGCCAATATTTTGCTCCCTCAGGTTTGCTGCTAATTGGGACATGAATCGATGTTCCATACCAGCACCAGCACCATGACCTAATACCATCATGGCTATCATGTTGTCAGGAACCATAAGTAGTGCACCGACCGTTTGATTACTATCAGGCAGGTCAATCATTAGACCTTCTTCCTTCATAATTTAAACATTAAACGTTCAATCATCATACCTGGCGGAATCCGATTTAAAGGTTAGAAATTCATTATAAAATTAAGCAAAAATTATCGGTCAATATTTCTAATTTCGAAAATGAATCAATCAACCTTAAAGTGAGCGGTAAAATTCTGATATTGCCGCTGTTACTAATCCCTCTTTTGGCATACCCCTATACTGATGAAAGTCATTATAGCAAAACTTTCCAGGAAACAAGGTTTTTCAGGGTTTTTACACCCCCTAATTACAACCCGATAGATACTACTGTACGCTATCCGGTAATCTATTATTTTCATGGTTGCGGTGGCAGTTACCAGCGCAGTGGAACATACAGTTACGCTGATTATGGGTTAACCGCCCCAAAGGCAATTAACCAAGTAGATGATGCTGCCTATGAATTTCCGAATAATGCGGATTTCGAGAATTTTGTTTACAATAATGAAGTGATTATTATTAGCGTAGATGGAAACATTGCAGGGATTCCCGGGTGTGGGGTATATTTTCCTTCACAGGTCGATTCATGGAATGGTAACTATTACAATTTTTCATCCTACATTCGAGAACTTATATTCGTAGTTGATTTGCGGTACAATACCAAGGCAGGTCCTCAATATCGTGCGGTAAGCGGGCTTTCGATGGGGGGACAGATGGCCCTTTGGATTGCTGCCACCAACCCCCATTTATTTAGTAGCGCTTCGGAGTTTTGTCATTCACCTTCATATTATGATGTGGGAGCGCCTTCATATTTGACCACAATTGATGTAACCCAACTATGGAGAAATTTCCGGGGTTTACCCTTCAGGCATACCACCACTGACCGGGACTATCTCAGGTATTATACCGAACAGTTGTTTGAAACATTTGAAGGTGCAGGTTTTAAAAACGAGTATTATCTGGCTGATTTTTGTAAACATTATGCCGCCAGAATTGATCTGCAGTTTGGCTTCCATCTAAATTTGTTTTCTGAAATTAAAAAGAGTGTACCTTGTTTTTCACATGTTAACTTATATCCGACATTTGATGTTTGGGGATACCAGGTATCGAGTAACAAAAAGGGAAATGGTTGGATATACTTGCATGATGTAACGAAAAACGGACTGGGAATTTATACCAGGCAACGCTTTCCATATGCTAAAAGCCTTTCAGAGTTTAATATCAAAGTAACTACGCCACCTTTTTATATCCCAAATGAAAGCTATACGCTTTCCCGGTATTCGTACAAAAACAACACCATCAGCAACCAGGATATAAAGGCCGATTCTATGGGAAAATTGACCATAACCTCATCTGGAGGAATGGGGGAGGAGATCGGTATTGTTGGAGAATGGCTTCAACCACCAGTGTTTATTCTCACAAATACTATTAATGAAAATATTTACCTGAAACCGCAAATCGAGACGCCTCTTTCCGTAGATGTAGTTAACTTGTCAACTTTGCCACAAACCATTGAATTCACCGTGTCAACGGAAAACAATGATCTGCTGACTATTCTAAGTCAACCAAAGTCAGTGATGGTTCCTGCACAAAGTAAAATTCGTATCGACTCTCTGGTGGTGATAAAAGGTAAAGCTTTGGATGACTATAAGAATACTGGATACATCAAAATTAGTGCTATCATTGGGGGAGTTGCACAAGATAGAGAACATATCATTCAGGTATTAGTTAAAAATGCTACCACTGTAAGTGAATCTGCCAGTATTAAAATATTTGACGGCAGATCGGAAGAGCTTACTTTGTATAAATATGATTGGAATGGATGGGACCATCCCTTTTCATCTGGAATGATATCAGAAGGGAGGGGAAATGGGAACGGAAAGGCTGAACCGGGTGAGATCTTTTCCATATGGGTTCGTCCTCAATCAGCTGTTGACCAACAGGATATTACCACCTGGCATCCAACTACTCCCAACAATTGGGGCGTAAACCCAGACATTACCATTGAAGAGATCAAGCAACACAGGTTCAGTACAGGTAGGGCAATTCTTTCCGCGGAAATTAGTATTATCAGGAAACCTGATAGCGATAATCCTATCAGAATTCCTCTTCAGGTAGAAACATTAAAAGTTCAATATTTAGAGAATGACTGCCATAGAAACACCGCCGATAATTTTAACTATTCATATTATGACCTGGTCATATACCAAGACGGTTCCGCAGAAATAGAAAAAAAATAAAAAAGTAGAAGGCCTTAGTCACCGGGTTATTCTTCTGTTTCATCAAATTCTAACTCGTCGGCTTCAGATAGAGCGTCCAGATCATTCACTAGATCTTCCTCATCAACAATATGATATCCCCCTGAGGTGTCGATTTTTACCAGGTAAAATATTTCATCCGTTTCAAATGGAAGCGCCGAGATCAATTCTCCTTTGGCATTATTAAAACGCAACACATACTCTTGATATCCATGTGGGTATTGGTTCTTTAGTTGCACCAGTATTTCAGGTGGCATTTGATTGTAGTCCTTAATAATTCTCTTTTTTTCCATTGTATTTAAAGTTTTAACGAACGCAATATATAAGTCAGTGATGTCAAAAAAAGTCGATCATTTTAAGAAAACTATTACATGCAAGATTTCAATTATTATTATATTTTTTGACGATATTAACCGATCTGACTAATCGCTCAAACCAACCAATCGATCTTTGAAACAAACTGGTTCCGGAATTACCAAAATAGGTTTGATTACAGCTACTTCCCTGGTAATAGCCAACATGGTGGGAACCGGCATATTTACTAGTTTAGGGTTCCAGGTAGCCGAACTGCCAGTGGTTTTCCCATTGATATTTTTATGGGTGGTAGGCGGAATAATTGCATTATGCGGTGCATTGACTTACGGAGAGCTTGGGGCGGCCTTACCCAGATCCGGAGGAGAGTACCATTTACTTTCCAAGATATATCACCCCATAATCGGTTTTATATCTGGCTGGGTTTCGGCAACACTGGGCTTTGCAGCGCCTACAGCATTGGCAGCGATTGCACTAGGTAAATATACTGAGGTGGTGTTTCCATCGGTTGATGGAACCCATTTGGCAGCTATGGTAGTGGTGGTTATTTCCATTATTCATTCTTACAGTGTCCGGTTGGGCAGTTTATTTCAAAACACTTCAACATTCTTAAAGGTGTTGCTTATCCTGATTTTTATGGTTGCTGCTGTTTTCATTCCGGCCCCACAAAGCATTTCGGTACTGCCAAAGTGGTCAGATATTCAACTAATCGTCAGCCCCAGTTTTGCGGTGTCACTGATCTATGTTTCATATGCTTATACTGGTTGGAACGCAGCGGTCTATATTGCCGGGGAGATTAAAGACCCTGGAAAGAACCTCCCCAGGTCATTATTTACAGGAGCAGCCATTGTACTGTTGCTGTATGTTTTATTGAACTACGTATTTCTTTATACCGTCCCCATGGCAGACCTTGCTGGTAAGGTGGAGATTGGATTCATGTCAGCCATCAATATATTCGGTACCACAGGCGGCAAATTGATGTCAATGTTAATCGCATTACTACTGGTGTCAACCGTGAGTGCCATGGTGTTTGTGGGTCCCCGAATTTCCATGATCATGGGAGAGGACATGCCGGTGCTGGCTATATTTAGTAAAAAAAGTCGCAACGGGATTCCTGTAAATGCTATGCTATTTCAGCTGGTTGTTACCTTGCTGTTTATATACACCTCCAGTTTTGAGCAGGTCCTGATATATGCAGCATTTATGTTGACATTCTTCACTTCACTTACAGTATTTGGGGTGTTCGTTCTCCGTATTAAAATGCCTGCCCTGCCAAGACCCTATAAAACCTGGGGGTATCCAATTACCCCAGCAATATATGTGTTGCTCAATGTCTGGATCATGGCATATGTTATTCAAGAGCGGACTATGGAAACATTGATCGGGATGGGGATTGCGGTGGCCGGGTTAGTGCTGTATTTTATTAATGCCATTTGGTTCAGGCGAAAGCCGAGTTAAAGTTATTGTTCCTCGTCGATTAATTTGTTTTCTACTCAACTCTGTTTAGCAAAACATTGTTTAACTTAATTTTCCACAAATGTTCTACATGATGGATTTTAAATACCTGAGAGACATTTGTCTACAAAACAGTGAGTTATCTAGTTCTGATATCTTCTTTTTCGCCACCGAGCTGAATCCTCACATTGAACACGACCAGGACTTATTGAGCCTGGAAAAGAACCCGGTTCCACCGCACAAGATATTCTGAAAAGGAAGATACAATTAAATGCTTATGATGATCTTTTCCCAGTGAAGATATCTGAAAATGAAACTGAGGTTAACAAAAAGCTCAACAACCTGCTGGAATTGGTGATGCCGGAAATCAATACCGGCAGGGATCCGGACATAAAATCAATGGCCCGTAAGGCGGGAGTGGATGAAAATACTGCCTTGGATCTGGTAAAAATAGTGATGCAACACTGAAGGAAATGCCAGGAAAACCATAAAATTAAGTAAACGAATTAGTCAAATCCATCCCTTCTTGTCTATCCGGTCTTCCAATTCCAACTTGCCTGCTTCGGAGCGGTACGCCGGTTTATATGGTTTTTTCCTAAGAAAATATAAAGGGCGCTGTTGGCATCCAGGTTGCCGAAACAATACAGGTCGGAGACAGTTCTGGAGAAAATGTGAAAGGCTTGAACTTCTTGTTGCCCAATGCATACCTTGCTGATGTAAAAACCTACTGAACTCCTGGTCAGCTTCCTGGATTACCCGGTAAATCCAGGAGGATAACTCGTATTGATAATTTATGGGAAGTAGTCGTTTATGTCCTGTCCTTTGCAAGGTTAAATTTAATCG
>CAZOJZ010000261.1:0-2821 GCA_964580205.1 uncultured Roseivirgaceae bacterium
GAGGCAATCCCTCAACTTCAACCGATCAAAACCCAACAGTTCACTATCTGGCTGCTGGCACTTATAACGTTTCTTTGACGGTAAACAGCACAAATTCAAATGACACAGAAACAAAGTCAGGATATATAGTAGTTGCTGCCAAGCCAATTCCGGACGAGTTTGACATTATCGGAACCTGGGAAAGAGCTGAAAGCAATAATCCTTCTCTTGATGGAATGCAGGTAACGGTATTTTCAGATGAAACAGAGGGGGAAATAATATTTAGCCCAAGTTCATCCTTCCCGGTTGGTGAATTAAAATGGAGGGCAATTGATAAGATTTCTGAGCATGAGTATGTATTTGAAGATAGATTTAGTGATGGGACTTATGATGAATCATCGATATTTATCTTAGCCTATGGCAATGAGCTAATCATTGGAAACTTTAACGCCTCTGTTGCAGGATCCTTTCAAAGATGGAAAAGAGTAGACTTTCAATATCCTGAAGACGAAGATTTTTCACTGGCTGATGTATGGGAAAGAACAAAAAGCAATAACCCTCCGCTTGACGGGATGAAAGTTGAGGTAGACCCAAATCAAACAGAAGGAGTTATCACTAAAACTCCAGATAGCAATAATTTTCCGTTAGGCGCCACCAAGTGGAATAATATCCAGAAAGAAGGGGCAAACAGGTTTGTTTTGGACGATTTAGTTTCAGACGGCACCCTGGTTGAATCCCGAATATTTATTGTAGGAAAGGGCTCTGAAGTGATACTTGGGGGCTTTTTAGTGATCAATGGTTCTTTCCAAAGATGGACCAGAGAGTAATGGGGTTTTTGATTCTTGGTGCTTACTGTGTCAACACTGCTCTACTGCACCAAAAACACCTCGTACCTATTACAGGGATTAAACAAACGGTAAACTGTAAGTCCGGTAACTGGAAGGTCAAATGCATAGGTAACGCTACCTGCGAAGATCTCATCAGTAACTTCTATTAATCCCTGTTGGTCTCCGGGATTGGGAATACCGGAATGATAAAAATTATTTGTTAAATTTATCTTCACTCTATTGATCTCAGTTACGGTCTGTTCAAATTCTCGCACATAAATATCGCCATTTCCCAGGATCAGCCCTACCGAATAAATTGGAATATCCGGATTGGCTAATTGTACTCCATACAGGAATATAAATCCCGAGGCATCTGGAAAGTGCTCTGCAATAATCCCATCCTGTGACAAGGAATTGCCGTCTCCATCAAAAACAAATTGGACGTTTACGGTATAAACATTGGGTTGAAAGCCCTGTCCGTCGGTACTTAGCAGACTACTCAGCATAGTAACATCGCCCACACCTGGTGAGCGCCCCTGATATCGTGGGCCATTAGCTGGTTCCGTGGGACAAAGATTAGGCGCAGTCATATCAAAATCCTCTAAAGCGATGCGCTCAATGGTGATATTTTGCCCTGCTAATGAAAAAAACAATGGTTCCTGCAAAACCATAAACCCATCCAGCAGCGCATATCCTGAGCTGTGATTCAGCAGAATCCCTCCATTCATCAATACATCTTCAATATCTGTTCCCTCTGCCGCAAATTGAGAGGTAATGTTTCGTTTTTGTGTATCCAATGACCAGAATACCGAAATATTACGGTCTTCCAGTATGATTTGTTGTTGGGGAGCCACAGCTACCAACGCCTGAGGAGAAACAGTACTAAATGCATCGAGGTTTGCGGCAATTTCCCTGGAAAAGGAATTCTCATCATCACTACTGGCCGGTTCAAATGTGAGAATGGTTGGGTTGGCAAGATCAGTTTTGCTTTCAAAAATAAGATCGTCACCGTTCTTCTCTTTAAATATAAACTCAAACTCCGCTCCAAAGGTGGCCTGGTCCAGTTCAAACAAGTAGTGAAAGGCGCCGAATGTCTCTAAGATCAGTTCCAAGCCCAATGCGTTATCGATCCGGTATGGTATGGTTTGCTCGAAAAAAAAGCCGTCATTAGCTACCACATCAGACTGGATGGTCACATCCTTGTCCGTGAACCTTAACAGCATAAAAAATACTCCAGACTCAGGTGTTGGTTGGTATTCCAGGCGCCACCCTAGCGCAGGGCTGATTAGATCAATTCGAAGAGTGGTAATAGCGGTATTGACCCGCTCTTCAAATGGCGGCAGATTAGGACCATCGTCTGTGGTACAACCAAAGAAGACCAGAGCCAGAAAAATAAATATGACTAAATATCTACCCATAAGCGCTACAATCTGGATTGAACTCGTTCTCTTAGCTCCGCCAGATTTACTCCTGTGAATTTTAAATAATGTTCCCCAATCGAGCTGACCTTTTGCCTTATTCGCTCACGTCCTTCATTACGACTGGCACAATCCGCCTCAGTACAATCCGGTTCATCAATAAGAAACATTTCCTCAAAATCAGCTTCAAATAAATAAAATGCTACCGTCTCAGCAAAATCTTCATTGGGTGAGCTGGTGGCATAAGGGGAGACAAACCCCCTTTGTAATGCTTCTTCATTTCGTAAGTTGAACCAGGATCCCGGGCTGGTATATCCATCAGGAGAAATGGTTTCAAATGCTTGCGGTAGTTTGTAACGCTGATGTACGGTATGGGCAAATTCGTGATAGACAGTTTGTAGTTGTAAGGCTACCCAATTGTCATCATCCGGATCCACCGCATTAACATTAGTAAAGGTAATTTGGGCACCGGCATCCGCTGTACCCAAAGTGACAGTTCCATCATCATTAAAGATCAACCCGCCCAGAAAGACAATCTCTGCTGGTACATGACTCCTAAAAAATTCCTCTCCATTCTCTACTTCGAAATACGGATCA
>CAZOJZ010000262.1:0-6921 GCA_964580205.1 uncultured Roseivirgaceae bacterium
TATGGTTCCATCGGGGTATTGATTGCATTGATGGTCTGGCTGTTATTGCTATCGGTAATCATGCTAATTGGTTTTGAAATTAATGCTTCCATAGATAAATCGGCAAGGAGTAACAGTATTTTGAATACGGCAGAGGAACTCCGCTAAATAGGATTTTGTTTTTGCTTAAATTCAAATAATAAATTAGCTTTGCAAGCTCAATATCAAATTCCCAGAGGGTTGGCGGAGTGGTCGAACGCGGCGGTCTTGAAAACCGTTGTACCGCGAGGTACCGGGGGTTCGAATCCCTCACCCTCTGCAAACAAGAAGCCTCACACAATAGTGTGGGGTTTTTTATTTGAACGCGACTGAAGCCATGCTTCAAGGAGTGACAAATAAATAGACCATCCGAGCAAAGCGAGGAGAGGCTTTGAAGTTTAACAGTCCTCCTCGAAAGGGATCACCAAAGGTAATCCCTCACCCTCTGCAAACAAGAAGCCTCACACAATAGTGTGGGGTTTTTTTTTATTTGAAAGCGTTGTAAGCAAGTAGCCTTGCGCAAAAAATACAAAAACAATACCTTGTTTATCGTTTTAGCAAAAAAACTGACATGAATAATTCAATTCAAACAATACCCTATATTAATTTGGCCCTGGCTTTCATACCGGTTGTCCTGGTGATTATCATTTTGTGGAAATGGAAAATTGGCCACGGAAACTCAATTTATGCGGTTTTCCGGATGCTGGTTCAGCTTATGCTTATTGGATATGTTTTGGCCTATCTATTTAAGGCTGATAATTCGTGGGTGGTTATAGCTGTTCTTGCAGTTATGCTCTTTTCATCAAGCTGGATCGCTTTGCGAACTATGAATATCCCTCGGAATAAATTGTATCTAAAATGTTTTTGGTCCATCACCTTGGGTGCGGGTATAATATTGATATTGATTACTCAAGGAGTTCTGAATTTGCAACCCTGGTATCTGCCAAGTTATATGATACCCCTGGCGGGGATGATCTTTGCCAGCGCTATGAACAGTATTAGTCTTGCCGGGGAAAGATTGGAAGCAGAAATCAATCGCAATATGACCTATGATCAGGCTCGTATTATCGCCCTGAAGTCTTCACTCATCCCAATCACAAATTCCCTGCTAGCTGTTGGTCTGGTCTCACTTCCTGGCATGATGACCGGTCAGATCCTATCAGGCGTATCTCCGTTTATAGCCGCCAGGTATCAGATCATGGTAATGTGTATGATGTTCAGTTCTGCAGGCATTTCAGCAGCCCTGTTTCTGTTATTGATCAAATCTGAATTTAAGATAGAAGCGAAAATGGTGAGAAGAAAAGCATGAGTTTATTTCAGTTGGTAAATGGTATTTTGAACCGCTCCTTTAAACGCAACTCCATGCTTACTCTGTAGCTGGTATTTAATTTCCATTATACAGGTTGGGCGGATATCCTGAAGATGAATTAAGAGTGATCCAGCATCTTCACTTATTTCAACTTTACTGATCACTAATTGCTGCTCATTATACCGGTCCGAACCATATTTGCTGCTCCTTTTGATATCCCAGATATTTATCTCAAAATTATCTATGTCAGTCGCTGTGGATTTATCAATTGGTTCACTAAATCTCAAATTTATTCCTGTTTTCAAGGCCTCCATAGATATCGGTAAATTGAGAGGCTTCCCCGTATATCTAACTCTATACAACCCTCCTACTTGTATCATGCGACTAGTTGCCCAGGCCGCCATGCCACAGCCATAAAATTGCCCGTCCCTGGGATTAAATCTGGCACGCATGATCCCGGTAGGAAACTGGGGTATGGGGAGTTCTATTATACCGCCCTGTTCATTGTTTCCAATTTTCTGGATTAGTACTACAAATATTTTTCCAAACCCGTATGAAAGATTCAGTAGGCTTCCTCCAAGTGGCCCCCACCGGTCAGACTCAGCCCAAAGTAATTCTGAAGGAGAGCGATCATATTTCATGTCCACCCACATGACAGGTTGTATCATGGCTTTGTCAGAAGAGTCTGAGGGAGCCCCGTATCCCCACATATTGCCATAAAAACCTCCTTTTGTCACCCGGTTTATTCTGTTCATAGGGTTCCAGTATCCTTGCTGATCTGTCACATAAAAGGAGCCATCTGGGTTTAAACAAACTCCGTTGGCCGCCCGAAACCCGTTGGCCAGGATTTCACTGTACTTCCCATCAGGACTAACCTTGATCAGGGTTCCATGCTGTGGCACCAGGGAAGTACGGGCATGTCGTCCACTTTTTGCGTAATAGAAGTTTCCTTCAGGGTCAGTTTGCAGTCCCATGGCAAACTCGTGAAAATGTTCGGTTACCTGATGGTCACTGTTAAAACTTTCGTAAAAATCTGTCTCGCCATCTTCATTTAGGTCCCTCAAAATTACAATCTGATCTCTGCAGCTAACATATATATCCCCCTGATGCACTTTGATGCCTAGAGGTTGAAACATCCCGGTAGCTATGCGGTGCCAGGTAGTACTGCCCGATCCTTGCGAGATCCCCTCTACCCTCCAAACTTCCCCATCAATGGTGCAAACCACCGCAGCTTCTCCTCCCTCCAAAAAGTCAATGCCTGTCAGACGCATTCGGCTTTTCCAGGGATTGATTAAAGGGAGGGAAAATACATCCACGGCATAAGGATCCTCTTGGTTGCCTGCTATTATTGGGCTGCTGATCGATTCGGTGTACTGCTTCTTACTCCCTTTAGTATATTTATCCAGTAACTCTGGACCAGGCATCGATTTAACAGATGCCTCAAGTCTTTCCTGAGGACGAGCTGACATGTATAAAGTGAAATTAATTAAAGGGCTTGCAGCTGTGTTAACTACCACAAAGCCATCCTCCCTTATAAGGTTGACACCGCCTCCTTTGATCAAAACGGAGGTTGAGTCAGGACAGACCCTTAGTTTTAAAGGTTTGTTGGTACCATTTATTTGCAAAGTTCGACTTACTATGGGTTGCTCCCCCGACTCTACCAGATCATAAGTTTCTAATACAGTAGCATCTCCGACGGTATATTTGATCACAATTCGATTGTCATGTCGGTAGAGACCTTGATAATGCGCCCAATCCTTCGGTAGCGGGCCAAAAGGCCTGCCGTCTGAACCTAGGGAACGAGGATCATCAAAAGACCCAGTGAGCGGGTTCGCCCAACCTGGAGTTATGGAATTGGCAAATTGGCGCTGACCAACAGTTCGTGGGTAAGTATTGTGTTGGTCATCAAGTAGGATCTCTTCCCAGTCAATAAATCCTTTGCCTGTCCATGCACCTACAAAACGCAGGAGATCGTGGTCAAAAAGTGCAAAGGTGGTTCCTGCTGCAATGCCTCCCTCACCTTTATCCAGGCGAACGGCAATTCCTTTGTACGCAAAATTAACTTGGCTATAGTCCTCATTGGGCAGAGGGGAACCCTTATTAGAGATTACTTTAGGTGGATCATCTGAATCCGACATCTCATAACATCTAATCAACCAATTGCCATAATCCATATCGGACCATGGATGATATGGTTGTGGAACTGGTCCTTCACTTTCTCCTTGGGGAAGACTGGCCAGATACGAGGAGTCCACATTAAAATACTCCTTGGGGTTATTGATCTTAATCAGTTCTTCTCTTATAAACGCTACTACTTCATATTTCTGACTAGGCACAAGATGTGGATGGGGAGGCATTTGCCCAAATCCACGAGTTACAGTCTGGTACATAGCATAGGGGTCTGATCCATTTTTTAAGGCGTCCTTCCAGAACTTGTTGGAGTTCGGCAGGGACCCGGGCTGTTCATTGTTGCCGTGACAACTGAAGCAAGTGGTGCGGTAGATTCCAGTGGCGCGATCGCGCAACTGCCAGTCTTCATCCCACTTCATAGCACTAACAATCAATCCCGCATGATCAATATTTCTCTCGTATTCTGGCAAAGCTGAAATAGACAATATATAATCATCCTTCCCGGAATCTTCTTGCTGATCAGTGCACGAGAATGTTATAAGGTAACCTGTTACAGCCAAGTAGACGGTAAAAAAGTAGATATTCAGCTTGATCCTTTGCTTCATGATGATATTGTTCCGGCAGCGTTACCAGCGATAATTTCGAAAAATACTGCTAATAAACAATGGCTGAAAATAATAAATAAAAGATTTGAGTTGATTGGAATGATAGATCACACGGTATGGATTTGTTTACTTTCATGATTTATTAAAGAAAAAAGGTAATTTTAATTCCTCGGGAATACACACTTGCGCATGTGGTGAAACTGGTAGACACGCTGTCTTCAGGAGGCAGTGCTTTCGGGCGTGGAGGTTCGAATCCTCTCATGCGCACACATATTAACTGTAAATATCTATTTTACAGTAAGTTAACTGCATGTATTTTAACAGTGTCGAGTTATAGGGTAAGCAATATTTAGCAGTTTACATTAATTTTTGACGTGGAAAGTGTTCTTTAATGGTTTCCTCTAACGCTTGTCTGATTTCGTGACCCAGATGATCAAATATGCCTTCAATTTTTACTTGTGCCATGTGGTTGAGTTTTTGGTTTAAAAATGGCCCTGTCATCGGAAGGTGGCGGGGCTTTGTTGTTAAATTGTGTCGTTGTCTATATAATCAGTGGGTGTTTCACGGTAAACGAATGCAACTATAATGGTTAATACTGATACTATGGTTACCCACCTTTGATAATTGAAGAACTCTGCAATCAACACACCAAGCAGCCCAAGTGTTAGAACTATGAAACTCCAAATCCTTTTTTTTTGATTCCTTGTTATGCTCAATTTTTTAGTGGTTTCAACGGAGATCCACTGAAATACCAGGTGATGATTTTGGTGGCTTACATTTTCTAACTACTTCCTCCAACAACACATCCAAATCCTGTCGAAAGTCAACCTGAGTGGCATTAGGAAGGCTCTCCGAATTTCTTATAGGTTGATGTAGATATCTATGGGCGGATTGTTTAAAAGAGTTGTTTAGGTTACCCATGCTCTTTTTAAAACTACTACCTCCATGATGTGAGGCTACTGCAGAGAAGTTACTTTGATTAAAGATTGGAGGAATATGATCCAAGATAGATCTACCAAGCATGCCCACCGAAAAATAGTTTTCCCTTTTAAAATTATCATTCAACTCTTCACAAAGGGTAACCAATTTGATGAAATCGAAATCTGGGTGGTTGAGGGCTTTTAATTCTTCAATTCTGGATTGATTAACGAATTCCACCTTTAATACTACTTCGTTCTGTTGTTCTTTTTGACTGCCATATTCTAAGTCACCTATAAAATCTTCTGTGACATCTTTCCCTAACAGACCAAGACATTCAAGTTTGTAGCTCTTCCCCAAATAGCCACCAGAAAGTAAGCCATTTGCATCACAATATTGCCAAAATTCCTTTTCATCTACTGATTTGCCGGCAGTATAAATCTTAAAGGTACGGAGGTCACCCATCACGTACTTGTGTCCACTGATCGTAAAATTAGACTTCCCTAGGTTGTATGCCTCTAAAATAATTGGTAGTTTTTTCTCAGGAATATCGAATAATACAAATGCCCCTGACAGAGAAGTTCTAGAATTGAAGTAAAGGTTGTATTTCGGTTCCATGTATTTCATGGTCTTATACGCGTCAATTGTTGCCGTGATCTTTAAAATAGAAATGATTCCTTTTTGACTTCTCAACTTATCACTAATGGTCTTAGCGTCCCCATTGTTTTCAATTTCTCGAATAAGTGTATTGACCTCGCTTACTGATAAATTAAGTGCTTGAGCGATTTCATCGCTATCGAATGCATCTTTTGCTTCATTAGCACAGACGTATTCAAGTATTCCATGAATCTTCTCATTTGACATTTCCTACTATTTCTATTTTTCGATTTAATCCATTTAAGCTGTAAACTATATGTAAACCATGAAATTATTTTCAAACAAATTAGGCCCGAACTAACTAGCCTAAGAAATTGATTAATCTTCGGGTGCGAGTCCCAATTGTTCCCATTTGACACCATCTATAGTTTCACTAGTCGCTACAATCTTTATTTTATAGCTCGATGATTTTTCATCATACTCGATCACCTCAGCGTTTAATTCGGTTGTTATTCCCTTTAGTGGATCGTATTTTTCATAAATGACCTTATCGTCTTTGTTATATCTCATATCTCTATACCTATAACTTGACCTAGTTAAAATAAAAGAGCGTAACTTTTTGATCTTTAATTAGTTACGCTCACTATTAGTTGTCCGACCAGGTTTACTTTTGAAATCTAAAGAAGGCACTAAGCAAAGGTACAAAGCCATAAACCATTTTTGTAAAGGAACTTTGGTATCTTCAAATATTGTACCCAACGTCTTTACCCCACTTTCTGTTATATTTTTTCTGTCTCTCTGTCTGTGAAAAGTACTATATATATAATTATACCAAGGGACCTAAAAGGGAAATGGCGAAAATCGAACGGGGTGGGTAGCTATACAGACATGGGTAACTTTGGTAATCATAGTTGATAATAGGTGTTATAGGCCATTAGAAAAGCTATTTTGCTGTTACATTACTAATTACATTACTAGAATACCTCGCAAAGTGTAAACGGAAGAAACCAAAACAGTGGTGTAAGCTTATGTCCAGCCAAAAAAGTATCGAAGAACTACGGCAAGTTAGTTCATCAGAAATGTACAGAGAATCCCTGGAAACTATGTTTGAAGCCTGGCTTCTGTCTAGATTAGCATATCAAAAGGCCCATTACCTCCGATGATCCTTTTGCTTCCTCCGCCCCTCAATTTAAGAACTGGTGACCTGCTTTAGCTAACGTCCTGTTATAGCCGCTATTGCATCGGCGCCGGTCTGGGCGATCATACCGTCCTGCTCCCCCGTAACTCCGCTCACACCGATTGCCCCAATTACCACCTCACCAGCCTTAATGGGTACACCACCCT
>CAZOJZ010000263.1:0-1837 GCA_964580205.1 uncultured Roseivirgaceae bacterium
CATAACAACCTTACAGAGAGGAGCTGAATGGGCTGGCACAGGAGAAGTTACTCAAGATGTCCCTGATGATTTTCCTTCTAAAGGAGAGACAAATTCCAGAATTTTGAAAAGAGATTAATGTGTCTAACAATAGACAAAAAACATAGGGATGATTTGCAAAACTGAAAATTCATGGAGTTCAGGTAAGTCTGCCAACTATAATTAAATTTAAATCGGCCTTGGCTCGTAGGCCAGATGTTATTTCCGCTATTGGCCGTTAGCTGACATTCACGTTCCTAATCACAATCGAACCAAAGCGGTCCAATCATTACACTTTATTTATTTCTCATTACCTTAAGATAGGACCGAGGGTAAAGTTTGTGATTAGACCTATTTAGAAATGAAGCCGTTGACCCGAATATCCACTCTTTGTTTACTACTAATTTTTAGTCAAGATTTTGTAGCAGCCCAATCTCCTCACTATGATTTTGACTCCCTGCTACAGCACAATGCCAGCTTTAAATCAATAGCAAGTCAGGTTTTCGACACCTTTCAGATTTTTGGACCAGAAGAGCCTTTGGAGCTAACAGTATCCACGAATTTTCGTGCCTTGATCAAAAACAAGTACAAAGATGAATATCAGCAGGCAACGGTAATATACAAGTTATGGGATTCAATTAACATCTCACGTGAAATCCGTATTAAGCCCAGGGGCGTACTTCGTCTGAAGGTCTGTAGTCAGCCACCATTGATGATCAATGTTAAGAAAACCGAAAAAGTGTTTCAGTTGATGGACGACCTGGATAAACTAAAACTGGTGGTTCCATGCAAAGGATCAAACACCTACCAGGAGTATATTTTTAGCGAATATCTAATCTACAGACTATATAATATTATCACCGACAACAGTTTCAGGGTTCGGATGATTCGTCTTCACTATTTCGACACCGGAGAAAAACTAAAACCAGGGCACAGTTATACCTTCATTATCGAAAGTCATGAGTCATTGGCGAAAAGGCAACAGTCTATGCCACTAAAAAATAAAAATCTTAATCTAAAATTAATGGATCCCGATAATATAGCCCTTTTTTACCTGTTTCAATTTATGATTGGTAATTCTGACTGGGCAGTCAATGGGTTACACAACATCAAACTCATCAAAACCTTCGATACATCCATCCCCATGCCAATAGCTATACCGTATGATTTTGACTATGCAGGGTTGGTTAATACTACCTATGCTGTACCAAGCCCAAACATCGATGTTGACAGGGTAACCGAAAGGGCCTATTTAGGACATTGTCTTCCGGAAGCATTAATGGAACAGACATTCGAACATTACCTGGTTAGAGAATCAGCAATAATGGCAGCAATTGAGCACGATGAATTCATGCCTGACAATCAGAGGAAAGAAGCACGCAAATATCTTCAGGAATTTTTCGACATTATTAAAGATCCCAAACGACGGAAATTTACCATTATTAACCGTTGCCGAAATTAAAACAATGACCACTTCAGTTGCAAACGGCCCGCACACCCCTTCGCAGTGACCCCTGCTGGCAGGAAATGCTTGATAAGGTGGGATTCCCAGAGTAAATACGACCGGCCGCTATTGGCCGAAAGCGGAGGTATGTTTGAATCGGAGATAAAATCCACTAAATTTTTGTTGGAGAGAGAAAAAAGAATAAAAAGCGGATAATACTCCTATTCAAACATACCTCTGCTTTGGGTCGATTCCGGCCTTTCAGCGAACGGCAGCTTTCGGCCGAAAGCGGCCGTTGCGATTCACTCCAAATAACCCACTTTATCCAGCATCTCCGGCAATCAAAGAAGTTATATTTCCCAGTCACCCTCAACT
>CAZOJZ010000264.1:0-1851 GCA_964580205.1 uncultured Roseivirgaceae bacterium
ATCTAGTGGCCGATCAGGTTTCAGCATCGCACCCCTATGCTGCCTTGGTGGTGCCTCCAATGGCGTCAGCAGCAAAGGTATATCATACCAATCCTGAGTTAGTATATGTGCCTGATGATCCCAGGTTTGGAATTTATCAGGATGATTTTAGCAATGGTCTGTATCTGTACGAGGAAAGACCCGCGAAGGACAGGAGTGAACTTAGCAGTTTCGGCAATTCAAAGAAAATTGTTAGTACTCCAGATGTTATTAAGAATACACAAAAAGATCACAAACACTATGTTGATCAAACCCAGGTATTGCGTTCCAGGTTACTGGATATGCTAATCGGTGATTGGGACCGCCATGATGATCAGTGGCGATGGGCTTCCTTTAAAGATGAAAGTGGTCACACTTATTATCAACCAATTCCCAGAGATCGGGACCAGGCATTTTTCTGGTCAGATGGTGGGATATTGAAATTCACTTCTCATAAGTGGGGGCAACCCAAATTCCAAGGATTTCACAGCAAAATCAGAGACATCGAAGGATTAGGATTTAATGCCAGGTATTTTGACAGGAGTTTCCTAACTCAACCCTCCAGAGAGGATTGGATAGCCTTGGCCAATGAGCTGATCGAGAACATGGATGATCAAATTATAGAAAGTGCAATAAAAAGATTTCCGGATGAAATTTACCAACTGAACGGTCAAACCATCATTGCTAAATTGAAGCAGCGAAGGGATGACATGGCTCAATATGCTCTGAAATACTATCTTTTCTTAGCAAAGGATGTAAATGTAGTAGGAACCGATAAGAGGGAAAGATTCGAAGTCAACCGCTTAAATGATAATGAAACTAGTGTTAAAGTATATCAGACTAGCAAGAAAGATTCAATAGGTAACCTCATTTATCAAAGAGTTTTTAAGACCAATGAAACAGAAGAGGTGCGTCTATATGGACTTGGGAGTGATGATCAATTTATAATTACCGGTGAAGTGAATAAGAGCATCAAAGTACGTGTGATTGGAGGTAAGGGGGAGGATGAGATATTGGACAGCTCAAAAGTAAACGGTGGCAAAAGCACCATCGCTTATGACAATATCAAAGGAATGAAAATAGAAAGCGGTGGAGAAGTTAAGGACAAAACTTCAGACAGGGACAGAAATGTAAATTCTTATGACAGATTGGAATTTAAGTACGATGGAATACTTCCACAGTTTTATGGTGGATACAATCCTGATGATGGTATATTTCTTGGTGGTGGGGCATCATTCTTAAAACAAAAGTTCAGAAAAGAGCCGTTCGGAAGCAAACATACTATACGCGCTATGATTGCCCCTAAATCTGGTTCGTTTAATTTGAGATACACCTCAGAGTATACGGATGCCATCGGTAATTGGGACCTTCTTATGGGTTTGGACTATTTTGCCCCAGGATTCGCTGATTTTTTCTATGGCATGGGTAACCAAACAGCCTTGGACGAAGAGGCAAGAGATGAAGATACCCAATTTTACCGGGCAAGATATCAAAATGGACGTGTTGGATTAGGCATACGAAATACCTCGAAGAACGATTTTCACACCATAAGATTTGGAACATATTTCCGAACGGTAAATATTAATACAGAGGACAATGATGACCAGCCCAACCGATTTATTATTCAATATGCCGACTCAATTGGTAGAGGAAGCGACTCTCCATCTCCCTTATTGGACATTAGAAGAAATTATATCGGTGGCACTGTAAACTACAAGTTAGACACTAGAAATTCCGATATTTTTCCCACACGGGGTATTATTTGGAATCTGGGTGCTAGAGCGGTTTGGCAAATCGGAGATGAAACCAACACTTACCAGAATATTAGTTCAA
>CAZOJZ010000265.1:0-4127 GCA_964580205.1 uncultured Roseivirgaceae bacterium
TCAAAGTAATTGCATTAACTTTATTTTTTTCCACCGCCAAATCTGTAACCCAAATTAAGTTGATATCGAAAACCCGGCGCCCACTTATTATTATTACCATGCAGGTCTATTTCCTCATCATCTAGCAACTCTTTAAGTAATGGAAATCTATCGAGAAGGCCTAGTAATAGCTCATTTCCGATGAGGTCTTCTTCGTCTTTGCTAAAATCCCCATCGAGCCTGGCCTTCAAATGGTATCGCGATAGTGATGGTCCAATAAATACCATATCTATGGTCCATCGGTTGTTAAGCACAAATTGATAACCCATTTGGAATCCTATATTGATCACACTGATACTCGATGTTAAGCTAACCTCATTAGGAGGCGATCCATCCGGAGGAGTTATAGTTAAAGTTCTGTCGTTACCAAAACGATAGGTATTTACATAGGGGCCAATAAAGACTCCATGAGGCGCCGGGTATTTATTTTCCTTTTTTAAATAAAAACGATACTCACCACCAAACGTAAACCCATTTTTGGTACCATCACTGGTTACATTGACAATAGATCCAAGATTGGCCGATAACGGGAACTTCACAAACCCCGTCATGATAGCAAAACTCTGATTGGGTTTGGTAATTCTTTCGTACGACAATACAAATGATTCATCCACATACAACGCTGTTGAAATAAAGTGGTATTTAATGGTGTTCCTGCGGGTTAGACCGTCATCTTTGTCTTGAGCACTTACTTTATGACTTGACAGTATCACGATTAGTAAACAAACGATCTTAAAGAAATTTTCAATCAAGGTTAGCATAGTAAGTGACGGTAAATATATTTAATTTGTTCATGTAATGTTGGGCCTTTCTGGTTGATTTTGTCAGGAGATAAGCAGCAATAATAAGAGGGAGCATAGAAGTCTATTCATAACTTCTTTTTAGCACCGCCGCGGTGGGCATAATCTCAAGTTTTTCAATCTTGACTAATCTTGCGATGAGCCCTTCCAGATACCCTGTACTCATAGGGCCCCAGCCTTCATGGTCTAAACCATGAGTATTCAGGATAAGCCAACCTCCTGATGATGACAGGAAATTATTCACCTGCTCTTCCACCCAATTATCGATATTTTCCGGCCCTTTGGACCAACAGCCCTTCCGAAATGATTTTTGTGGCTTTGGAATCTCACCCACAGCTGTATCTCCATGTGATCTGATGGCCAGTGCCTTAGACATGGCAAATGCTTCCAATTTAGGTGTAGAAGCATTGAATGGGAAATTAAATACTGCTTCTGACGATTTGTAACCATCAAGATTCTCCTCAAAATAATCCAGGCATTTTACGATCAGGGCTTTCGCTTCATCCAGTGGTTGTTCGGTAAGATTGAGGTGCTGCCAACTGTGTGGCATAACTTCATGGCCCCTGGACTTCAGGGTATTCCAATCATCAAAATTACCCATAAGCTCCGGCAGTATCCATTTTCCCACTGCTTTAAAACCAGGCAGATGCCCGGAGGCAATAACATTGAAACAAGCACTCAATCCATGGGATTTGTATATGTCGGCAATTTTGTAGAATGAATTTTTAAAACCATCATCGAAGCTGAGCGTGAGGATATGGGTTTTGTCCATTCCGGTAAATCCGCTGATACCAAAGGTGATGCTGCTGACAGCTGTGGTTTTGATGAAGGTGCGACGATTCATTTAGCGATATGGTAAGTTTGAGTTAGATGAGTAATTGACCTCTGATAATGAGTTTATTGCATTATATAAAATAAAGATATGAAGATTTCCTGTAGGAATTAGGTCAATATTCCCAATCCCTGTATAACATGGCACACCTAAATTTATCCTTCAATAAAATTCGAAATGGCTTTTTCCACCAGTTGATTAAGCGAGATTCCTAGCTCAACCGACCGAAAAGCAGCTTTTTTATGAAGGCCAGACTTAATGCGGATATTGAAACTACCTTTGTATGATCGATGAGGGTTTTTCCCAATCTTGGAACAAATATCAATATAGTCCTCAATGGCTTCTGTAAAGGCAATTTTTAGTTCGTCAACCGAATTGCCTTCAAAAGTAAGAGAGTCGTCAATTCCTTCAACTTTTCCATATAGCAATTCAGTGCTACTGTCGAAATGAATTGATGCCATAAAATCGCCGTGTTTAAGAATATTCTTCATATGTATCCGAATTTTCTTAACTCATAAATTACTTCCTTCAACTGATATGGTTTTAAATGATTTTGTGGATGAGGTTTATGGAGTCGTAAAATATGCATGGTTTTCTGGTTCACAAATGCTCTTCTGGATCCACTAGTAATTCCTTTCTTTAATTCATAATAACCAAAGTGCCGCAAAAGTGTTACTAATTCACGGTAGCTAAAATCTTTAGGTTCACGAAGAAGTTTATCTATTAGTTTACTTTTCCTACTCATAATAACGTTGCAACTAATAATTAGTTGCAAATATTAAACCAATCGTATCAAGCCAATATCGATTCGAGTAGTCTCAACCTCAAAAGCAACCACCAGTTTATAATTTCGTTTCAAGCCCAACTCAAACTTCAAAATCAAATAGTTCAAATGTTCTATCAATCAATTAATCAAATCCTCCCCTTTGATTCTTGCACCAGGTCCTTTAAAGAATCACGTTATTAATCTGTAGATCAAATTTCAAAACCCAAAAACAATCTAATATCGTTAATCTAATAATCTATTAATCAAATGTTCAACTGCTCAATTGTTCAATTGTTCCCCTATTCTATTGTTCAACTGCTCCCAAAAGGTTACTTTCGCGGCGAATGACAAAAAGATTTTTGCCAATTATCAAAATCATAGAGGAGGACTATGAGATTCCTCAGCTAAAGCGGCGACGGCGGATTGCAGCGTTACTACCATTTGATTATTATGAAAGCGATAAAGAATATCCGGTACTTTATCTGCACGACGGCCAAAATCTGTTTGACGAAGAATCACCATTTGGTAATTGGGCCATCGACCAGTCACTGGGTCGCCTGGCAAGTCAAGGAAGTGGGGATGTGGTGGTTGTTTCTATTGATCATGGCGGGGAAGACAGGTTAAATGAATACATGCCATTCAATACCAGAAAATACGGCAAAGGACAGGGCAAGCTGTACATCCAGTTTTTGATGGAGACCCTGAAGCCCTATGTGGACTATAAATATAGGGTGAACAACGACAGTGACCATACGGGCATTGGCGGCAGTTCTATGGGGGCACTGATCAGTTTATATGCCGGTCTCACCTTTCCGGAAACCTTTAGCAAAATGATGATATTTTCACCCAGTCTCTGGCTCAGTCCGAGGATTTACCAGTTGGCTAAGAAATTTGCTCCCGTTGAATCTTCCAATCTTTACTTGTATGCCGGGGGTAAGGAAAGCCAGGCCCATTTACCCAATGTGATGCGCTTTGGAGCAGACTTATTGACTAACCTTGGTGAAGGTTTGCGCTTTAAGTTTTCGCATAACCCCGATGGTGTTCATAACGAAGAAAATTGGCGTGAGGAGTTTCCCATTGCCCTGAAATGGTTATTCTTTGATCATTAAAATCCCTTGATAAAATCCCTTGAATAATAGTAGATTAGCCTAACAAATGACCGAACCAATCAAATTTGAGCTGACCACTAAAATACCTGACCATATTGATCAGGTATTGGCCCCATATTTTCAAGGTACTGAGATTGACAATTCCTGGGTCCCTGGCGGAGTCATCGGGGGTTTTTCCGGTAAACACAAGGAAATATATCAGCTACTGATCCAGGAACAGCAACGAGAAGTGTTCCTATTGGGATTAGGCCAAGAGCACCAGCTCCAGGGGGCATATCAAACGTTTCGTCATTTCATTGTTAATGAGAAAACAAGAATAAGATCAATTTTATTGGTGGATTTGAGACACCTCCCTGAGTCAGCGATTTATCAATGTGTGCTAGGACTCAGTTTGTCTGATTATTCTGTGGGCGTTTATAAAACTGAAAATGATGATTCACACCTTTTGCAGGAAGTGCAATTATTGGTTGTTAATGAAGGAGGTGATCTAGCCGCGCTAATTGATGAGGCACAGCAAACGGCTACCGTTATAAAAAGCGCCTGTGCTTTGGTCGATGCACCGGGTAATGTTAAAACTCCCC
>CAZOJZ010000266.1:0-2924 GCA_964580205.1 uncultured Roseivirgaceae bacterium
ATTTGGGAATCATTGTATTAGCATCATATGATAAAAGAGATTGTTTTCGGATGCCACTTTACTTTATGGGTTTTACCCTGATATTCTTCCATCCCATGGTGAACTGCCGTTCACCATCAATGCCATGTATCTGTAGCCCGATGAATCCCTTAGGGTGTGTTTTATGAACCTCTTCATTTACCAGGTCTTCCACCAAATGGCCATTTACGTAAGTTTGCATCCGAGGTCCGTCTGCCACCAGCCGGATCTTATTCCAGCCTTCCGGAATGAAAAAATCATGACCGTTTTCCATCTTTTCTTCTGACGAAAGCCACCCTGTTCCTAGAGCTTCCCCATAAAGCACACCGGTAGTAATATCACCCATGTTTCTGCGAATTTCTACCTGCGGCCCCCAGACCCGGCCAGCCCGCCAGTTAGAGTGATCTTTTTCTGTAACCGGGCGAGCAGATGACCGAAATTGAATGCCCTGGTTGGTTATTGTATCTACCATTACCTCACACTCTAACTCAAAATTATCGAACTCCTGTATTGAGCAAAGAAAGGAGTTATTGCTGAACGGGGTAGTTCTGCCCACAATTGCTCCGTCTTCCACTGTAAAGGTGTGTGAACCGTTCATTTGAACCCACCCATCAAGGTTCTTGCCGTTGAAAAGGTCTATCCAGCCTTCTTTGTCCTTTTGAGTTTCGTTTATCGCAGTGATAGATGAGTGCAATTCATTTTCGGGCAGGGCAAATGCCATCACGTAATCACCTGATGGGGTGCCGTTTTTACCGCCACCGCCAGCAACGATAACCACATATTGTCTACCATCCTTCATATAGACGCTGGGAGTTGCATATCCGGCAACTGGTAATTGGTATTCCCATAATAGTTTTCCACGACTTGTTTCAAAAGCCCTGAACTTTTCATCTGCGGTAGCCGCTATAAAAATAACACCACCTGCCGTGGCAACCGCTCCACCATAATTTAATGTACCGGTATTACTAATCCCTTGTTCTAAAAGTTCTGGGTATTCTCCAAGAGGCTTTCTCCAAACAAAGTCGCCGGTTGTCAGGTCAATCGCGCTTAAGGTACCCCAGGGAGGTGTTATAGCCGGAAATCCCTGATGATCATTAAATCGATTGTAACCTTCCTGTGCGTATCGAAATTCCTGGTCAATCGGGAATTCATCTTCGGACGGGGCTTCATCACTTTTTAGGTACTTTAACAACGCCTCTAATTCAGGGGTTTTAAACTGTGAAAATGATGGCATTAGGTTTTTCCCGTTTTGGATGATGTTTTTAACTTCAGATTCATCCTTTTGTAGATTGAAAAGCCCTGGATAAGCGGGGGGCACTCCCTGTCGATCAATCCCGTGACAGGAACTGCAGTTATTCACATAAATGAACCGACCAATCTGAATATCCGAGGCGCCCCCATTTGGAGAAAGCATGTAAGTCTTTTGCAGTTTTGAAAGTGTTGGTGCATCATTGGAATTTACATAGAGTATGCTGTAATAAGGGTCAAACGAAGCACCATGCCACTCAACGCCTCCAAACAACCCCGGGCTTGTCAGTGTTCCTTGTTCGGAGGGTGGCAAGTACATTGGGCCATGCTTATATTTTTTAAACTCTTGTAAGGCGTAGTTGTGGGCCTCGGGTGAGATATTTGTTAAATCCATTTCTGTAATACCCTGACGACTAAGGGGCGGTGGTTTTACAGGTACGGGTTGTGTTGGCCATGTTTGTTCGCCTTCAACAGTTGAGAAAGGTACTGGAAGCTCGTTCACTGGAAATAGAGGTTCACCGGTTTCTCGGTCCAATACGAAGGTGAGTCCCATTTTGGTTAATTGGACCACTGCATCTTTATGTTGCTCTCCATTTTTAATAGTTACCAGTATTGGGGCCGGTGGATTGTCATAGTCCCAAATATCATGATGAACCGTCTGGTAATGCCAAATTCGCTCACCGGTTAGAGCATTCAATGCAAGTACACAATTCCCGAAGAGGTTCTGACCTTTGCGATTACCACCATAAAAATCAAAGGACGGAGATCCGGTTGCACAGAAGACCCATCCACGTTGTTCATCTATAGTCAATCCTCCCCAGGCATTGGCGCCACCATACCGTTCACCTTCTTCGAACTCCCAGGTGTCAAAACCAAATTCGCCTTCTTTGGGAATGGTATGGAATATCCATTCAAATGCACCTGATATCGCATTGTATGCTCTAATATGACCGGGTGTGGAATCATATCCCTCGGGAACCCTTGAGCTAACAATCAACATGTCTTTATAAACGGCTCCCGGTGATGTAACCTCAATTGATGCTAATTCAAAGTCCATATCGAGATTCTGACGTAAATCTATAAAACCTCCCTCTCCGAAACTTTCAATGAGTGAGCCGGTTTCAGCATTTAACGCATAGACCCTGTCCTTTACAAAATGAAAAATCCGGCGATCTTTTGCGTCTTCGGATTGCCAGTAGGTGACCCCCCGACTTCTTCCACGAAATACCTGTCCGTTTTCGTTATGGTCTTCGGATCTAAACACCCATACTTCTTCTCCGGTTACTGCGTCTAATGCCACGGCCCTTAAAGTGGAAGTTGAAAAGTACAACAACCCATTAACCATAATAGGATTAACCTGCATGGAGGAATGATCACTGGCGTCGCCAGTTCGGTACTGCCAGGTAAGCTCTAGTTTATGCACGTTTGCAGCATGGATTTGTGCCAGTTCTGCATATTGATTTCCTTTCTTGTCGCCCCTGTAAACCGCCCAGTCGGTGTAGTTATCTAAAGGGTCCGAGGTGATAGATTGGGAAGGTACTTGCTCAGGTTCAGTAACTGTGCAACCTGGAACTATTAGTATCAGCATGCTAGTAGCAACTAACCAATTATAATTCATAATTTATAATTCATAATTACCTACAAAACTGCCTCAAATA
>CAZOJZ010000267.1:0-3530 GCA_964580205.1 uncultured Roseivirgaceae bacterium
TTCCCATGATGTGCATGATATTAATTCCAAGGACTTGCTGATCATCAATAGCAATAATGCACATCCTCCTTCCGATACCAGGCATTTGGTGGTTGCCAATTTACCGGGTTTTGTGGCAGTGTTGAGGATACCGGAAATTGAGACTTACTTCATCAAATATGAAGGTGATGCCCCTATCAACCTCAATGGTGTACCACTCACACACCGGAAAATACAAGTGTTTCCCACCGGAAGTACCATCCGCTCCCAGGATACGGATCCTATCTACTACAGCGATGTGGTAAGTAAATTTCTTAGCGCGGAATCCGATTCCAAGATCTCCTTTATCGCCGAAAATCTGATGTTTAAGTTTCCCAATGGTGCTATTGGATTAAGGGATGTCAGCATTGCCGAAGAATCAGGGAAGTTGATCGGTATCATGGGAGGTAGCGGTTCCGGAAAAACCACCCTGCTCAATGTTTTGAACGGTGAGGCAGCACCGTCCCAGGGAAAGGTGTTGATCAACCAGATTGACATTCATCGACAGCCTGACCAAATACGAGGGGTGATTGGTTATGTTCCTCAAGATGACTTGTTAATGGAGGACCTGACGGTTTTTCAAAACCTTTATTTTGCCGCCAGGCTCTGTTTTAGTGGTCAAAGCAAGTGGTACCTCGAAAAATTGGTATTGGACACGCTGAAAAGCCTGGGTCTTCTGGAGACCAAAGACCTTAAAGTGGGCAACCCCCTGCAAAAGACCATCAGCGGGGGACAGCGCAAACGGGTCAATATTGGCCTGGAGTTATTGAGAGAACCGTCAATTTTATTCTTAGATGAACCAACTTCCGGACTCTCATCCCGTGATTCGGAAAACATCATGGATCTGCTCAAGGAGTTGTCCCTTAAAGGCAAAATGATCTTTGTGGTGATCCACCAGCCCTCATCCGATATCTTCAAAATGTTTGATAAGCTGGTGATCCTGGATGTGGGGGGCTACCAGATCTACTACGGAAATCCCATTGACGCCGAAAGTTATTTTAAAAATGTCGCCAACTTAATTGAAAAAGACACCGATTTTGGGGTGATCAGGCCAGAGCAGGTATTTAACATCATTGAACGCAAGGTGGTCAACGAGTACGGCCGTTTTACCGACCATCGCAAAATATCACCAAAAAAATGGTATGAGTACTTCAAAGAAAAAACCAAAATCCCCTCTGTTCAAGCGGTAGAGGATGAACCCCGGACCACCTTCAAGGTACCCGATCGGCTAAAGCAGTTAAACATATTTACCCAACGTGATCTGCTTTCCAAGATCTCCAACCGGCAATATTTGTTGATCAACCTGTTTGAAGCGCCATTGCTGGCCTTTCTTCTAGCTTATATAGTGCGTTTCTACCCCATCCTGGGTCACGGGGAACACTATTACCTGTTTAGCAAGAATGTGAATATCCCCGCTTACTTTTTTATGAGCATCATTGTGGCCCTGTTTATGGGGCTCACCGTAAGTGCCGAAGAGATCATAAAAGACCGGAAGATCTTAAAAAGAGAATCATTTCTGCACCTGAGCCGTAGCAGCTACTTGTTTTCTAAGATGCTGATCATGTTTGGGTTTTCAGCCATACAGACCTTCTTGTTTGTGATGATCGGGGACCACATCCTGGAAATAGATGGCATGAATCTCACCTACTGGATGATCTTGTTTTCTACCTCCTGTTTTGCCAATCTGTTGGGGTTGAATATTTCCGCTACCTTTAATTCTGCCATTACCATTTACATTTTAATCCCCTTGCTACTGATACCCCAGTTGATCCTGAGCGGGGTAGTGGTCAAGTTTGATAAGCTCAATCCTCACATTACCAGTGAGGACCGGGTACCCTGGATAGGTGAGTTGATGACCTCTCGCTGGGCTTTTGAGGCGGTAATGGTCAGCCAATTTAAGGACAATCCTTTCGAGAGCCAATTCTATCCCTACGATAAGATCATGGCAAATGCCAACTACAAAGACCTGTATTATATTCCGGCCCTGGAAACCAGTCTGGATTATTGCCTCAACCACATAAACAAAGCCGAAGACCCGGAGGTACGGTTTAGGTTGAGGAATAATTTTCTTATACTTAGAAATGAGTTTCCCCATGAGTTCCAGACCATCGGCAATAGTCATTCATTTGTAGAAAGCCTGACCATAAAAAAATTCGATTCTGCTGTATTTCTGCAAGCCGATAATTTTCTAAAAGCGCTCAAACGGTTCTACGGCAATAAGTACAATAAAGCTAGTCAACTGAAAGACCAATTAGTGGTTGCCCTCAACCAAACCCCTGAAAAGCGGGAAACGTTTGGGCACTTGAGGGAGGAATTCCAAAATGAAAGCATCGGGATATTGGTGAAAAATACCAGTGAGCCCAATCGTATCATCGAAGAAGACGGGCACCTGATTCAGAAGATCTATCCTATTTACATGGACCCCGCCCACCCCGAACACTTGTTTGACTTCCGAGAACAATTTTTCTTGCCCCAAAAGCATTTTCTGGGGATGTACTTCGATACCCTGCACTTCAATTTGTACATCATCTGGATGATGATCATCTTGCTGACGGTGACGCTCTATTACGATGTGTTCAGAAAGATGATCTCCCCCTTTGAGCATATCCAACGATTGAGAAAACTTTAGACCCGGTGAACCAGCTCCTACCTATTACCAGGCTGGTGTTCATTGAATTATTTTATTACTATTTTTGCTGGTTGATGGTTAAATTGGATCCATGTTTTTCATCCTATCCAAGACCCTTGTCTTCCTGATCAAGCCCATTACCCTGGTCTTGATCTGTTTTATACTGGGATTTTTCTTAAAAAAGCCCCGTTGGAAAAAAAGATTTTTGGTGAGTGGTTTTGTACTGCTGGTCATTTTCACCAACGATTTTTTATCCAACGAATTTATACGATGGTGGGAGGTCCCTGTCACTCCCCTGGAACAGCTGGAAGGGAAATACGACGTGGCCATTGTGCTGGCGGGAATAACCGAAACCAAAATGTTGCCCCGCGACCGGGTGTATTTTAGAAAAGGAGCGGACCGGGTGACTCATGCCTTGCAACTTTACCGGCAGAAAAAGGTGAAAAAGATCCTGCTGTCAGGTGGCACAGGTGACCCGTTGGACCAGAGTTATAAAGAAGCCTGGGAACTGTTCAAATTTTTGCGGCTGGCGGGAGTACCGGCACGGGACCTCATGGTGGAATTCAATTCCAGGAACACCCATGAAAGCGCTGTCCAAACCACCAAAATGCTAAAATCGGGTGTTGGTAAAAACAAATACCTTCTGATCACTTCCGCTTTCCACATGCGGCGGGCTTTGGGCTGTTTTGAGAAACAGGGTTTACCGGTAATTGGTTATAGTACGGATTTTTACAGTTTGGAGAGAAAACATTTTATATGGGTGTTTTTTATACCCAGCGACTTTGCCCTAACCCGTTGGACAAAGCTCAGCAAGGAGATCGTGGGTTATATGGTTTATAAAATGATGGGATATATCTAGATCATTCCAGCAGATACCCGGCCT
>CAZOJZ010000268.1:0-2120 GCA_964580205.1 uncultured Roseivirgaceae bacterium
ATCGAGCATTTTGCTCCTGCCGAAACCCCGACAGAGGATAGTCTGGCGCTTTATTACTCTCCCACCTGCCCTTTCTGCAAAAGGGTCATGCAAACGATCAGTCAACTGGGAATTGAAGTCGAGATGCGAAATATCGACGAGAACACTGATGATCGCAATGAATTGCTGGTGGCACGTGATCGCGCCACAGTTCCTGTACTTCATATCACATCGCCAGATGGTGATAAGCGGTGGATGCCTGAATCAAGCGACATCATCAGCTACCTCAAAAAGACATACAAATAAAATGTCCGCTTTCAGTATAAAGCGGACGTTCATTCATGTAGCAGAATCCTGCAATTGATCAAGCTGTAATTGATAATTTGAAACAGTAACTGTAAGGTCATATCTATGACTGCAAAAATAATCGACGGGAAAGCTATTGCCAAGAGTGTTCGTGAAGAGTGGAAAGAACATGTTGAAGACTTAAAAAAAAGTGGTATTACTCCTGGCCTTGCAGTCATTATTGTAGGGGACAATCCGGCTTCTAGAGTGTATGTCAACAATAAAATTAAGGCATGTGAAGAGGTAGGATTACATTCAGAAGTACATGAAATGCCAAACGACACTAGCGAGAAAGCCTTGCTGGAACAAATTAGGGATTTAAATAATAACTCTCAAATTCACGGCATTCTTGTTCAATTGCCTTTACCCGATCATATTGATGATGACAAAGTTCTGGAAACGATTTCTGTCAATAAAGATGCTGATGGTTTTCACCTATACAATATGGGAGCATTGGTTGTTGGCAATCCAGTGTTTCCACCCTGTACACCATATGGTATCCAGTGTTTGATTGAACGGATCAATGTCCCCGTAGAAGGACAACACGCAGTGATTGTCGGTAGGAGTAACATTGTTGGGAAACCTATGGCTCTGATGCTGTTGCAAATGAATGCTACTGTAACCATTTGTACTTCTAAAACACGGAACCTCGCAAGTATTACCACTCTGGCAGACATACTTGTAGTCGCCACAGGCAAGCCAAAAATGATAACTGCCGATATGGTAAAGAAAGGTGCCGTAGTAATAGATGTCGGTATCAATCGACTAGATGATGGTCGGTTGGTAGGAGATGTAGATTTTGATGCTGTGAAAGAAATAGCAGGATATATAACTCCTGTACCTGGCGGTGTCGGACCAATGACGATTACAAAATTGATTGTTAATACTATACAAGCAGCACAACGAACTATATAAATTTATTCGTAATGAAGACAGCGCAATATTTCATACAAAGTATGAATGTCCGCTTGGGTCAATAGTTACCTATCATCACTTCCACATGAACGTCCGCTTTCAGTATTAAGCGGGCATTCGACTATTAACATTGTTATACTGCTTTCGACCCAAAGCGGACGTTCGTAATGCTGATGTTATAGGTTCGATTCCTTTACGGTCCACCAAATAAAATCAATAGGTTAAAGTCATTTTCCCACCCCACCCCGTGGGATACTGATATATAACTATACTTTAGGCATCTTTAAAATTAATTAGAGGTTAAAATAATGGAGAAACAATATCTTTTGCACATGATAACCCCCGATAGTAATTTGAGCGCATTTGATGTCAACATGGCATTTGATGCAGGCTGGACTGCCATGCCTTATACGGGTATTTCATTAAAAAATGTAACAACCATAGTTCAAGACGCGATCTTTTCACGAGGGTCGGAAGGTTTAAAACGAACCGGCATATTTATTGGTGGTAGAGATATGCCCCTTGCTATGTCTATGTTTTATGCTGCGAAAAAAGCCATGGTTCCACCCTTTGAAATTTCCGTGTTTACTGATCCAGGCGGTGCATATACGACAGCTGCTGCAATGGTAGCCACTGTTGCGCATCAACTTAAAATTAAAAATGATGAAGAACTAAAAGGACAACGTATATTAGTTTTAGGTGGCACAGGTCCAGTAGGAACTTCAGCAGCAGTGTTAGCAACAAAATTTGGCGCCAAGGTAACTATACTGGGACGGGCCATTAGTATAGTTAATAATGTAGTGGAAATTTGTAATACACGATATAGCGCTGATGTTAAAGGTGTTGAAGGAAATACCTATGATCATCTTGATGAATTACTA
>CAZOJZ010000269.1:0-3868 GCA_964580205.1 uncultured Roseivirgaceae bacterium
GGCTTTCCCATAGATCCAATCAGATTTTTCAATACTATGTCTTAACAATCCACTAAGACCTGAGGTTTGATAGATACTATCCAATGTGCCAGCGTCAAATCTGCCGGTAATAGTGGCCAAACGCTTAATTCCCTCAAGAGCAGCGGGACCATTTCCTAATTGCTGATTTATTTCTAAATTGTATCGTGCCGTCCATTCGTGATCTCCAAATAGTTCATAAGATCGTTGATTTTCGTAAAGCGCTTCATTGAAAAGTCCCCGGTTAAAATATAACTTGCAGCTGACATACCGAATTACAAATGACAGTGGGTCTAACTCCAGGGCTATATTGATTTGTTCGCGTGCCTCCTGGTGCCTTCCGGTTATACTTAAATGCTCTGAATAATAGTGATGTACAGTAGAATAATTGAAATTAAGGTCGATGGCTTGCAGGTATTCCCTCTCTGCTCCTTCCCAATCCATATCGATATAGGTGTAAATGGAGGCCAGTACATTATGAGCCTCTGCCAGGCTCCCATCTAATTTCAAAGCCTTTGACGCCAGCTCCACCGCCTTATCTCTACCTTTTTTCTTCTCAATCCGCCCTTGGAGGCTCATTATATTGTAGGTATCCGCCAGTCCTGCATAAGCCAATCCGTAATTAGGATCTTCAGCTATAGCTTGCTCAAAATAATCAATGCTTGTCTGGTATCCTTCACCTGTCCTTTTGTTCCAATAAAACCGGCCAAGCTGGTATAATTCAAATGCTTTGACATTATCTGTACGGTTTTTCTGTATCTCGGTGGTCTGCAGAGCGGTAAGAAGAGTATTCAATTCGGCTGCAACATGAATGGTTATATCGCTTTGTGTTTTAAAAATGTCTTGTACATCCCTGTCATAAATCTGAGACCATATATGAGCATCTTGTCTGGCGTCAATCAATTGAATATTGACCCTTGCTTTTCCTCCTATACGTTGTACACTGCCTTCAATGATATACGAAACACCCAACTCCCGGGCAATTTGAGGTAGAGACTTAGTGCCCTTTTCACGATACATTTCGGAAGATGTCCTTGAAATAACTTTTAAACCGTCTATCAGGGCGAGGCGACTAAGCAAATCCTCCACAATACCATCCGCAAAAAGTTGATTTTCCGGGTCCGTACTTAGACTACTAAGCGGCAAAACAGCTATTGATTTTTCTACGTCTGCTTCGGTAGTAGGTTTAGGTATGTTGGATGGTTCCTCTATTCGATACTGATAGAGAGCAAATACCGCTAGAAGCAAAATGATTACTCCCCCACTAATCAAAACACCTCTATTAATACCAACCTTGTGCCGATCAACGTTTTGTTCAATTGTGCTAGCTATGGGAGTCTCATCATCGGCAACTTTTACCTGGTAAATTTTTACAGGGTCTTTTACATTCTTAAGAGTTTCTTCCCGAACAAATTTAGTTTTGATCCCTTTCTTGTTTCCGAGATTGCGGTACACCGATTCTGACACCAGTATACCCCCAATAGGGGCAAGCGGCTCAAGCCGTGACGCAATATTCACTCCATCCCCAAAAACATCACCCCCTTCAAATACCACTTCAGCCTCATGAATGCCAATCCTGAGTTTTAAATCAGGCTCATTTTCGCAGGCTTTTTGAATGGCACCAGCACAGTACACGGCATCCGATACGGTATTGAAACTGGCTAAGACCCCATCTCCGATTTCTTTTAACCACTTTCCATAATATTTCTCAATGATTGGCCTTTGCACCAACCGGTTCTTCTTCAGCAGTTCCAACGCTTTCTGCTCATCTTCACCCATCAATGCGGTATACCCGACAATATCGGTAAACATGATGGCAGCCAGTTGGCGGGATTGGGACATCTGAAATTCAATTACGAATTGCGAATAATTGACGAAATACAAATTACGAAAAATACCATAAAGATGTTCTACTTTTTGATTGCTGAAGATTGGTGTTATCTTCAGCTAACAGCGGACCCTCTATGGGAAATAAGGAGTATTTGGTAAAATTGCCTTCATGAAAAGAAAATATCTGCTCCTACTCCTCCCTTTTCTGTCAATTACCTTGGCAGACTGTCAAGAACCGTCACCCGAATTTCAACCCGAACGCCCCAATATCATCTTCCTGCTGACTGATGACCAGCGTTGGGATGCCATGGGGGCCATGGGAAATCCTATTATTCAAACACCCAATATGGACAGACTGGCTCAGGAAGGCATCCTGTTTCAAAATGCTTATGTCACTACCTCCATCTGCGCGATTAGTCGTGCAAGTATCTTCTCCGGACAATACGCACGCAGGCATGGCATCCACGATTTTGGAAGCTTTTTTCAACCCGAAACCTGGGCCAATAGCTACCCCAGGCTACTGAGAAATGCAGGCTATTATACGGGATTTGTTGGTAAATTTGGGGTTGGCGGAAAGAATACCATGCCAACCCATGACTTTGACTATTGGAAAGGGATCGCCGGACAACCCAAATATGAACACACAGACTCAGCCGGAAACTACATACACCTCACACGAATCCTGGGCGAGCAAGCCTTGGATTTTTTCCATCAGATTCCGGGCCAGAAACCCTTCTGTCTTTCAGTAAGTTTTAAGGCTCCTCATGTACAAGATACCGATCCCCGGCAATTTTTGTACGATTCCGCCTATATAGATTTGTTTTCAGAGGTAACCATTCCACCACCGGTGACAGGAGATCTCAAGTACTGGCAGCAATTTCCCGATTTCTTTCGTACAGATTCCAATGAGTCACGCAGACGCTGGAAAATGCGTTTTGATACTCCGGAAAAATATCAGGCCTCTGTTAAAGGTTACTACCGACTCATTTATGGGGTTGACCGGGTGATAGGGGAAATGCAGCAGGAACTGGACCGCCTGGGACTGGCGGAAAATACCATTATTATCCTTCTGGGAGACAATGGCTTCTATCTTGGAGAACACGGACTGGCAGGCAAATGGTATGGCCACCAGGAATCCATCCGGGTGCCTTTGCTCATCTACGACCCTCGCCTACCTGCCGATAAAAGAGGTTTAAAATCCGAAGGCATCGCACTCAATATTGACATCGCGCCTACCATACTTGGCTATGCCGGAATCGATGTGCCAAAGGGCATGCAGGGTAGGGATCTCCGTAAACTAGTGGACGAAAATCCTACCGACTGGCGCACAGACTTCTTCTACGAACACCTGTTTGAGTACCGCGGACGCATCCCCAGGTCTGAAGGTATGGTCTCCAAAGACTGGAAGTATCTGGTCTATATTGATCAACAACCTCCTTATGAGCAATTGTTTGATTTAAATAATGATCCTCATGAAACCAATAATCTTGCCGCGGAAAACGCTTATGCAGATCAGCTGAATCTAATGAGAAATCGCTTTTTAGAATTGAAAAAAGGGGCGGAATGAGGAAACAACCGCTCGGGATCCGTCTTTTTGAGACCTAACGGCAGCTTGTCTTAAAATCAAAGTAACCAGAAGCAAATTAGTTAATAATGGGGTACTGATTTTCTTTGCACTTCTAAAATGCACATAAAACAGGACAAAAAGGAAAATCATTAAATACCCCTCTCGCTTTGGGTCCGAAGCAGACGATTCAAGCTGAACGCCTATCCCCTACCTTTCCTCATCTGCTCCAGCATGTCCCACATTTCAGGAGTAACCTGGTCCAAATGATTGAACTCACCCGCGCCTTTAAGCCACTCACCTCCATCTATAGTTACCACCTCGCCATTAACATAGGCTGCATAGGGGGACATCAAATAGGCTGCTAAATTTGCCAATTCCTGGTGCTCACCAACCCTTTTTAGAGGAACTCTAGAGGCCGGATCAAACTTTTTGGCCAGGTCCCCAGGAAGCAGT
>CAZOJZ010000270.1:0-7932 GCA_964580205.1 uncultured Roseivirgaceae bacterium
GCAAACGGAGGTGTACTTGCAAAAAGGCAAAATAGCACTCGATCTGGGGGTGGAGAAAGAAATCCTGAGTCCGGGAGATTTTATTGCCTTCTCTGCTGAAACGAAACAGATCGTTGAAAGAAAGCAAGTGACCCAGGCCAAGCTCACCTCATGGAAAGAAGGGGTTTTGCAATTAAACAATACCAGCGTCTACGAGATCTTGAAAAAAATAGAGGAGATCTACGGGGTGGATATTAAGATATCTGCCAAAACTATGTTAAATGAGAAAAGAACAATCGGCGTGCCCATGAAAGACCTGGAGATTGTAATTCCCATACTCGAAAAAACCCTGAATGTGGAAATAATGAAAGAACGAAATAAACTCTTTTTGCATGCAATAAATGGGAGGTGAAACATCCCTCTTACTTGTCAATGTCAACCACCAAAAACAAATGTTCAACCGTAAAGCCAAAGGCAATGAAACAGATTTACATTTCTTTGGCAGTACTTTTGTTGATTACACCCTTCTCTGGGTGGGCCGAGGAAAACCCGAGGTCAATCACTGAGGTATTGCAGATACTGGGTGAAACGCACCAAGTGTTTTTTACCTTTAATTCAGAGCAACTTAGAGAAATCACTGTTGATTTCGAATTTCGGGAGAATGAAGACATCAACCGTGCCATTGATCGCCTACTGACTCCAACGGCATTTGCTTACCATTCTTACGGTGACAAATACTATGTCGTTTATGAAAAGAGCCGAACTGGCAGAAAAAATGCCAAGAAGATGGCCCACCACATTAAGAGAATTCGTAATCTGGAAGAGCAGGGTGTCATTTTGAGAAGAAGTAGTCAAAACCCCGAGGACCACATCATCCAGGTACTTGAAACGGTTTCCAAGAAAATGACCTTTGCTCCAGTGGATGTGACCGGAACGATTATTGACGATACGGGATCACCGCTGCCTGGTGTAAACATAATAGAAGAGGGTACCAGAAACGGAACAATAACTGATGCGGATGGCAAGTATAGAATTACTGTTGAAGACAATGCGACTCTTTTGATCAGTTATATAGGATTCCTGTCCCAAAATATTGAAGTGGGGGGAAGGACTACTATTGATTTACAACTGGTAGCCGATGTCGCTAAACTGGAAGAGATTGTGGTGACCGGATATGGCACCCAGCGTAAAAGGGAAATCACCAGTGCCATTTCCAGTGTCTCAGCTGAAGATCTCAATAGAGGAAACGTTTGGTCCACTGAACAGGCGCTGCAGGGCAAAGTGCCTGGACTGACGATAGCGAGGGCAGGCGGCGATCCGAATCAACCTTTTCATATGAGTATAAGGGGCGTCAGCACCTTGGGAGCGAACTCGACCCCATTAGTGGTTATAGACGGCGTAATAGGGGGAAGTTTAGATCTTGTCGACCCAAATGATATAGCTTCGATAGATGTGCTGAAAGATGCTTCAGCGGCAGCCATCTACGGTACCAGAGGCAGTGCAGGCGTGATCATCGTAACGACTAAGTCTGGCTCCGGAACTGATAAGGGTATTGTTGAATACAACGGTTACGTATCGGCCGCCAATGCATTAAACGATAAAAGGATCAGACCTGCCAACGCCCAGGAATTTCTCGGTTTTGGAGGAGTTGATTATGGCGGCGATACCAACTTTGAGGATGAAATACTACGTACCGGAATTTCTCATTACCACAATATTTCGTTTTCAAACAATTCCGAGGGGACAAGCTACCGAGCTTCCATCAACTACAGGGATGTCCAAGGCACTTTATTGGAACAGGGATTCGAACAGTTCAACGGAAGGCTTAATATCAATCAGAAACTATTGGATGACAAGCTCTCGCTCACCGCTATCCTTACTTTTACCCGAAGAGTAACCAATTTTAGCAACGTGTCTGCGATCCGGCATGCCAGTACTTTTGCGCCAAGCTCGCCCGTTTACATAAATAACGATCCTGAACAGGGTTTTTTCGAGAATTTTGTCGAGCAGAATTACAACCCGGTGGCTATGATTGAGCTGAATCCTCATCTTGGCACCAAGAATAACTTCCTGGGAAATTTTAAAATAGATTACGAAGTGATTAGAGGATTAGATCTGGGAGTAAATTATTCAATGCAGAATATTAATGAACTTGAAGGCCTCTATTCCTATTCCATTTCCAGAGCAGGTGCCGAGGCTACCAATGGCCGGGCTGAGAGAAGAGCTGGGAATAATCTAAATCAATTATTTGAACTCACTGCAAATTATTCGGGATCTTCGGGTGATTTGGACTATACCGTATTGGGGGGATATTCCTATCAGAAATTGGATTTTGAGAACTTCTTTGTAGTCAATACTGATTTTATTACCGACGAACTTACTTTTAATAATTTGGGTATTGGCAATGGATTCGCTGATCCCGAGGGGGTAAAGGAAACGGGCTCACTTAAAGAAGAGGCCACCTTGGTATCGTTCTTTGGCCGGGTGAACCTTAACTACCGGCAAGCTTATTACTTTATGGCGAGCTATCGCCGGGAGGGTTCCTCAAGGTTCGGTGCCAATAACCGCTGGGGTGATTTCTGGGCCCTCGGTGGAGCAGTCGATATTACGGCGCTAACCGATATTTCATTCATGGATAACCTGAAAGTACGGTTGGGTTATGGCGTGACTGGAAATCTGCCGGTAGAGAATTATGCTTGGATTACCACTTTGGGGGCTGTAGGGCAGGGATTTGTTGATGGGAAATTTGTGCCGGCAATCCAGCCAACCTCCAATCCCAACCCGGATCTGAAATGGGAGGAAAAGGGTGAATTTAATATCGGCATTGATTTCGCATTCCTTAATTTTAAACTTTCCGGATCACTGGATTATTTCAAGCGAAATACCACGGATCTCTTGAACACCATTGCAGTACCAAGTCCACCCAATCTATTTAGTTCCTCTTTGGTGAATTTGGGAGAACTGGAAACCAATGGATGGGAATTTCAACTGGACTATCGAGCCTTCCGAGGACCTGAATTCCAGTGGACTACCACGCTTAACTTCGCTACAAATGAAACCACGCTGGTCAAATTTAACAACGACGAGCAAGTAGCACTGCTGCGGGGAGAAGGTGTCGCTCAGAACGGTTCTTTTGCCGCACTGATCGAAGAGGGTAAGCCTCTTGGCCAAATCATTTCTCCCACATTTGCAGGGTACAGTGATATCGGTTCTCCCTTATTCTTGGATCCCGACGGAGTTCCAACTGACGACAATCAATTGGCAGAGCTCCGAACTGTTCAAGGCAATGCATTGCCTGATTTCACCCTTGGTTGGGCCAATACTTTTGGCTATAAAGGATTTGATCTGAACTTTTTCTTCCGTGGGGCCTTTGGACATGATATTGCAAACGGCAGGCGGGCACGATATGAGCATCCGGCCTATGTGGGTATTCAGAACCCTGTCATAACCAAAGAGACTACCACTGAAGACACCGGATTACTGGTATGGCATTCAAAATTTGTGGAAAATGCCTCATACTTTTTATTGGATAATTTGACATTAGGTTATACCGTCCCTTTCGCAGCGAGCAGTGCTATTAGAAGACTCAGATTCTATGTATCCGGTCAGAATATCTTTACCATCACCAGCTATTTAGGCTCCGATCCGGAAGTGCGTTATTTGGATAGAGGAAGAGCCGTAGGTAGATTTCCCGGACTTGTGGTAGATGGACAGACCGGAGAAAGGGGAAATCTTCAATATGATGGCGACATTTTAGTGCCCGGGATGGACCGATGGGAGTTGGGCGCATTCCCAGTACAAACCTGGACGCTTGGAGTAAATCTCGGTTTTTAAACTCATAATAAAGAAGTCATGAAATTAAAATATATATTTTCAGTTTTAGTTGTACTGTATTTCAGTCAGTCCTGTACCGACTTGGACCCTGAGGTTTTTAGTGAAATAACACCCGAAACCTTTTTCCAGAATGAGGCCCAGGCAGCTTCCGCCGCTTCCGCCGCCTATACGACCTTGTACCAATGGTGGAATACTGGCGAGTGGTTAATGGATATGCCGACCAATCAGAGCGCTATGCCTATCCGATCAAACCAGGGCTGGGATGATGGTGGGCGATGGCCGGCGTTTGTAAGGCATGATTTTCCGGCAACGGAAGGCAATTTTAATGCTATGTGGAGTGCCCTATTTAGCGGCATCAGCTCTGCTAATCGATTGATAGAGATCTTCGAAGTTAACATTGCACCTGATGCGCCGGTTATTTCCGAGTTGAGGGCTTTGCGTGCATTTTATTATTATACGCTGATGGACCTTTTTGGTAACATTCCGGTTGAAACCGCCTTTGCCACTGCCAATCCTGCACCTAGTCAAAGCAGTCCGGCTGATGTATTTACCTTCGTTGAAGCTGAACTACTTGCATCCATTCCTAATTTGAGAGAGGATAAAGCGGGAACTTATGCAAAAATGAACAAATGGGTGGCGTACACTATATTGGCCAAGATGTACCTGAATGCCAACAATTACAATGCCGGCGATCATTGGAGCGAAGCTGCCGAGGCAGCCAATATGGTCATTAACAGCGGCCAGTATGACATGGAGCCACTGTATTTCACCAACTTCATGGTGGATAACGAGGGTTCCATGGAAAACATATTTGTCGTTCCATATGACAAAGTAAATACGAGTGGTGATTTCGGCGTTATCCGGCGGGCTACGCATCAATCCATTACTGCGACCCTGGGTTATCCTGCCGGCACGTCCTGGGGGGGCATTAGCATTCAGGAGGACTTTTACAATGCTTTTGAAGCCAATGATAAAAGAAGGGGGATGTTTTTTATTGGCCAGCAATATACCCTTGATGCGGGTCCTGCCTGGTCAGAAGAATTCGGGTTCTTTTACCAAAACCCAAAAGATGAATTCAAGTTAATCGACTGTTCAGAAGATGTCGATCGCTTCGTGGGTGTACTGGATCAATTGCCTCCTGAAGCTAGTGATTGCAATGTAAATATTGTTCCTGGATATTGGTTTACTAATGATAACCGAACCGGCTATGAAAATGGGGCAAGATACGCCAAATGGGAATTGGAAACAGGCGGTGCCAACACTGGTATCATGTCAAATGATTATGCCATCTTCCGCTATGCACATGTCTTGTTGATGCGTGCCGAAGCTCTGTGGAGGCAGAGTAATGGGGATGCGGAGGCACTGCTATTGGTGAATCAGATCAGAGCTAGGGCCGGTCTCGATGCGCTTGCGGCTTTAACCGCAGATGATCTTTTTTGGGAGTTTGAAAAGGAATTGGCGATGGAAAATCATACCCGGACTATTCTCATCCGATATGGAAAATGGCTTGAGCCATGGTTCCAGAAAGAGCAGAGAGATCCTTCCAGGCTACTGTATCCCATACCCCAAGCACAGATACAGGCCAATCCTAACTTGGTTCAGAATCCCGGCTATACGGGTGATTGATGGTCGACTTAGCTTAGTCGGATGCTTTGCACTACCAATAACAGGGTTAAAGAAATCAAAGAGGGCGAATGTTCGCCCTCTTTGAAATAAAATGAGGTTGATAAAACATGCCCTTTGTTTAAACGGCTTACGCTTTGTGTTATAATAACCTTCATGGCCCGGATGAAATAGCCCCCAAGGTATCGTCAGATCGATACCCATGGACATGTAGTGAAGGACAAAGTGGCTTAATCTTCCATCATAATTAAAATCAAAGAAATCAAACTGACTATTTGCCAGCTGCATAAAACTGGACGCGGGCGTTAGAATCAAAACCATGTACAGAATCATCACTTTAATCCTGGCAACTATCTTATGTTTGGGATGTTCTAACGATGCAGCAAAAGATGATCGGCCCAACATCCTTTTGATATTGGTGGACGATATGGGCTTCTCGGATTTGGGATGTTACGGGGGCGAAATCCACACGCCCAATATAGATGCACTTGCCCATCAGGGCCTACGATTTACAAACTTTTACAATACGGGAAGATGTTGCCCCACCCGGGCCAGCCTTCTTACCGGTTTATACCCGCATCAGGCCGGAGTGGGTCGGATGGTCTACAATAATTACGGTGGTGCTTACCAGGGTTACCTGAATAACCAAGCCGTTACATTAGCAGAAGTACTCAGAACAGCGGGCTATAAGACCATGATGTCGGGTAAATGGCACGTAGGCCATCAAGCCGGTCAATGGCCCACAGACCGAGGCTTTGACCGATTTTACGGTATCCATATTCATGTCGATAGCTACTACAAAGTTCTAAAGGGCTGCGAAGTGTATTTAGATGGTGAATTATTGATTCCCGAAACGGCGGATCCACAAAATCATCTGTTTCCGGACCAGGATTGGTACACCACTGATGTATTCACTGATTATGCCATGCATTTCCTGAGTGAGGAACCCCCAAACAGCGATCAGCCTTTTTTCCTTTACCTGGCTTATAATGCACCCCACTTTCCCATTGAAGCTCCGGATGAAGACATCGAGAAGTACCGTGGAAAATACATGAAAGGTTGGGACAAATTAAGAGAAGAAAAATTTTCGAAAATGAAGGAAATGGGCATTATTCCAGCCCAGTCGATCTTGTCAGCGACCGAAAATACTCTTTGGGACTCCCTGAGTGATGAAGATAAAAATGAACTTGACTTTCGACGTGCCATCTATTCCGCACAAATTGACCGATTAGATCAGAATATAGGTAGACTGATTGCCCATTTAAAAGAAATTGACAAATATGACAATACCCTTATTTTAATGATGTCTGATAATGGCTGTTCCAACGAGACTGGCCAATTCGGCATGAACTGGGATAAGTATAAAATTGAAAATTATGCCCAATGGAAGGAAGAGGGCGGATGGTCAATCAGCCAGGGTCAAGCCTGGGCCAATTACAGCAATGTGCCATTCAGACTATACAAAAAATACAACCACCAGGGAGGAATCGCTACCCCACTGATTGCCCATTGGCCGGGGAAGATCAAAGATGTGGGAGGGATGGATCGGCGCCCCGGACATGTTATTGATGTGATGGCCACCCTTGTTGACGTTGCCGGCGCTACCTACCCCTCTTCATTAGGTGACAACAAAATAAAGCCCATGGAGGGGATGAGCCTGATTCCCTGGTTCCTGGGGGAGGAAAGAGAGGATCACGAGTATTTGTATTGGGAGCACGAAGGTAACCGAGCTGTCAGGCAGGGAAATTGGAAATTGGTTGCCGAAAGTGAAAAAGACTGGGAATTATACAATCTCGAGAATGATCCTACCGAATTGAATAATCTCATTACCGAGAACCCGGATCAAGCAGAAAAGCTCAAAAGCGCCTATGTTCTATGGGCACGAAAAAATGATGTAAGGGACTGGCCATTAAGCAGTTCTCAGTAAAACAGTTTGCAGTACTCGAAGCCTTAAAACAGGCAATAATACTTAAACGAGAACCAGCGTCAGAAATGTTAACTAAGCTTACCTATCCAACGATAATCATTATATCGCTTTTCCTTATGACCTGTCAGCCGGCTGCAGAGCATCATATTGAAGTCGTAGACCGGCCTGATCTTACTAGTACGAACTCTTACTACCCTAGCAACCTGCCACCTTTAAAGCCCAGTAATTTTATCAAACTCCCGGTTGGCGCCGTGAAACCTGAAGGATGGTTATTGGAATACTTAAATCGCCAACGCAATGGATTGACCGGGAACTTAAATAAGATCAGCGCTTGGCTGCAAAAAGAAAACAATGCCTGGCTTTCGCTGAAAACTGAGAACTGCAAACTGAAGGATTGACCCTATGCGCATTGCCAACCTTATCGCCGCACTACTCATCACCATCTGCTCCTGCCAGCAATCCATCGAGCTTGAAAAAGGTTCTCATTTCACCCGTTTGGATCCGTCAGGGATTGGAATCGATTTTGTCAATACCCTCAGCTATGATGAGGATTTCAATGTATATCTATT
>CAZOJZ010000271.1:0-3616 GCA_964580205.1 uncultured Roseivirgaceae bacterium
GTTTTTACAAATACCATTGCTTTATATTGCAGATCATAGGCTGTTTCGGTTTCCCCCTTTTCAAAAGCTTCAATCATTTTATGATATAATGGAGTAAGATGATTGTATGTACTGCCAACTGCACCTTTGGCTCCCAGAGCCAGGCTGCATACCAGGATTTCGTCGACTCCGAATAAAATATCATATTTGCCGTTATCAAAGTTAAGACAGCATTTAAACTGCATTAAATCTTCCTGAGAGTATTTTATTCCCCTAAAATTGGGAATAGCTTTACCCGCAAGCTCCAAAAATTGAACCATATCCAAGTAGCTATTGGTCAGTTGAGGAATATGGTAATAATAAAATGGGATATGCGGATTGACCTCGGCTATTTTTTGACAAATTAGTACCAGATCACTAACACTATTAGGGGTAGTATAGTACGGTGCCAGTGAAGAGATAGCATCTACATCCAGTTCTGAAGCATGCCGGGCAAGCTCTATTGAATGATTGACATTAGTATCTCCCACGTGCACCATCATTTTAAACTCAGGTGGTTTACAGCGACTCCATTCTGCCACTATTTGTTTCCTTTCATTCAATGACAGCGAAGCGAAGTCACCGGTTGATCCATTGAGAAATACTCCGTCTACTTTATTTTTAGTAAGAAACTCAACATACGATTTAATAGCATCTAAATTTAGATTGCCATTTTTATCTAACGGGGGGTATGCTGCAGCAATTAAACCTTCGATCCTTTTCATACCAGAACTTTGTCAAAATGAGGTTCCAGATGTTGTCTCATGGCAATTCGAAAAAGTTCTGCGGAGCCGGTTTTAATTGTTTCCAAAAGGTCCCGATGTGATATTTTTCTAGTGTATTTAAAATCCTTGTCAAAAAATCCGTGATCATGGATGTATTGAAAAGCTGGCAACAATAGGTTCTGGAAACTTTGAAGTGTATGATTTCCAGGTATTTGATACAATTTTCCATGAAAGTCGATTTCTTCTTTCAGGCTGAACCTGGAGGTATCAATACCATTTTGCTCTTCTTTCGCAACAATACCTTCAAGATCATCAATATCGATTGGTTTTATTCTAGCCAATAGCAGATCAGCTATTCCCATTTCAAGGATCAATCTTAATTCAAAAATGTCCTTCAAGGTTTCGTCGCTGTGTAATTTTGGGTCAAGAACCTTTTTAAAACCAATGAGAACATCCGGTTGAGTAAGGATCATCCCCCGATGCTTTCGGGATTCTATTAAACCCAGGGTTCTTAATCTCAACAGAGCTTCCCGGACTACTGTCCGGCTTACACCTAAGGACTCAGCAAATTCCAACTCCTTGGGAAGGGCATCACCTGGCTGTAGGTTACTCTCAGCAAAAAACTCCATAAGTCTATGTTCAACTTTATCCACTAATGATAAAGTAGTGATGGGTTTAATCTTATTTTTTAACTTGAATTGAACACTCATTTACGAAAAAATCAAAAAGGTAAACCAGTTATTTAGTACTGGTGCGAGTTAAATGTAATAATTTTTGCCTTTATTTCATCGGAAAAGGCTTATAATTGTATTATGTCATACATAATAATGAACTAATTTAAAGACTTAACATTTTCTAATGAGTACTTAACCTTGCTAGCAATCAAATGACCCAACAGGATTTTACAAATTATGCCGGGCTTTACAAAGATGCTTTATTACTGGATGTAATTCCATTTTGGGAATGCTACTCCATGGATAAAAATAATGGCGGTTATTTCACCTGTTTGGACCGGGAAGGTACAATTTATGATACTGACAAGTTTATTTGGTTACAAGCACGACAGGCATGGGTTTTCTCTATGTTATATAATGAGTTAGATCCCAGAAAAGGCTGATTAGAAACCGCAAAACTGGGCATTGAATTCCTGATAGAACATGGAATGGCCAAAAGCGGGGACTTTTATTTTGCCCTGGCTAAAGCATTTTCTTTAACAGGTGATCAAAAAATAGGGGAGTGGTACCAAAAAGTACATAATTATTCCTGGAATCATTTTCCAGATCCGGATTTCGGTGAATGGTATGGGTACCTTAATCGACAAGGACAACCGCATCTGACTCTAAAAGGGGGAAAATGGAAAGGATGTTTTCATGTGCCCAGGGCACTGTTTCAATGTTGGCAAACTTTTGAAAAACTAGCCAATCAAGTATAATTTCACCAATAAACGGCTACCTCTAATGTATTCTTCAATTCGGTTCTTTCTGGTTTCACTCTTCTTCTTGATAGGAATACTCCCTGTCTTGCCCCAATCTGGTTCAGAAATTATCAAATGGTCGGAGTATCCACCCATTCCGGACAGTATTGGATTTAATGGTTCCTTTATTGGAGTGCATGGCGATGTATTGATAGTAGCAGGAGGCGCAAACTTTCCTCACAAGCCGGTCTGGGAAGGAGGTGAAAAGAAATGGTATGATCATATATTTGTCTTGGAATCCAACCTCTCTGGAGAATACTCTTGGTACACTACTGATAACTTGAAATTACCCCGACCCACGGGCTATGGTATTTCCATTGAAACTGAGGATGGACTGATATGTATAGGTGGTAGTAATGCCGAAGGAATAAATGCTGAAGTTTTCAGTCTGAAGTGGGATCCTGAAAAAAAGTCATTGGCCATAAAAGATCTTCCAGATTTACCAATTCCCCTGGCAGCAATGGGAGGCGATATGATTAACAATATAATTTATGTTGCAGGAGGACAGGAAGAGGTTTCAGGCCCAGCGACAAGGCATTTTTTTGCCCTTGACTTGTCACGAGATGGTGCCCAAAATTACCGGTGGGAAACATTGACTCCCTGGCCTGGGCCAGCCAGGATAAATCCTGTAGTAATCGCTCAAAACAATGGTCAGGTGGATGCACTTTACCTGTTTAGCGGCCGTGATTATCAACCCTATAAAGCCTTGCCGCATCAATTACACAGTGATGTTTTTATGTATAATCCCAAGTCTGGGATGTGGACCCAAAAGGAAGATATTCCTTCAAATGACACTCCTGGAATTGCCGGTGGATTTCTGGGAGCCGCTCCGGCCATTAAACATGGTGGATCACATATTTTGATATTCGGTGGTGCCGGCGGACCCCATCAATCTTTATTAGCACGCATGAGGTTACAGGTTGAGATTGATAGACTGCGTAAAGGCCTTGATGGTGACTCCGTTGGAACTATCAATACTATTACTGAACGCGAAAATCAGTTATCCGAACTAGTCAAGAGCACTTCGTTTTCAGACATCGTCTGGGCCTATCATACTATTACCGATACCTGGGTCAAAGCTGGATTGCTACCCGAACCGGTTCAGGCGGTTACTTCAGCTGTTCTTTTTGAAAACCAAGTAGTTATTTCCGGAGGTGAAATAGGGCCGGGGGTAAGGACTATCCGGGTATCAAGAGGAACCTTCCTGCCCTATACTGCTGATTTTGGTTTGGCTAATTACCTCACCTTGGGAGCCTATCTGGCATTGATCGTTTGGATGGGTTGGTTTTTCTCCAAACGAAATACCACTTCAGACGATTACTTTCTTGGAGGTAAACGGGTCCCATGGTGGGCAGCTGGTTTGAGTATATATGCTACCATGCTAAGTGCTATTACCTAT
>CAZOJZ010000272.1:0-4557 GCA_964580205.1 uncultured Roseivirgaceae bacterium
CATCAACCATCAGCTGGTAATTGACAATGGCGGATTTCATGGGATCCAGGCCAGGGATGGAGAAATTATACTTAAATCAGGCAAAAATGACATAAGAGTGGTTTACTTCAATGGATCAGCAGAAGGAGTAGTTTCCCTGCAGTGGGCCCCTCATGGAGCCAATGAATATGACGTCGTTCCAGTAGAATTATTCTCCCACTCAGGAAGTCAGGTAAAAGAGGCAGTGCCGCATGTTCCTCGCAGGCTCCTGGTACGCAGCATACCAGGTGATCAGGCAAAGCTAACCTCCGTTCATCCCAGTTTTGATCTGGCACAGGCACGACCTGAAAATTTTCAGGGGCGCATCGGCGGCATGGATTTTCTTTCTGACGGGACCCTGGTAGTTTGCACCTGGGACAGCCTGGGACCGGTTTATTTGCTTAAAGGGGTTGCTGGTGATGACCCTGAAAGCATTGAAGTGACCAGGATAGCCACAGGCTTGGCAGAACCGCTGGGATTGAAGGTGGTGGATGATGAGATATATGTGCTTCAAAAGCAGGAATTGACCAAACTTATCGACCATGATGGAGACGGGGTCATCGATGAGTACCGGACTATATGCGACGACTGGAAGGTATCATCAAACTTCCATGAATTTGCTTTCGGGCTGGAATACCAGGATGGGTATTTCTATGGCACATTGGCTACTGCAATCTTACCCGGGGGAGCCAGTGCCCAGCCACAGATCCCAGACCGCGGTAAGGCCATCAAAATATCACGGGAAGAAGGCACACTGGAATTTGTGGCACATGGACTACGGACTCCTAATGGGATCGGCACCGGAATTGACAATCAGCTGTTCATAGCTGATAATCAAGGTGATTGGCTGCCAGGCAGCAAGATCCTGCACCTTCAGCAAGGTGCCTGGTTTGGATCCCGCACTGTGGACTTTACGGGAACCGAAGCACTAACCGAAACCCCGCCGGTAGTTTGGCTGCCTCAGGATGAAATTGGGAACTCTCCCTCAATGCCAGTGGCCATTAATGCAGGACCTTATCAGGGACAAATGATCCATGGTGAAGTAACACATGGTGGTATTAAGAGGGTGTATATTGAAAAAATCAATGATCAATACCAGGGGGCAGTGTTCCGTTTTTCGCAAGGACTGGAAGCGGGGGTCAATCGCTTGCTATGGGGTCCGGATGGGGCACTATATGTAGGAGGGGTTGGATCCAGTGGTAATTGGAATGATGGAGGTCAGCAGTGGTACGGTCTTCAAAGACTAACCTATAACCAAAAAGTCACTTTTGAAATGCTGGCAGTACGGGCCAAAACCGATGGTCTTGAGCTGGAATTTACCGCCCCCATTGAAGCCGGAAGCGGCCGCCACCCAGATGAGTACCTGATCCAACAATGGTATTATTTACCTACCAAAAATTACGGAGGTCCCAAAATGGATCTGGAAACCCTGAAAATCAAGGGTATTCACCTCTCGGAAGACCGTAAAAAAGTATTTTTAGAACTTCCGGGAATGAAAGCGGGTCATGTGATCCATGTAAGGATCTACCAGCCCTTCCGCAGCGCTGGGCAACAATCCCTATGGACCACAGAAGCCTGGTATAATATGAACCAAATTCCATCCGATGACTTTGGATTTAAAAACCCAGCGTCAGCTCAAAAGAGTAATTCCCTGTCGCCCGAGGAAATCGAGAGTGGTTGGCAGCTGTTATTTGACGGTAAGACCACCCATGGCTGGCGTAATTTCAAGAGCGATCAAATTGGCCCGGCCTGGAAAGTTAGGGACGGCAGTTTAATGTTGGACAACAGCAACAAGGTAGCAGGCAAAATAGACGGCGGTGGCGATATTGTTACCCTCAATGAATATCAAGACTTCGAACTCACCCTGGAATGGAAAATTGAGGAAGGAGGCAATAGTGGCATTTTGTACTATGTGGTAGAGGATGGTGTGTATGATCATCCCTGGCAAACGGGTCCGGAAATGCAGATTCTTGATAATGTCAGACATTCCGATGGCAGGATTGAAACCCATCGTGCCGGAGACCTGTACGATATGATTGCCAGCAAGTTCGTCACAGCCAACGGACCTGATGGGTGGAATAAAGTCCGGATTGTGTCAAAGGATGCAAAAATTAGTCACTGGCAAAATGGATATGAATTGTTGACATTCCAAATGCATACTGGCGATTGGGACCAGATGGTCACAAAAAGTAAATTCAAAGATATGCCGGGATTTGGAAAATCCAAGACCGGACACATTGCTCTTCAGGACCATGGAGACCGGGTGTGGTTTAGAAATATTAAGATAAGGCAGTTATAGAAAATATATGAAGCAATTTAAATTTTTAATGTTGATCATCCTGGGGATGACTTTCTTTGGATGTCAACCAGTACAGGAACGAGAAAAAAAAGTGCTGGTTTTTAGTAAAACAGAAGGTTATAGACATGCCTCTATACTCACTGGCAAACAGGCAATTATAGACATGGGCGAACGTGACGGATTCAAGGTTGACACCAGTGAGCATGCGGCTGTATTCAATCAGAAGGAACTGGCCCAATACAGCGCAGTAGTTTTTTTGAACACTACCATGGACATATTGGATTATCAGCAACAATCCCATTTCGAACGCTACATCCAGGCCGGCGGTGGGTTCGTAGGAATACATGCAGCAGCGGACACCGAATATGACTGGCCCTGGTATGGGAAATTAGTGGGAGCCTATTTTGATAGCCACCCCAACAATCCAAATGTTCGTGAAGCTACCTGTGATGTTATCGATCACGGTCACATCGCTTCTGATTCCCTACCTGACTCGTTTCAAAAGATTGATGAGTTTTATAACTACAAAAATATTAACCCCAACCTCAATGTGTTGGTCACCATCGATGAGACCACCTATGAAGGAGGAACCAACGGAGACTTCCATCCAATGACCTGGTACCACGAATTTGATGGTGGCCGGGCATTTTACACAGGGTTTGGACACACCGACAAAACCTATGCTGAACCTGAATTTCTGGAGATCCTTTCCGGAGGAATTGAATATGCCATTGGTGATGCCAGCCCGCTGGATTATTCACTGGCCAGATATGAACCTATGCCGGACGAAAACAGATTTTCCAAAGTGGTTCTGGACTACAACCTTTACGAACCCTTGGAACTAGCCGTGCTTCCAGATGGCCGGGTGCTTTTCATAGAAAGAAGGGGAAATTTAAAAATGTACAAACCGGACCTGGATAGTACGATTTTAATACAGCAGTTTGATGTATATCTGGGCATTGGTAGAAACGGCAACCATGAAGATGGGTTGCTTGGACTGGCTTTGGACCCGGATTTCACTAATAATAATTGGGTTTATCTTTACTATTCACCTCAAGGAGATGACGATGTGCAAAACCTCAGCAGATTCGAGCTAGCGGGCGATGAACTGCTCATGGACAGCGAAATAGTAATGCTGCAAGTAGGGGTTCAACGATTGGAATGCTGCCACACCGGGGGGTCTATCCAATTTGGCCCTGATGGCAATTTATTCTTGTCTACAGGGGATGATACTAATCCCTTCAAATCAGACGGTTTTAGTCCCGGTGATGAAAGACCGGGGAGGTCACCGTGGGATGCACAGAAGAGCGCTTCAAATGCCAACGACCTCAGAGGAAAGATCCTGAGGATCACTCCACAGCCTGACGGTAGTTATACTATTCCGGAAGGTAACCTCTTCCCTCCCGGAACCCCTGACACCAGGCCGGAGATTTATGTAATGGGATGCCGAAACCCCTACCGGATTGCCATTGACCAAAAAACAGGGTTTTTATATTGGGGTGATGTAGGACCTGACGCCCGTGCGGACAGCGACACCAGGGGGCCACGAGGAATTGATGAATTTAATCAGGCAAGGGAAGCCGGGTTTTTTGGTTGGCCATATTTCATAGGTAACAACTTGGCATATGCCACCTATGATTTTCAAAGCAAGACCTCAGGTACTTTTCACGATCCTCAAAAACCCATAAACCGTTCACCGAATAACACGGGAATTACAGCTCTCCCACCAGCCAAGGACGCATTCATCTACTATGCTTATGGTGAATCCGAACATTGGCCGATTCTTGGTGCAGGAGGAAAAAATGCCATGGCCGGACCAATTTATTACGGAGAGAACTATCCTGATGATGCCAATAAATACCCTAAATACTTTGATGGGAAAGTAATCTTTTATGAATGGATCAGAAGTAAAATTTACTTCCTGACCTTAAATGAAAATGGTGACCTTGAAAAAATCGAGCCGTTTATGCCCAACGTTGAGTTTAACAATCCCATGGACATGGAATACGGATCAGATGGAAAGTTGTACATGCTTGAGTATGGCACTGGTTGGTACACCCAAAACGTGGATGCTCGTCTGGTAAGAATAGACTACCAGTCTGGCAATAGAAACCCGATTGTGCATATAAGCGCCAATAAAGTCGCCGGTGCAACTCCGCTAAAGGTTCAGTTCAGTTCAACCGGTAGTGAAGATTATGATGACGACCCCTTAAGCTATCACTGGGAATTCCATCAGAGTG
>CAZOJZ010000273.1:0-3508 GCA_964580205.1 uncultured Roseivirgaceae bacterium
GTAGATATTGTGGCACGGCGACAGGGTACTACTAGTTCTAATAATGAAATAGATATATTTATTAACAATGGCGATGGTACGTTTTCGGGAAACAATACAGTAAATCTTCAAACCGTTAATACGGCTAAGGGTGGAGTTGCCGTAGGTGATTTTGATAATGATGGCGATTTAGACTATATATGGACTAATAATGGCAGTTCTATAGCTGCTAATACCGTGACCATTGTCGAACAAGACGGAATAAATAGTTTAACCTTTTCACTACCTACAGTAACAGTCACCGCAGGGGACGATGGATCTTTAACCGCCCTCCCAGCTAATCAAAATATTGAAGGGGTTGCAGTTGCAGACATAAATAATGATGGTAAGATAGACATCTTTCTGGCCGCTGCATCCGGAACATCATATTTGTTACTTAATAATACCTCCGGGCCCGGTAATTTTACATTCATTCATGATAACAGTGGTGTGGCAAATACTTCCGTTAATCCAATTAATGTAAATGCAGATGGGGAAGGGTTGGCCTTTGCGGATTATGATAACGACGGAGATATGGATTTTTACCTGAATATCAATGGTGGAGCCAATCAATTATGGCAAAATAATATTGTAGGAACTCCGGTTAATTTTTTGAAAGTTATACCTAAGCTGGATCTAGGTGGAGGCACTACTGTGCCGGCAATTGGCGCGACCATGATAGTAAGCAATGGTTGTGAAATTTTTTCGGGTATCCAGGAAGTAAGCGGTGGAGTAGGTCATGGATCTCAAAATGATTCCCGGCTGCATGCCGGGTTACCTCAGGGCCCAAACAGGCTTTATCGGGTTGAGGTGGGATTTGTCAAGCCAAATGGTGGCAGCCGTACCACCGTGGTCAAGTACGTGACCCCTTCGGCATTGACCAACCAAACATTAACCATTTTGGACACCGATGCCAGTGATGCTGACAGGGATCCTAATGCCGTGGACGACAATGCCGCTACTACTGAAAACACCTTAGTGAGCGTCCCGGTACTCAGCAATGATTCTGATCCTATGGGAGAAGGATTGACATTGGCTATAGATACGCCACCTGTGAACGGAACAGCAGTAGTAAATGGCAATAATATTGACTACACCCCGGATCCGGGCTTCTTTGGAACTGAAACATTTACTTACATTATCACCAACACCTCAGGTATCTGTGGCATGGCTACAGTAACGGTAACCGTGACCGCACCTTTTTTGTCAGGGTATAGTTGCCGGAAAGAAATAACTATTGATGCCAGTCAAGTAAGTGGCAGCACTGACCTTAGTAATTTCCCAATGTTAGTGAGTTTTACTGACGCAGACTTGGCCACCGTGGCTAACGGCGGAGATGTAACCAACACAAACGGTTACGATATTGCTTTCACCGAGACTGATGGCACTACTCAGTTAAATCACGAGATACTGAGTTATGATCAAACCAATGGTACCTATCTGGCTTTTGTCAGTGTAACTACCATCAGCTCTTCTGCGGATACTGATATCTGGATGTACTATGGGAATAGCTCCGTAACTATGGATCCATCCACCACTGCCACCTGGGATGCAAATTATGAAGCGGTGCTGCATCTTCAGGAATCTGGGAGCGGCAGCGATGGTGAGTTTCTGGATGCCACCGCCAATGCCCATGATGGTACAGGAGGAGGGTTGGCTGGCGCAGGGTCCGCCGCTGGCACGCCCACCAGAACCACCGGTAAGTTCGGTTTTGCTCAAGACTTTGATGACAGCACTACTCCGCAAAATCACATCAGATTGGATGCCGTAAGCGATGCTGCCTGGACCGCGGTAACCGTACAAGCATGGATCAATGCGGATGATACCGGAGACGATAGAATATTTGGCAAAAGTTGGGGTACCGGCAGTTCAGATCAAACCTGGTTGCTTAGGAAAAACACTGCAAACATCGGTACCAGGATGAGAACCAACACTACTAACAACGGTGGATTTGACCCGTTCGCCTACGGTACTGGTACCTGGTATCACGCTGCCGTAACCTGGGACGCTTCAGACAGTCAGCTTAGGGTGTATGTAAATGGTGTCCAACGGGGAAATATTACATTAAATGGGGCCACCATGTATACCGCCCCACTGGTTAATGAACCCACTATAGGTAATACGGCCACTGTAAACCGCGGCTTTGACGGGCAGTTACAGGAAGCTAGAATCTCCGACATTGCCCGTTCTGTTGACTGGCTATTAACAGAGTTCAACAATCAAGACGATCCGTCTTCTTTTTATTCAGTAGGAGTTGAAGATTGTAGCCCGGTGCTTGCTATTAGTTTGCTGGAGTTCAATGCCTCGTTTAACAGGGAAACTAAGGCAGTTGATCTCGTCTGGCAGGCTAGTTATGATGACCTGAATGATGATGGCTTTGAAGTACAGCGCTCCTGGGATGCTCAAGAATTTGAAGTTTTGGAATTTGTTCCTGTGGAAGGTGAACTGAATCAGACTATCACTTACACTTATAATGACAAAAACGTAACTAATTTCGGTCAAACACAAGCCTTTTATCGGCTAAAACTGATCGAGGCTGGAAATAAAATTTCTTACTCTGATATACAAAGAGTAGTACTGGAACCAGGAAAAGCCCAGGTAAGTGTCTATCCCAATCCGAGCACTAATAAATCATTTGATGTAAAAATTACCGGCGCTGCCGTATTACCAAGAATGGAGATGATACAGTCAGATGGGAAAGTGGTACTACAAGTTGTTTTGAAATCCTTTAGGGAAACCATTAGCTTTCCAGGATTGGCGCCTGGTGTTTATCTATTGCGATTTTATTCCAATGAACTAATATCCCATAAGCGAATAATCGTCCTTTAACTGTTATTGCCCATGTTTTAGGCTACATTAGGGGTCAATGGGTAAATACTGTACATTTTTTGTATTCTTTTTTGTGTATGGGTGCGGGACCAGAGATATACCTCCGGGTGACCCCGGTAATGGTGGTCTAATCCTTCCAGATTATTTCCAGGCATTGGTGGTAGTTGATAGCATTGAAGGCAGGGCCCGCGAAATTACAGTTTCGGACCAAGGTGATTTGTATGTCAAGACCAAAAGGTCTGGCAAAGGAAACGTAGTGGGACTGAGGGACCTTGATGGTGATGGAAAAGCTGATGTAGTTGAACATTTTGCCAAACTCAAGGCCACCAGCAGAGGGGGACTACGGGCTGGTGTTGAAATTTATAATGGTTATCTGTATTTCAGTACTGAACTGGCTGTTTACCGCATGAAGTTATCGCCTGGCACTTTGGTCCCGCAGGGAGAAATCCAGGTGGTCGTCCAAGATGATCATGAACATGGTCGCCATGAGCATATTGCCAAGCCGTTTTCCTTCGATAACCAGGGAAATATTTTTGTGCCTTTTGGTGCACCCAGTAATGCCTGCCAGGATCCTAAGCGCACCCCGGGTGTGCCAGGAATGGATCCGTGCCCCCAACTTGTGGACCATGGTGGGATTTGGAAGTTTGATGCAGAAAAGCTC
>CAZOJZ010000274.1:0-7014 GCA_964580205.1 uncultured Roseivirgaceae bacterium
TTCATCATCATTTGAGGCAGTGGCGGTTCCTTTCAAATCAATGGCATTTGGTAGGGGATAAGTAAGGTCCCAGGCCACCCGATGGAATCCAGCCTTCACTGGTCCGGTGATTCTTCTTACCACAGTACCCTGGTCATCAGAGATACTAAGCAATATCCGGGGTTTATCTTCATTGCGCTCAGCTTCCACTGCCTCCCACCCGGGAAAGGGAATATCGGCATCCGGCGAAATCGATTTTTCACGTTCCTGGCGCAGTTCTTTGGTAGTTTTCAGACCGTCCTTTAAATAATAGGTGAAGGTGGCGCCGAAGTCGGGGTTAGGTGCTACATAATGGGCATCACCCTGGCTGCCTTTTTTATCGCCAAAACTCAATTGAGGTCGTTGGACATACCACCAGGCTTTGCGAACAGGGAATAAAGTGGCTTCGGCCTGTAGTTGCTGCTCTGAAACATTTCGTAACGGGCTGTAATCGTCTAATACAAAGAAACCCCGTCCAAAGGAAGCTCCTATCAAATCATTTTCTCTTTTATGTATGGCCAGGTCCCTGAAACTGATGGTAGGTACGCCTCCTTTAAGTTTAGTCCATCTGTTTCCACCATCTACTGTGAAATATATCCCAAATTCGGTAGCGACGAACATCAATTTAGGGTTTACATGATCCTGTACTAAGCGCCAAATCATGGTACCAGTGGGGATATTACTGCTGATGGAGGTCCAGCTCCTTCCTCTGTCGCTGCTTTTCATCAGCATGGGCCTGAAATCACCGTATTTGTGATTGTCTAACGCCACATAAACGGTACTTTCATCAAACAGATCAGCCTTAATGTCGTTCACAAAAGATGTTACAGCTACCCCTGGCATGCTGCCAACTGGTATTTTTCTCCAATTGATCCCGCCATCCTCCGTTACCTGAATCATCCCATCATCTGTTCCCGCATAGAATACCCCATCTTTTACTGGAGATTCAGCTAAAGAAGTAATGGTATTGTAATCAGACATGGCATTTAAATCCCAGGCACCATCCCAGCTTTGCTTGCGCCCCATAATGGGTAAGGTAATGCGGTCCTGATTGTTAGTAAGATCTCCGGATATGGCCTGCCAGTTATCTCCCCGGTCATCAGATCGCCATACCCGGTAGGAGGCAAAATAAATTCTGGCGGGATCATGTGGGCTAACCAATATTGGGGCATCCCAGTTGTATCGTTCATGAGGATCGTCAGGCCCGGGTTGCGGCTGAATATTCACCACTTCGCCTGTAGTAAGGTCGACCCTGAATAGGTTTCCTTGTTGGCTTTCCGCATACATGATGTCGGGATTTCCCGGTTCTGTTGCCGGTTGATGCCCGTCCCCGCTTAACACTATTTTCCAATCTGAATTTTGGATGCCATGGACATTATCTGTACGGGATGGACCTCCCTGGGTATAACTATCCTGAGTTCCTCCGTATATATTATAAAAAGGTTCAGTGTCATCTACAGCTACTTTATAGAACTGTGTAACTGGTAGACTTTCAATAAATCGCCAGCTCTTAGCTAAATCAAAGCTTTCATATAAGCCACCATCTGTGCCGATCAACAGATAATCCGGATCGTTTGCTCGAAAAATTAAAGCGTGATCGTCCACATGTTTGTTAGTTGTATTTAACCGGGTAACAGTTTTGCCGCCGTCTTCAGATACCTGGGTTTTGGTGTCCATCAGATAGATTCGGTCGAATTTATGGGGGGAAGCGTACAACTCCTGGTAATAGTGAGGTCCGGTTGCGCCAGCAACTGCATTGGAACGTTTTTCCCAGGTAGCGCCCCTGTCTGTGGATCGATAGATACCACCTGTTCGACGATCCAGCTCAATGGCTGCATATATTACATCCGGCCTTTGTGGTGAAATGGCCAGTCCGATTTTTCCCATGTTGGATTCAGGCAGCCCTTTAGTTAGTTTGGTCCAGGTTTCTCCTCCGTCATTGCTGCGGTAGATGGCAGTTCCGGGGCCGCCGCCCATATAGGCGGCTACTGTACGATGCCGTTGCCAGGTGGCTGCATATATTAGATCGGGATTTCTGGGGTCCATGGCAATGTCGGTGACACCTACCCATTCATCGTCACCCAATGTTTTCTTCCAGGTTTTCCCCCCGTCAGATGATTTATAGAATCCCCTGTCACCGCCTTTCCTCCATAAAGGTCCTTGAGCAGCCACGAAAATAGTTTGTGAATATTTTGGATGCACCAGTATCTTTGATATGTGTTCCGACTTTCTGAGGCCCATATTTTTCCAGTTGGAACCACCGTCAGCACTCATGTAAATGCCGTCACCATAGGCCACATGACGACCGCCAATATTTTCACCGGTACCTACCCAGATCACGTTCGGATTGTGGTGATCTATGGTGATGCATCCTATTGAATATACCGGTTGGTCGTCAAATACAGGGGTCCAGGTGGTACCTGCATTTAGGGTCTTCCAAACGCCACCGGAACCCACTGCCACATACCAAACACTATTATTTTCAGGGTGCACAGCAATATCCGCAATGCGGCCAGACATAAAAGCAGGACCTATGTTTCTCAGCTTTAGTCCGGAAAAGGTACTGTCTGCCAACAGAGAGGGAGTAGGGGAGGTAGTCTTACTCTTGCGTTGAGCAAATATACTTGACGAAACAAAAAGGCTAATTAAGATGGCTACACCTATGGAAGTTTTCATATGGTTAATCAGGGCTTTATTTTAGAAATTCGGAATGTACATCTTTATTGAAGAATCGAAATCGGTATAATGTACATAATTGCGAACATTCATCCATAAAACCATAGGAGAATTTACCTGTGGATGATTTCGAGCTACAAACGGTCGAATATTGTTAAATTTGGAATTGGCGGTGATCGCGGTGACCTTCCAATTTTCTCCCTGGTCTTCAGTTTTCCATTGTTCAATTTCAAATACGCCATTTATTTCTCTGGATAAATAGATCATTGAGGGGTCGTGGTGATTGAGAATGACTCCTCCCGAATAGTTGGGTTCTCTTTCGATTTCACCCAATGGAGTTTCTGGAAACCATTTACCTGAATTTACCAATTTGATGTTGTTCCATTGTCCATCTTTCCGGAACGCGTAATAATATACATGTGTGGAATTGTTGGGGAACCTTGAGTATACAATAACCGGTTCATCTTGAGCATTACCGGTAACATCCCATATCCAGGCCTTTTCTCCAGTTGGATTGGCATCATAAACTACATCACTTTGAGCCGGATCCAGAGGAAGCTCAGTCCACTCCTTTATTTTTCCACCATTGGCTTTTACTAATTGCCCGTTTTTGTATTGGGCATAGTATATACTGTTGGTTGGTTCCTTATTGGGATGACCATCGGTAAATGCAAAATGCATAACATCTTTATGGTTGCTGCTCATTTTCAGATAAGGTCTCCTATTACTATAAGTTCTTTCAGGGAGAATAAGGATGCCTCCCGGCTCCCAACTGAGTCCATTGTCAGACGAGGTAGAATAGTTTGGCTTGAAATCGACGCCTCTCCAGAAAAGATAAAGCAGGTTGTTTTCCATCGATAATTGGCAAATATTAGTATAGGTGTAAGTATTTGAAGCACCGGGGAATTCAGTGGTGTCATTTATTGCCAGTTTTTGGACGGGCTCCCATTCCGTTATATTTTCAGCATGTTTAGCACGGGCCAACCTCATTGGAGACTTACTGGAATGCAGAGAATAAAACACCATCAATTTTCCTTCAGGATCGAAAAACAAACTGGGATTATTATGATCGTCAATTTGGAGCTCCGGGTCAATCACTGCTGTTTCGATAGTCATACTGTCGTGGTCGTAATAACCCACCACGATGCTTCCTTTGGAATCAACCCACCCGGAATATGTTCTACTGTGATTTCCCTGATAATAAACTGCCCGGGGGTCGGAGAACCAGCACCAGGCGCCATCATCTGAAAATGACAAGTGGTCTTCTCCGCTTAATACCTGATCTTCCACTTGTTCAGGTGTACAGCCAATAGTGATTATCAAGAATGAAAAAATAAAAAAGTATTGTGAAATAGCGGTTTCCATTTAATAAAGTAATCATTTTCGTGTGCTTTGCGAGAAAATGCTGCAGTTATGTTTAAAGCAGTGCTACTTTTACAGTTTCCGCAACCAGGTTTAATGAAGCAAGGCTACCATTCTCTGCTCCTTTCTCAAAGTCATCACCCTCCCGGGCCATGGTGTTGGTTAAATGCGCATAACAGATCACGGGCTTTTCCTTAACCGCAGAAAATGCATAAAGTGCAGCAGCTTCCATTTCCACGGCAACCGCACCATAATCTTTGGCTTTGGCAATGGCGACGGCTGTTTCCCGGTAAGGGGCGTCTGTAGTCCAACTTTTCCCATGCTCAAGGTTAAACTCATTCATTGTTACTAAGGCGACGATTTTTTCAAATAACCGGTTATTGAGGTGAGACTTCTGTCCCGCTGGCAAATAATGATAACTGGTGCCTTCATCCCGGAGGGCCTCAGTGATAAGCAGGAATTGTGTGTCTGGTTGTTGCGGTTGATTGATAATACCTGCAGAAGTTACGCTGATTAAGAGTTCGCACCCTGATACGAACAATTGTTCCGCCAGTAACACTGCAAATGAACTGCCCACGGCACAACCGATTATTCCGGTTTTGACTCCCTGATTGTTGAATTCATACATTTTGGTATGGTAACAACTCCAGCAGGAGTTTAGCTGTGCCTTTTTTGATCTTAGCAGATATTCCACTATGTCCCCGTCCGGGTCTAGCATGCATACTTTAGGAACCGGGCAATCAGGGATATTTCGTTGTCGACGGGCCTCTCTAAGCAAATTCTCAGGCTTGAATTGAGAAGGCTCGTCCAGAAACGGCTTTTTAATGAGAAAGTTCTTCTTGTTCAATAGTTTAATGTCGCTTAACTGAATTAAATCTTAGCAGCGAAGTTAAATTATTTTTTATATTGAGTCAGCAAACAGCCAACTCAAATACAATTGAAGCGATTTATAGTGTTTGCCCTGTTGCTAATTATAGCATGGGCATTTAAAACCATCGACATAACCATTCCAAAAACCTGGGATATTGATGCTATAAAGAAATCACATCTTCCCCCTCCGGACCCTTCCGTCGAAGTACAATATGCTCCGGAGGAATATTATAATTCACTTCCTGAACATGTAATCTACAAAACCTACCCACGCTATGCTCAGACGGGTCAACCATTATCGGGGCCCAGGGAAATAATGCATTTGATCCTGGATTTGAAAGAAGTCCTCCATTGTTGCTTCAGTTGATACCAGGACCGTGGATACAGGAATACGAATAAGAGATAAGCACCTGATAAAACAGGAATATTTTCATACAGAGGTCCATTCAAGTATTACCATGATGTCTCAAAGCTTTCGAAAAACCCGCCAGAACCAATTTCAAGGAATATTTATTATCAGTATCAAAGGAACTAGCGACACTATTATCGTTCCGATCACATTTACCTCAGATGGGCAATATGGAACAATTTCTGGCTCGTTTGAAATCGATAGAAATTACTTTGGAATAGGAGGTTCAAGTATGATATTAGCTGATAATGTGACAATTGACCTTTGGGTAAAGGGAAAAATGGACTGAAATCAGGACAGTGCGAAAATTTCTAATTCATTTAGACCAGTTTCACAAAATGACATCCCTGCTTCCGTAATTGCCTTCAAAATCTGGTTTGTTTGATTGTGAAAGTGATTCTCGATAATATCGGGTATCTCGTTAAGATATCCTTACTTTTTTTATTGCTGGTGTTTGCCAAAGGCTGCGAAACAGTGAAAGAAGCCCATGGTCTGGAAGCTGATCACCAACCAATATTGCTACTGATCTCAATCGATGGCTTTGCTTTTGACTATTTTGACAAGGCGGAAACACCGACCTTTGACAGCCTGATCGATGTTGGAGTAAAAGCGGAGGCACTTATACCTGTTTTCCCGTCAAAAACCTTTCCCAATCACTATACACAGGTGACTGGTCTTTATCCGGAGAATCACGGGATAACTTCAAATAGAATGTACGATGTGGCGTTTGACCAGTACTTTAGCATTGGAGCAGAAAGTACTACCACCGGAGACGGTAAATGGTACCAGGGTGAACCCATATGGGTAACTGCCCGGAATCAGGGGTTGACTACCGCCACCATGTTCTGGCCAGGATCTGATGCTGAAATAAAAGGAGTACGGCCGAATTATTACTTCCCGTACAATGGGGCAATTGCACCAGAAGACCGTATTGAGCAGGTTTTGATGTGGATGCAAGTGGGGAAGTCCCGGCCTCAACTGATCACCTTGTATTTTGAGCAAGTTGATCAGGTCGGGCATCTCCACGGCCCCAATTCCCCTGCAGTTGAGTCAGCCATCAGGGCCGTGGACGGCTATCTGGAAAAACTAATGCAATCGATTACCTTATTGGGTTTTGCAGATCAGGTAAATATTATAATAGTATCTGATCATGGTATGGCCACCAAAAGTCGTGAACGAATGATTTTCCTGGATGACTACATAGACCTGGCCATGGTAGAAGTAGTTAACTGGTCCCCGGTGGCTGAACTTATTCCAGTATCCGGAAAGGAGGCCGAGCTATATGATCAGCTAGTTGAGGTTCATCCCCATTTACAGGTATATCGCAAGGGTGCGTTACCTAAAAGATGGCACTTTAATCATCATCCCCGAATCACCCCAATAGTTGCGGTAGCCGATGTAGGTTGGTCCATTGGATCCAGAGAGTACTTTAAGGCACATCCAAAAGCGTACAAGGGTGGAACTCATGGCTATGACCCGGCAGCACCGGCAATGCAAGGGATTTTCATAGCCACGGGCCCCTCTTTCCAGTCCGGAGTGAATATAGGGGCTGTAGAAGCTGTTCATTTGTATGAATTGATGTGTGCTCTGTTGGGGCTTCATCCAGCGGAAAATGATGGCAAGTTGGATGTGTGGGATGGAGTTCTAAAGTGATGGCGCCATCATTTCACACGCAAAAC
>CAZOJZ010000275.1:0-1836 GCA_964580205.1 uncultured Roseivirgaceae bacterium
AAGGTGGAAATGTCAAAAATGCAGGAGCATTTTTTGACCCTGACCGTACATCCTGTACATGGTCACTCCTGCGCAGTCGCTAAGGACTCCTCGACTCTGTCTCCTGATTCGTTCTACCTCCCGCATCCCTGCAGTCGTGTCCCTGGCAATTACTCCTGCATTGCTCTACTACTGTACATCCTTGTACATATCTCGCGACACTAATACGTCCTGTATGTCGTACTTGTGCCCGTGACATACCGTACATCCTGTACATAAAAAGGCCTCCTGTTTAAAGGAGGCCTAAAGGGGACTAATTTATAAAAATATCTAAATATTATTTGTCTTCGATAGACAGGTTATCCATGTTTGCTTCAACAATAGATGGGCCAATACCACTAACCTCAGCAAGTTCCTCTATCGACTTGAATGAACCATTTTGTTCACGATAGGCAATGATTGCCTCTGCGCGTTTTTCACCAACCCCTTTAATTGCTGACATCAAAGCATCCTTATCAGCTGTATTAATATTAATTGCTTCTGCAAACAAAAGTGTTGGGATCAAAAGACAAGCAGCGAGTAATGTTTTTTTGAATATTTCCATATCCGTTTCTCCTTAAATTATTTATTTAAATTTCCTTGTTGCCACAGTACCTTGTAGCTAATTTGATCCTAGCGTATAAATTGAACGATGAACATCCTCCAAATAGGGTGTTTTCAATGAGAAATTATTTCAGGTGAGATTGTTCCAGGAGACCTCCGAAAAGAAAGATCTATTTTAATGAGAACAGCGTTGAAGTGCTTTACCAATAAACCTGTGCACGCATTTGAAATATATCCGGCTCAACGTTATCAAGAAGATTTCCGGGTCTGTCAGTGCTGATGACTTTTATGTAATTGGCCATTAGACGTAATTGATTATTCGGGTACCAGTTGAGGCCAACAGTGACATTATCTTCCTCCCCGCCAATGATGGTTTCGTCAGTGAGGTCAATATTGCTATAACGTACTGCGACTTCCCAGGCGCCAATTCCGCCTTGGTTAATTACGCGGTGAACGTTGGACTGTTTAAAACTACCATCTTTAAAACTATAGCGTCTGGATTCTCCGGTAATAAACCAACTGGTTTCAATGTAGAAACCGCTGGCAGTAAACTCAGGACTGCCCGCCATTTTATTATTGGTTTCGGCTCGTCTATATTCACTTTGAATCGAAAAAGGCCCGCTGATGTAAGCAGCCTCAAGTCCAATTAAATAAAAACTTTCTGCATCAAACTTGCCGGTATCAACAAGACGAATCTCGGTAATATGCGATTCGGGTCGTTCCATGAATCTTAGAGTGTCATCATCATCCGTCTCTCTTCTTGATGCTGCTAGCCCAAGATGAATAACATGGTCTTGTGTATGAACAGGCGAGTATGTGATGCGACCGGTAATGCCATAACCACCATGAATAGGCCGTGAGAGACTGCCATTATAAATACCTGCGGATGCTGTCCAGTGATCATTATGCCCAGAGAGGGCAAGACCAATATTCCTTCCGGGGGCAAAGGATGCTGCAAGCGATCTTTCAATAAAGGTACTGTGATTTGAGCTGGTAAGTTCATCTAAGCCAAAGGGTTCCTTGAAATGGCCTGCCTTTAAATGGACTGAATTAAATCCACTATAAGCAATATAGGCATCCTTTAATCCATCTAAAGCATCATTCTGTGGCTCAAGCGCAGTGAAATCATATTGCGCCTTAAATTGCCAGTCGCCCAGATAAGTGCCACTGATAAAGAGTCTTGCCCGACGGACTTCTATGCCACTACCCAATGAAACAGGCCCATCATCGAAATACTTGGCCGCATCAACCTGA
>CAZOJZ010000276.1:0-10259 GCA_964580205.1 uncultured Roseivirgaceae bacterium
TACTTTTACCTGACCGGTTTCCTTATCGATATCCACCACACAAATGTAGGCTCCGGAGGGAAAAGTGAGATTAGGTGGATCGTAGTAATGGGTGGCCTCAAAGCCTGCTTCCATCCCTGGAGGGTGATTGGTATAAGCTGCATACACCAGTTCCTGAATGGTTTTTACTTTTTCGGGAGCTCCCTTCACAAAGAATTTTCCTGGCTCCCATTCCAGATCATCTTCTGAGACTTCCAGCAAATAAGCTGCAATTTTTTTCGCCTTTGCTCTTAACTTTCTTGATGCAATTGCCGCAGCAGCTCCGGCAGTTGGTGTACTTCGACTGGCATAGGTACCAAGGCCGTAGGGGGCAGTATCAGTATCTCCTTCCTCTACCTGCACATGTTCTGCCGGTATTCCCAACTCCTCAGCCACAATTTGGGCATAGGTAGTTTCGTGTCCCTGACCCTGGCTCTTAGTTCCGAATCGTGCGATTGCTTTTCCGGTCGGATGAACCCTTATCTCAGCGCTATCAAACATTTTAATTCCCAAAATATCAAAATCCTTGGAGGGGCCGGCGCCTACGATTTCTGTGAAGGTACAGATACCTATTCCCATCAACTCTCCTTTAGCTCTCTTCTCTTCTTGTTCCTTTCTCAGCGCGGGGTAATCTACTACATCCATGACCTTCTGTAATCCTTGATGATAGTCACCGCTGTCATATTCCCATCCCAGAGCTGATTTATAGGGGAATTGATCTTTTTGAATAAAGTTATCCATCCGCAATTGTGCTGGATCTTTTCCAATTTTCTGGGCAAAACAGTCAGTCATCCTTTCAATTGCGTGGACGGCCTCGGTGACTCGAAAACTGCATCTATAGGCTACGCCGCCCGGTGGTTTATTGGTATAAACAGCATCTGCTTCCACATAACTATGTTGGTAGTCGTAGGAACCTGTACAAATTGAAAACATCCCGGCGGGGTATTTACTGGGGTTGGCCGCGGCATCGGTATAACCTTGATCACACAACAGTTTAAAACGTGTGGCCAATATCTTACCCTCTTTGGTGCCGGCCATTTCAGCAGTAATATGATAATCCCGGGCAAAACTATCTGCCTGTAAGTTTTCTATACGGTCCTCGATCCATTTAACCGGTTTTCCCACTAAAAACGAGACAGCAATTGCTATCACATAACCTGGGTATATTGGAACTTTTCCACCAAAACCTCCACCGATATCGTGGGAAATGACCCGTATTTTTTCCTCAGTAAGGCCCAAATGACCGGCCACCAAGGCGATAATCGTTCTGATGGCATGAGGCGCCTGGGTGGTCATGTGCATGGTTAGATAATTATTGATTTTGTCATAGTCAGCAATGCAGCCGCAAGTTTCTATGGATACCACATGAATTCTGGGAATGTGCATTTGCTCTTTTACCGTAACTTCGGCATCGTTAAACACCTGATCGGTGGTCTCTTTATCTCCAGCTTCCCAATGCCAGATATGATTATCCGTTTTACCTTCTTTGTCTACCCTGAGCACCGGAGCATCAGAATCCATAGCCTTAAATGGGTCCATCAGTGGTTGCATCGGTTCATATTCGACTTCTACCAGATCTATTGCATCGGCTGCAATATAGCGTTCGGTGGCAATAACCGCCGCCACTTCCTGTGATTGATACATCACGGTGTCAAGCGGAAGTACCATTTGCGTATCAGACATCAAGGTGGGCATCCAATGCAGATTATGTTGCTCCAGATCCTTGCCTGTTACCACTGCCAATACTCCCGGTAAGGCCAGTGCCTTTTCCGTATTGATGCTCAAGATTTTAGCATAGGCATAGGGACTTCTAACAATGTCCATGTAGATCATTCCAGGAAGCTTAATGTCATCAATAAATTGACCTTTGCCCTGAATAAATCGAGCATCTTCTTTCCTTTTGATGGAATGTCCCATCCCACCTATTTCTTTGGATGTTTTACACTGTATCATTTTTTCAATTGGGGTCAGAGGTTAAACAAAAACAGGATCTGTGGATGGGGTTTCTTCACCCCGTAGTTTAGCTGCGGCATACTGGATGGCCCTTACTATATTATTATAGCCTGTGCAACGACAAAGATTTCCTGAAATACCCCAACGAATCTCCTCTTCGGATGGATTTGGGTTTTTTTCAAGCAACTCCACTGCTCGCATAAGCATCCCGGGAGTACAGAAACCACAGTGAAGGCCATGAGTTTCCTTGAAGCCTTCCTGTAAAGGATGTAAACCATCTGCAGCCAGTCCTTCCACGGTTTGTATTTCCTTTCCCCGGGCCTGAACAGCAAAAATAGTACAGGACTTAACGGATTTTCCATCTAACAGAATAGTACATGCTCCACAATTGGAAGTATCACAACCGATATGGGTTCCGGTTAAACTTAGGTTTTCTCGGATCATGTGGACCAGTAACAATCGAGGATCGACTTCTAATGAGTGCTCTTCCCCATTTACTTTAAGGGTTATTTCTTTCATTCTATAGTGGTTTATGATTAGCTCTCTCCAGAGCTATTTTTAATGTACGCTTGGTCAATACACCAACCATGGCTCTTTTGTATTCTTCATCGCCACGAAGGTCTGCCGTAGGGTTACAATCTTCACTGGCTGCATTAGCCGCCTGTTCAACCAACTCTTGGTTGATCACCTGACCATTCAACATTTGTTCGCTGCGCAAGGCTCGCATAGGAGTAGTGTTAACATTAGTAAGCCCTATACCAACATATGAGCAAGTTCCAGAACCATCTACAGTAAGCTGTACCGCTACTCCTGCGGTGGCATAATCACCAACCTTACGCTCAAGTTTGTAGTAGGCACCTCCACTTCCCGCCTCCGGGATGGGAATCCTTATTTCAGTTAAAATTTCGTCGGAAGCCAATGCAGTAGTAAAGAATCCCTTAAAGAAATCGTTGATGCTGACCACACGTTCTCCTGTCGAGCTAGTAATCACTATACTGGCATTCAAGGCAAGCATAGTGGCCGGATGATCATTTGCAGCATCTCCGTGGGCCAGGTTACCGGCAATTGTTGCCAGGTTTCGCACCTGAGGATCTGCTATCATTTTTGCAGTATCCACCAGTAGCGGATATTTAGAATTGATCAACTCAGAATCTTCCAATGCCACTTCCCTGGTTAATGCGCCAATCTTTAAGTAACCATCCTCTTCTTTGATGTAGTCCAGGCCAGGTAGATCATTGATGTCAATCAGATATTCCGGTGTGGCAAATCTCAATTTCATCATTGGAATCAGGCTGTGTCCACCGGAAAGAATCTTAGCCTCCTCCCCGTATCGTTGAAGCATTGATATGGCCTCTTCCAATGATCTTGGGGTTAAGTATTCAAATTTGTTTGGGATCATGGATTAATTATGTTAAGTGATTTGTGAGTCTCATAATATAGGCATAGTTTGCCACAAATGAAATGTTTTATATTTAGATCGGAGTTTGCCAGTAAAATGTCAAATACTCCGAGAATATGCTCTTTGATTTTAAACAAATGCTAAAGAATAGATCATGGGCAAGGTTGAGCTTAAACATTCCCAGTGCACTCCTTGATCATTGGATAGAAACAGGTTGCCAGTAGTAGTTCCAAAACTCAGGATGTCCCCTTGTACATCAAGTGCGTGCCGATAGACAATATCGTAACAATCCGTTTGAGGTAAACCAGCTCGAAAATCAGTCCATGACTGGCCCCCATCATCCGTACGACAAACGCACAGTGCACCATCAACAGCAACACGGACTTCATCGCTGACTCCCGGCACCACCCAGGCCCGGTGGGGATTGTCTTCAGCTACCGCTATGGCAAAACCAAATTTAGCCGGACCCTTAGGATCGGTAATATCATTCCAGGTATTGGCACCATCGGTACTTCTGAATATTCCACAGTGATTTTGCTGCCAAAGCACCTCAGGTTGTGAGGGACAGGCTACCAACAAATGAGGATCGTGACCTACTTCGGCGTGGGGATCAGGCAAGTAATCAGCCCGTAATCCCTGGTTTTTTACCGCCCATGTTTTACCGCTGTCCCAAGTTTCGAAAACCCCGGCACAACTGATCCCTACATGGATGTGGTCGCTATTTCTCGGATCAACTACAATACTGTGTATGCCCGGATGGTCACGGCCGCCGCCAAACCAATGTTCTTCCCTGGAGGGATGGTTCCAGAGACTTTCTACTAGTTGAAAGGTTTCTCCACCATCGGAACTTTTAAATAGACCGCCAGGTTCGGTCCCTATATACAATACATTTTCCTTATCAGGACCTCCTTCAGCAAATGCCCAGAGATATTTTATGGTGGCAGCAACGCCATCTTTGATCTCCGTCCCTTCGGAGTATTTTGGGGCCTCTACTTCTTTCCAATTCTTACCCTGATCTTGCGAACGATGTAGCTTTTGTCCCCAATGACCATGGTCAAGGCAAGCCCACCAAGTGCCGTCTCTTGAGTCAACATGGGTCAAAGAAACCGGTATACCCAAAAAACTGGTGTCCTTCAACTTCCATCCACTTGCGCTCCGCTCATAGGTGACCAACCCTTTACGAGTACCTAACATTAGTGTGTTTTTGTCAATCACAGCCTTGTGTTTATCCTCCTGAAAGGGCCTGCATAATAAAAACTTCGTCCTTTTCTGATACCGTGTCGCTAAGATGTTCTTTATCCCGTATTAATTTATCACCGATGAAGATATTTACGTGCTGTCGTAGTCTACCCTGTTCATCAAGTAAATAATCTTTTAAGCCGGGATACCGCTGGTTCAAACTTTGTATTACTTCTAAAACATTTCCAGCGGATATATCTACTTCTTCCAGGTCTGGGTAGAACCTCTTCAGGGCGTAGGTGAAATTTATCCTGGGCATTTAATTAGATGAGTGGGTTGTTTGCGATGATTCAGCCTGTCCGCCGTGGCGGGCTTGCTCATTGGACTTAGTAAAGACCCAAAGCGAATAACCTCCAAGAGCAGTCCCGAAAGGAAAACATAAAATATTGAGAAGACCAACCACCAAAGCCACCGACAATCCCCATTTTTTCTTTGTTAGTACCCCATACCCAGCAATAAATCCCGGAATGGCTAATACCAAAAGAAAAGCTCCTACTGAAGTGCCCACTAATGGTAAGATTTTGGCAACATCGGGATCGTCTGCTAATATTCCTACCGTAGTGAGTACTCCGAATACTATGGCCGCAGGAATTATTAACAAGCAACTATAAATGATATGAGCTATCCCTAATGCACGTAAATGTTGTTCTAGATCCATATGTCTGATATCTATTCTTCTTTAATTTACAATCATAATTTGTAACTACCCTAAGGGCTAACCTCCGATTTCCGACATGGATTCTGTAACCTTGGAAGATCTGTTGGCCTCAGCAGCAAATCCATCAGGCGCTCTCTTGCCAAAGGCTTTAAGAAACTCCTGCCTTAGCTCATGATCGCTGGCACCGGTGCGAAGCATTTTAAGAATATCCAGCACTCCATCATCATAGAGACAGGTTTTCAACATACCTTTAGAAGTAATTCGGATCCTATTGCAGGAACCACAAAAAGCACGGCTGAATGCTGCAATTACTCCTATAGTTCCCAGGTGTCCAGGAATACGGTAGTTGCTTGATGTGGAATGAACATGGTCTTGGATTTTAGTTAACGGACCAAAATGATCAGTAAGGTGTGATATGATCTGTTTGTGGGTCCATTTAAGCACTGGGTAATGAGCTCCTTCTCCATTAAATGGCATTTCTTCAATGAAGCGGACCCCAATTGGATATTCTTTGGTCAAGTTGGAAAGTAAAATTATATCCTCTATGTTCTTTCCTTGTATTACCACTGCATTAATTTTCAAGAGTATCTTTGCTTCAAGTATCTTGTGCATGGTTTCCTTCACCTTGTGGACTTCATCTCGTCGAGCGATCATTCTGAAACGATCTCGATCCAAGGTATCAATGCTCAGGTTTATCGAACTGATTCCAAGTTGTTTTAATCTTTCCACGTGCGGAGCAGTTAATACCCCGTTGGTGGTAATATGTACCTGATCCAACCCAGGAATATTAACAACCTTTTCCAAAAAGCTCATTATATTCTGTCGAGCGAATGGTTCGCCCCCGGTAATTCGCAGTTTCGAGACACCCAAGGCAGCCAGAACCCGTAATACACGTTCCATTTCCTCATAGGTCATCAACTCATTTTTAGGAACATATTTGATGCCCTCTGCCGGCATACAATAAAAACATCGCAGGTTACATCGATCCGTTACCGCCAATCTAACATAATTGATAGGTCTGCCGTGGTTATCGAATACCTGAGATTTTTTTTGGTTATTGGACATAAAGTGAGGATAAATATAACTGAATTTAGGGAATTATTAGTGCTCATTTCTGCGTTCAATAAAATTTTTCCAATCTTGTTCGGTATCTATGTCCAGCGCAGCTGCAGGAAACGATATGCTAAAGACAGACCCCGGCCAATTTTTAATCAACGCCCTGGCCCCCGTGTCGCCTTTTAGTTTTTTTAATTCTTCCAAATACTTTCTGGAAAAATAAGCCGGGACACCACTAACACCTTGATATTCCGTGGCAATGATGTCGGAGTTGTTTTCGGTAAGTTTTATTATAGAATTTAAATGGTCTGATGTTACCAGAGGCTGATCAGCCAAGACTATTAGGATGCCCATAAGTCCTGGTGTGTGCTCCAATGCATCAATTATTCCCGCATGAATTGAGGTACTGATACCTTTACGCCATTGTTTATTAATGACATACTTTACACCATAACTCTCTACCAGCGGTCGAATTTGGTTAATGTAGGCTCCTAATACCACAATAACCGATAAACCGGTTGCTTGTGCATTTTCAATCGACCTTTGTAATAGTGACTTCCCATGGTAGGATAGCAATTGTTTTACACATCCCATTCTACTGGCCATCCCGGCAGCCAAAATTAATATAACTGGTTTATCACTAGTCATTTACGTTGTAAATTACTAATAGTTAATGATCTATTAGGGCATAGACCTGAAATTTAGTAAGATTTTGGACCTACCACAAATCACCCAACCTCACTTAGGTTGAGACAATCACAATATTATTAAATTGCAAATAAATACTTGTATTATCCAAATATTTGAATTATATTTAGAGGATTAAACATATATGATTATTACTATATATATTTATACTATACTAGTAAAATTATGAATCAAGTTTTATTCATTTGCACCGGAAATTTCTATCGAAGCAGATATGCAGAGATGCTTTTTAATCATACCACCAAGGACTATATGCTTAAATGGACAAGTTTTAGTCGTGGTTTTCGCAGTAGCGATCGTGAAGCTCCTATTAGCAGACATACCATGAGGGGACTGACCGCCAAGGGGGTTTTCCCCACTCAGGTCCGATATCCTATCAAACTATCCGCAGCGGACTTGGCTCTGGCCCACCGCATCATATTAATGGACGAGCAAGAGCATCGACCCATGCTGGAGTCGGATTTTTCGGAATGGTCTGATCATGTAGAGTATTGGAACATTCAGGACATTGATTTCGAAAGTCCGGACATTGCACTGGACCACCTGAATCAGAATATAGACTTGTTAATTGGATCTTTGGAAACTGAGAGTAACCATTTTCTCTGGAGTAATAACCATTTGAAGGTTCAGGCCAGTTAGAACTGATTATCGGCCATATTGTTTCCCTTATAGATCTCATCTATCAGATCTTGTTTGTCAATAACAATCTTGTGCCAAGTTTTATGGTTAAGCTCAAACTCCAGTTGAATTAATTTGGGTATAAGATCCACCGGGGCTTCCAATCGTGAGATGATTTTTTTCGCTATCACCAGGTCATTGCTATCGACGATTTCTACGCTAACATTTTCTGCCATACCATTGCCAATGTTATGAACATTGATCATTAATTTTTGCCCGATTTGTTGGATATCCTTTAAAGGATGAATGGCCAGGTCGGGTAATGTTTCAGGTTTGTCTATTGATTTGGTCAGAGTTAATTGAATGACGATATTCTCTTGTGATGGTATGGTTAAATCTATGGTTGAAAACCGGTCAAGTTGTAATTTTTCTTCCCTTAGGATATCGTCTATTGAATCTATTACTCCATCGTTATTGCTATCTCTGCCAATCTTCAGTAAATATTCCCCTCTTAGAATACGCCATAATCTCATCGAAGTACTCTGTGGTTCGGATTTAAAATTATAAAGGTTTACTGTGACGGTCTTTAAGTCGCCATATGATACAAGGCGTGCAATATCTGGGTCTGGGTTGCTCCAACTGACCACCATCGAATGAGGAACCAGTTCTATGCGTCCTGGAAGTTTTCCACCAAGCGCTGCGGTGATGAGCTGCCGTCTTCCTGGAGCTGAGCCTTGCCTGTCTGTATGACGCATTGCCTTGGTCCAGTTATATTCTGCTGTTTCATCGTATTTTAAGGCGATGCTCATCATTTCTCTGGCAATATCCCTGCGATCATTAATTTGATGGGGTTTCAATTCGGGCGTTTTCCCCCAATACCAATGAACCTGAAGTAACTCATAATCCAATACTGTCTGTTCTCCCCAAAGCTTGGGATCTTTTCGTGCCAACTCACTGGAAAGATCATAAGGGGGCAGGTTATTCTTTGCACGTGCGGCATTATTATTTTCCATTATGTCTCTATAGACTTTAGCCGTTTTCAGTTCTCTTTCAAATACATACGGGTCACCTAGTGCATAAGGAAATAAAAGCCCCCTGCTGGTAATAAAATCTGTAACATGTAAATAATCAATAGGCCAGATATCACAATAGCCATCTTTATAAATACCAATTTCTTCAAGTCCATCATAGAGTTTCAAGAAAGAGTTTTTTGAAACTTCGTCACCCATAAGCGGTATGCCGGCATAGCCAAGCGGAATAAAAGTATCGTCATTGCAACCTCCCCAAAAGAACCCATCCTCCCGCTGCATACCTGCAATCCAATGAATTGTTCGCAATTGTCTTTTATACATTTCCCGTTCCCAAACTGCCCATGAAGGTGCATTCGACGGTATATTCTTTGATATTGCCACCTCCTCATATTGATTAAAAGTTGGCTTATAGTTTCCTCCATAGATATATCCTCTTTCTCCGGTGATCCTTTGGTAAATACTGGCAATTTCGTTGGCAGGGTCATGTCTTAACACGGCCTCTGGCGGATACCACATATCATACGGACCCCCAAAGTTGGACCAACGATTTTCAATTCTTCGCTCACTGTTATACAACCATGGCTGATAGTTGTATTGCTTCATATACTGCAGTTTTGCAGGAATCAATTCATGGAAAGCATAATTCTCAAGAGACTTCTCTTTATCCTTGCTCAATACCAGCTTGATTTCCAAAACTATGCTGGTTTCTATTTGTTCTTTGTTGGCAAACATGAGTTCCACCCATATTCTATCTTCGCTGGCAAGCATTATGTCTATTGGGTCTAATTCTATAGCTATCTTTTGAGGTTGGCCGAGTTTGTTGAATTTGATACGAATGACCGTCTGTGCCCAAATTCTTGATGGATTGGCGGGGTCTCTCAATTTAATCCACAATACATCTGATTTTGTTTCTGGAACTACAGAAAATGTGATACCAATTTTATCTACAGCCATATCTGGATTTAGATCAGGGCCAAAGAAATGAAACGATTGCAGCGGAGATAATTCAACCAGTTCTGAATCGATTGCATTAGCGTTATTTGAGCTGGTAAATAAGGTCCTGCTTTGGGCACCCTTCAGCTTTACAAAAGCATCAAGATAGCGTTCGTCCAACGTTGTAATGTCTTTCTGGTAGGGTAATTGCCAGCTAATATCTGCCTCAGTTGCTTCCTTTTTGGTGAAAACATTCCACAGTTGGATTTCGTGCAATCTCATTTCTCCACTCAATGGAAAATTTAAACTTCCCTTGTCAACCAGACCAGGAGGAGTACCATATCCACTTACCAAAGGAAAATGAAGCGAAGTATTCTTTCCCATATCGAGTTTTGTGGAGTAGAAAAAATGGGGGTAATTTTCTAAGTCGATGATTTGATTTTTAGTATCAAATCTTTCCTTTTCTCCGGAAATCACCTTGATATCATCAAGTACGCCTTCCAGAGAAATGTAATTGGCTGTTGCTCCTTCCTTAAATTCAATATCAAGCTTATCACCGTGAAAGTCAACATCACCAAGAATGAAAGTAAACAGTAAATAGGGATGGGGCCAGGCAAGCTCATATCTACCATCCATAACCCACCAG
>CAZOJZ010000277.1:0-7509 GCA_964580205.1 uncultured Roseivirgaceae bacterium
GCCAGCAGATCGAACTCCAGAGGGAATGTAGCTTTGATCCAGAGGCCATTACTAAAGCTGCTATGGAAATGATGGTCGATAGCACCGCAGAATCCCTGACCTAAGTCCTTTTGAAATCAAATCTGTGACTTCTGGTCTCAAAGTTTAAAATACCACACCTTTTATACCCATGTAATTTTTGGAGAAAATATCGCTTTTCTTCCCTGCCAAATAATGTTAAATCGTAGTCATAAAGTATTGCAGCCTAATTGAACTTTTGAAAAATTGCTTGCATTAAATAGTTAAAATCATGTTACTGTACGAAAAAATTGAAAGTATTGAAGCATGGAATCAATGGGCTACATTGATTTCATATGGAGTTTTTGGTTTTGGCCTTGGCTTTCTGGCCTATTTTTGGATTAGATTACTTCTGAGTAAAGGATCCAAAGCCAAATATGATTTCCGGAATCTGTATGAGATCAAATTGCTTTTTTATGCCAATGTATTTTTGATCTCCGGTATTGCCGTTTATCTGACTACTCTTTCTGCTGAACCCACAGTTGTTTGGTTCATTGTCAGTTTGTTCGTGGCTCTGATGATGTCAGTATTAGCTATTTCCGTGATTCATAATTTATTGAATTTCTACTATCCTACTTTCCTGGAGAAGAAACTTCAACAATTAAGGTATAAACCAAGGATTTCTCCCAAATCCGGCAACCCAATGAAGCTTTTGAGTGAAGAGGAGGAAGACGTCCACCTGGACGAAGGGATGCAGGCTGAAGAAAATATCTTTTCCATAGACTATGATGTATGGGTAGATGAAGAAAACGGGTATACTCAAATTGAAAAATACGCGGGCCATTTACATGCCATCGAGTGTTCTGAGTGTAACTACCAAACATTGAAAGTTGTTAAGGAAGAATTGTTGGAGTCACCTACTGAGAATGAACCTGGTCAGTTGTTGAAATATCAAAACTGTACCTACTGTGGACATAAGGTCAAAAAAGCCTTCAGAGTGGCCCCACTATCAAAAATATCTGAATCTTCTGATGGGGTATCAGTAGTAGTTTCGTAAAAGAATTTGTTGTGTTAAATCAGGTGAAGCCCCAACGCGTTATTACGCGCTGGGGCTTTTTTATGGTTGAATGAAAGGCCATATTCCACTCCATTGGTTTCTGACCAGATTGTGGTTTTTTGATTATCTTTAGTAAGGAACTTTATAAGTTAGTCAAATGACTGTTTGCAACAAATGATTTTCGATGAATCGATCCAGTATGCAAGGGATCTTGACCAGCAGGATCCTTTGAGAAAATTCCGAGAACAGTTTTTGTATCCGGAAATAAACAACAAAAAGACTATTTATTTTTGTGGTAATTCCTTGGGTTTACAACCTAAAAGAACAATCGATCACCTCCAGGCAGAATTAGATGCTTGGGGAAATCTAGCAGTAGAGGGGCATTTTCATGGTACAAACCCATGGTTTGAATATCACAAATTCCTTAAAAAAGGTCTGGTTGAACTAACCGGTGCAAAAGATGGCAGCGAGGTAACTCCCATGGGAAGTCTCACCTCGAATCTACATCTAATGATGGTTTCGTTTTTTCGTCCCTCCAACCAAAGGTACAAGATCATCATGGAATCCGGTGCCTTCCCCAGTGATCAATACGCGGTTGAAACGCAGTGTCGTTTTCATGGTCTGGATCCAGCTGATGCAGTTATTGAAATGGCACCGAAGCTGGGTGCGCATACATTGGAAACTACCGATATCATAAATTGTATAGAAGAAAACCGGGAACAACTGGCGTTGGTCTTGATGAGCGGTATTCAATATTTCTCAGGACAACTATTTGACATAGAAACTATAACCAGGGCAGGCCACCAGGCAGGGGCAATGGTTGGGTGGGACCTGGCCCATGCTATAGGCAATGTTCCTTTGTTTCTACATGACCAGCAAGTTGATTTTGCGGTGTGGTGCAGCTATAAGTATTTGAACTCCGGGCCCGGGGGTACAGCTGGCATCTTTGTGCATGAAAATCATGAGAAAAATGAAGGCATTCCCCGTTTCGGTGGTTGGTGGGGACATGCCGAAGAGGAGCGTTTTCAAATGAAAAAAGGATTTAAACCAATGACCGGCTCAGACGGATGGCAGTTGAGTAATGCCAACATACTATCTATGGCTGCTCAGAAAGCTTCATTAGACATATTTTTAGCAGCAGGAATAGACAACCTCAGGAAAAAGAGCCTGTTTTTAACCGGCTATCTAAACTACCTATTGCAAAAGGCAGCCGTGGACTCCGGATTATTTCAGGTAATAACACCGGAGGAAAGCCGTGGATGCCAGCTATCCCTAGGGTTCCATGACAGGGGTAAGCATATCTATCAAGAATTATTAGACCAATCAATAATAGTGGACTGGCGCGAACCAAATTGTATCAGAGTGGCTCCTACACCTCTTTATAACAGTTTTCAAGAAGTATTCGAATTTAGTCAGGTTTTTAAGGAATTACTGGTATGAGGGTCCTTTTGAGCGGTTTGATTAAAGCTCTGAAAGCACAGGTTGATTTGACATGAGTTGTTTGTATTGTTCAGACCTGTACAGAATTTCCACCACATAATGCACCGGCTCCCGACCCCTGCAATAACCGGCGGAAACCACAGGATCGTTGTAGAACTCCGGCTCAGATTTCTTCAATAAATAAAAAGCCACGTTATCATCCCAAATGGTCGAATCCTTGCCGTATTTTGCGCTTAATTTTCGGGCATCCAGGACATGACCCTGGCCCACATTGTAGGAACCTAAAATGAACTTGATGCGTTCTTCATCATCTGGCACCTTTGGCTGCCAGAATTCGTCCAGCCATTTTAAATATTTTACGCCTGAAGTAATGGCTTGTTGCGGGTCTTCAGGATCGGTAGCGCCGAATTGCTTGGCAGTTGCCGGCATAAGTTGCATTAAACCCTTGGCCCCTACCCAACTATCGGATTTAGGATTAAATTTGGATTCCTGAAAAATTAAAGCTGCCAGTAATTCCCAGTCCCAACCCAATTCAAGGGCGCCCTTTTTGATTAGGCTGTCATATGGGCTTAACTGGTGACCTACCAGTGTTGAGTAATCGCTATGCACCCGTCGAAGTGAAGCCTTGGAACTTTTAAAATACCGATCGTAAATGGTGTAAAAAGGCACTTCCTTTTTCATTTGCGCCAACCAGGTGTTTGCGGCCTGAAGCAACTGCACACTGTTTTGACGTACTCCCCAGGCGATTCTTTGGGAAAAGCTTATGGGAGTTTCGATATCCAGGTTTTTATGATAAGTAGCATTTAGTTTGGCAACATTCTCATCTGCAACCGTATATTTAATATCACCCACAGCAACTCGGTGTATGAGATTTTCCACCTCCACATTTCCTGGTTCCTCCACAATAATCACATCACCTCCCATCTCTTCAGATAGGTTTTGTAATCGGCTTACAAAGCTTGAACTTTTCCTTACATGAATCTCCTGCCCGATCAATTCCACCTGGTCCCGAATCATTTGCTTTTCAATCTCATGTAGTTTCATTTGACGCCAATTGTCGGGTTTTTTTTGAATCAACACCTGACGTGATAAGGTTAGGTGGTCTGTGAAAGCGATTATCTTGGCCCTTTCTTTAGTGACAGTCAAGTTATACGCAACAATATCCCCTTCTCCACCGTTCAGTTTGGCAAATGCGTCGTCAATGTCTGTGGTTATTACCAATTGTAGTTCTACTCCCAGATCCTCCGCCAACAACCTCAGAAGTTCATATTCATATCCCATGGGCTGACCCTTGTAGATAAAATAACTGGTGGTACTATTATCCACGATGGCTATCAGTGAGCCACGCTCTTTTATTTTGTCCAGGTCGAACTCAATTGGTGGAATGTTAATAGCTTCTGCTTCATTAGATTCTGACCCTTGCTGACTGTCAACACAAGCTACAATCGCCAGTCCCAGGCAGAAAATAAGGCCAGGAAATTTCAGGTTCCATGTTCTGGACATAGATTTTTTTAGTTTGTTGCTAAATAATATACAAAAATTTGTTGGACTTTAGCTTCAGAGGTGCCTCCGGGGCGAGGAACGAGGGCTGTAATAAGAAAATAGCGCAAGTGTTCCGAAAGGGTCACTTGCGCCAGATGTAATCTCAGGATTATCCTAAGACCACTCTTTTTTTTCTAGAAGCTATACCTAAATCCCAATCGAGCACTCCACCGGGCACTGTTTACACCAGATTGAATAATGCTCCATGGATCACCCGGATCGGAGAAAGAGAATGCAGGAACGGTAAGCTCTCCAGTATCTTGGTCAGGCAAAAACCCAATGAAGTTAATCAACTGAAAGTTTTGGTTGTCGCTAATCTCATGTCTGCGTCCCCAGTCCTTATTCAGGAAATTAGTAAAGTTGAAGATATCAATGGAAACTTCCAATGAATGTCTTCTGCCGCCGGTATTGATGAAAAACTCCTGGGCTGCTCTAAAGTCCAAAATATTCTCAAACGGCATACGACCACCATTTCTTTCTGCATATTGCCCTCGGCGTTCACTCAGGTAATCGTCACCATTTATGAAGGCGTCTAAAGCAGTCCATTGAGCGGCTGCATCGGATGCCTCAACCACCATTGCACCACCCATGCCATCATCTACCAATTCTCCAAAAATAATGTCCCCAGAACTTGCTGGTACATAGATCAAATTACGAGCTTCATCCAAGTTGGGATCATCATTAGTTAATATACCACCGTCATCATTATATACATAACTAAATACCAATCCGGATTGACCATTGTAAAACAGTGAAACAGAAGTAGCAAACTTATTGGCGTATTCCCAGCGCTTGGAAAGGAATCCAACAATCCTGGATCCAGTAGCATACTGTGAACGCTGCAACCCTGATGGATTGTTTCTTCCGGTCACGCTATGATACTCATTCCATTGATTGGCATTGATAAAAATAGTTCCGTCAAAAAGAGATTCTGAGTGTGTGTATGAATAAGCAATGCTACCGGTAAACCCATTTTGTAACGGTTTCTGTATTTGAGCAGTAAAACTGAAGGTATTTCCCTTGCTGGTGTTATCGGCCAATGTTACATAGTTATAAGTTGGATCCAAAAAAGTCTCAGGTTCGAATATTGGGCGATTATCTGGAGTGCCGGTTAAAGTACCTATGGGGTTGAACGGCTTATTTACCATGGTATAATTAATGTCATTTACCTTTTTGGTGTATTGTGCATCAAGGGTACCAATTAATCCCCACCACGGCAGCCTATGATCTACTCCTAAACTCATCTTAAAAATTTGAGGGAATTTGAAATCATCGGCAAATAAGTCCACATCACCCTGAGGGCTTCTTTTATCTGATGGTTGTTTGGTAAGGTCGGGTTCAAAAGGAATCCCTAATGATCCGTCTCCACTGGGAGGAGCAAACCCAGCACCATCAAATATCACCGTAAACCCGCTGGTAAGGCCATTTCTCAGATAAATACCTCCCGGCCATACGTAGGGGATCCGGCTGGTAAATATACCCAAACCTCCTCGGAGTTGAGTTCTTTTATTGCCATTTATATCCCAGTTGAAGCCAAAGCGGGGACTCCAATGAAGCTGGGTACCAGGCACCTGACCAGCGGTAGCTCCCTGAAGATCATATCCTTCATCTTCAAAAATACTGGTATCAAACTGTGTGTTATCTACACCATCCGTCAGGAAGATAGGAATATCTACTCGCAGGCCACCTGTTAATTTTAAATTCTCATTAACCTGGAACTCATCTTGTACGTAAAAGCCCAACTGCAATGTATTGAAATCAGCAGCTACAGAAACTGCATCATCCCCGATGTTTTCATCGAATTGTTCGTGCCCATACAAGAAGAGGTAAGCCTCTGGAATGGTTTGCAAAAACTTATCAGTAGAGCTAAAGGAGTATTGCGGTGGATGAAATGGTAAGAACAGGTTAAAAATATTGAAGTATTCATTGTGGGTGCCAAAAGTTACGGTATGTCTTCCTTTGTATAAATTGAAATTATTGGTCAGGGTAATTACATCCTGGTTCACTACGTTGGCATGAGAAAACGGCTCGCCCCCAAGCACGATGGTTGCACCGTTTGGTCCGTCATCAATGGAAATACTTGGAAATGGTTGCCCGGTCACTTCCCGGTCGTCCCTGACTGTGGTAATCCCCAAAATCAAGCTATTGGAAGAGTTTGAAAAATTACTTTTCAACTCAATTGAACCTGAATTTGCTATTGAAGGGAAAGTTTGTCCACTATTAGAAAAATTCGCCTCGGTATTGGTTGACCTGTCTGGGCCAACCTGTAAGGCCTTTGTATATCGATACCTCACCGCCAATTTGTGCTTTTGACTGATATTCCAGTCCAGATTCAACATGAATTTCTCACCCTCAAGCTTGTTGCTGGTTTGTCGCCATTCTCCAGGTTCATATCCATCAGAACCGGCAATCTGACCGGGAGTTCTCACCCAGTCAGCGATTTGATCAAAAGTAGCTGCATCGGCGTCTCCCAGGTAATCATTAAGGGCAAACGGTTGAGGCGTTTCATCCCTTTGGATTTCGGCTAAGGCAAAAAAGAATAATTTGTCTTTGATAATTGGACCTCCGAGGCGGAATCCGTAAGTCTTGTTACTAAAATCGGCCAGTTTCTTACGAGGACCGGTGTCTGTAGGCGTTTTCCCAGCAAGTCCCTCGTTACCGACCAAATACCAAACCGACCCTTCCAACTCATTAGATCCTGTCCGGGTTACCGCGCTAATGCCAGCTCCTGCCAGTCCACCTTGACGCACATCGTAAGGTGCCAACACCACCTGGATCTGCTTTATCCCATCAATGCTAATAGGCGAGATACCGGTTTGACCCCCGTTGGTTCCGTTACTGGCTAGTCCAAAGTAATCATTGGTAGCAGCCCCATCAATAAAAACTGAATTGTATCTATTATTGAGACCTCCAAAAGAAATGGCACCATCTATACCCACACTGGTATTAGCCAGAGGGGTTAAACGGGTAAAGTCATTCAAATCCCTGCTTACTGTGGGTAGTTGTCGAATGGTGTATTCATTAACCACTGTTTCTTGTGCCGACCGGTTTCCATCGAATACATCGCCGGTAGTGGCTATTATTTCCACTGCTTCCAACTGAGTAATGTCCTCACTCAAATTAGCATCCAAACGAAATGTTTGACCCAAATCCAGGTAGACACCTGCTTGTGTAAAAGTTTCGAACCCAACGAAGCTGACGGTTACTGTATAAGGTCCACCGACATTCATATTATTGAGGCGGTAAGTTCCCGTGACGTCGGTTATATTCCCAAATTGGGCGTTGGTTGGTTGGTGAACCGCTATCACCGTAGCGCCGGGAATGGCTTCTCCGTTTGAATCAGTAATAGTACCATTCATGCTGGAAGTAGTACTTCCCTGACTCCATAACGTGTAGGTGCTGATTACCAACAAAGCAATCAGCAGAATTTTGGGTAAATGTTTTTTCATATAATTTTAGGTTAATGGTTAAAG
>CAZOJZ010000278.1:0-13327 GCA_964580205.1 uncultured Roseivirgaceae bacterium
CCCAGAAATGCCCTGATATTTACTTTTATCATTGCTGAGGCAGGCGTATTGATTGGACAATTGGATTTGATCGCACCCATTGTGTCGATGTTTTATCTAACCGCTTACGGGTTTATTAATCTAACCTCAGCATTGCAAAGCTGGTCCGGTTCAGATTTTCGACCTACTTTTAAGATTCCCAGAGTGGTCAGTGTGATCGGAGCGGTAGCTACATTCGCCGTTATGTTTAAGCTGGATGCAGTAGCCATGATCGCCTCCTTTATAGCAATTGGATTCATCTTCCTCTACCTCACTAAAAAGCAATTCAACTTAGGGTTCAGCGATATTTGGCAAGGCGTATGGTCGGAAATTGTTAGAACTGCCCTGTTTAAAATTGAAGGAGAATCTTTAGACAAAAGAAATTGGCGCCCCAACATATTACTGTTCAGCGGTGGTACAGAAAAAAGACCTTATTTGGTTGAATACGGGAAGAAACTTGTAGGGAATCTGGGGCTATTATCCAATTTTGATTTAATCGAGGACCGGAATTCCGAAGTGTTGTTCTCCAAAGTTGAGCAATCAATCAATACCGCAGAGGACCAGAAGGGCATATTTACCCGTCGTTACCATTGTAACGATATTTATTCCGGTATCGAAAGTATTGCCCGGACCTATGGTTTTTCCGGCCTTGAGCCAAATACGGTAGTTATGGGCTGGGCACGTTATTCTAAATCACCTGACAAATTTTGTAACCTGATCAATGTATTTAAGCAATTGGATTACAATATTTTGATTATGGACTACGATCCACGGGTTGGTTTCGGGTCGAAAAAATTAATTGATATCTGGTGGCAAGGTGAAGGACGTCACGCCTCCTTTGCGCTCACTATATCTCGCTTTCTAAATACTTCTGATGATTGGCAACAGGCCGCCATTCGTTTGATTATCCTGGCTGACACAGCCGAAACGGATCAGTCATACATCCATAATAAATTGGAGCAAGCATTAGAAGAATTAAGAATTTCGGTTGAGGTAAAAATCATAAATACGGCTTTGGAGCACCGGGCTTATTATGAAATCATACAAAGTGAATCGGCACAGGCAGATCTTATTTACCTGGAGCTACCGGAATTACAAAATGACAATAAGCAGGCATTTTTCGAAAAAACCAATGCCTTGTGTCATGAAATTGGCACGGTAGTGCTTTATAGCGCTGCTAGTTATTTCGAAGACATTGACTTGGGGTTGGGTGCGGCACATAAAGTACCCAGGGAGGTAACCGCGCTTTCGGAACCTGTTCCAGCTAAGGTAATACCTGAACTGAGTTTACCAAATCAATCCGTACTGGCCCATAATATTCAAACCCTTGATAATTTATCCAGGGAAATGGTTTCTGAATACTTTAATAACAGCCTGGAACCGGCCCTGTCTAAATATGACATGTTGGTAAATAACCTGGCCCGGTTGGTGAAAACTACCTTTCAGTATTTAATTGATAATCCTTCTTTGAAGTACTTACCTGAAAAGAAGGCAGAACTACAATCAAACATTCAAAAACTGCTGGAAAGTTTTCGCGATAAGGAAGTGCAATCACAAGAACAATTGTTGATTGGAGGTTATGAAAAGCTGTGCAGTCAAATCGATATGGTGATCAAGAGGAGTACTCCGTATTTGACAGCGGAATATCCTTTGCAAACGCTTTTACAAAACGGCCAGGGTACCCTAAGTCAGTTTAGTCGATGGCAAAAAGTCCGGAATAAGATTGACCATAAACCATTACGGTATAAGATAAATTACAAAAAGGTGGTGGCCTTCCAACTGCAGCAATCCCTACAAAATGCCGTAGAAGAGGTAGTTGAAAGTATAAGTAAAGATAGCGCACAGTTTATCAGCAAGTGGCAAAAGCAAACTAAAAAAGTGTTTGAGTTGCTGTATCTCTGGGAGGAACAATCAAACAATGGCAGTCTTCCAAGGGAAATAATGGTCAGTGGACTCCAGGAAATTCAAGATAATTTGGGCACTTGGATTACAGAAAATAACTTTCAACTGTCTGGCTACAGGGATTATCTTTTAGCAACCAACCATAGACAATTGCAGGAAATAGCTTCGTCGATTGAAAACATCAACATTAATAATCTGTTAAAGCAGCAGTTACAGCCCTCAAAATCGTGGAAGATCACCCGGGAGCGTATTTCAGAAGGTATTGTGGCCTGGGGACACAATCAGTGGTTATTCTTCAATACACCTTTGCTGGAACTTAAGCTTAGTGGCATTAAAGAAAAAATTGCTGCGGAAATTCACTCGTTGATTAACCAATTGAAGGAATGGCATCTGCAGGGCACCCCCAAGAAAATAGGTGGTTTAATTCCTTACCTTGAAAAATTACGCTCGGACATACAGGGAGGCCGACATGCAGCGGTTAATGTTTCATTTCATCCTGATCAGTTTCCCATACATCAGGAAAGATTAGATCAGCTTATCCTAAAATTCAGGAAACTTTCAGCCAAGTTGCCTGAGCAATTGGAGGTCGCCAATTTGCAGGACCTGGAATCCAATCCCCTGGAAGAGGTTGAAACTATCTCCATATCTCCCAACGGGGTGGTAAACTTTCTAATGCAAAATGAACTGGTTTCACCATTGGTAGAATATACTGAACAGCAAAAGGCAGCTTTAGATAAGGCCAGTCAAGCAGCTCAGGACGTTATTCGCGTGATTTCCTTCTCTGTGAACAATTTGGAAGCTGATGCCACAACTGAGGGTGTTGATCTTTGGGAACCTATCCTAAAATCTATCGATGACGAAGTTGACAGGTTAAGAAGGGAAAATGACAGTTTGCATCAAAGCCTAACTAAACAGGAGGATGTATTCAAAGAAAAGGTCAATAAGTTGTTATCAAAACTTGATGCTTTTACCGTGGTGAAATTAGCAGTAGATCTTGATTATCTGCTTCGGACACAGCAAAAAACCGAGGCGATCAATAGATTTTCCAGGTTTACCCGAGGCATTAATGAGCAGTTCCAGAATATCATTACAAAATTATATTATCGGAGGAGCGTAGGCTTGTTAGCTGCAGAGAAGTTCAGTAATCAGCCAAAAGAAAGCCTGGCAAGAACGGAAGACATTATTCGTTTAATAGAGATTAGTACGCCACTTGTTGCGGTGTTAGAAAAGTTACCTTACTACTACAAGCAGTTATTTTTAAAAGATCATAGCGTTGACAGGGACCTGTGGCTGGTACGCAAACGAGACCTGATAGAGACAAAGGATGTCTTAGCCGATTACCAAGCGCTCAATTCCGGCGCGATATTGATTACCGGTGAACCTGGCTCCGGAAAAACCTTCTATTCTGATTTTGTGGCCTATAAATACGCCAATAATAATAAGGTCTATCATGTAAACCCACCGGCCGCCGGGTCCATTGAGGTAAAATTATTTATTCAAACACTCCAAAAATCTTTACATTTCTATGGTGATATCGAACTGGCCTTCAATGGTTTGGAGAAAGAAGCAGTCATTATTTTTAATGATATTGAATTGTGGTGGGAGCGAAGTGAGCACGGAATGAGGGTTATCGATGAAATCGCCAGTATTATTGACCGCTTTGGGAACAGGTGTTTGATGATTTTCAACATGAATAAATACAGTTTTGATTTGGTCAATAGTATCAAAAGAATTGATGATAGTTTTATTAGGATAATGAATATACAACCGTTCAATGCAGAAGAATTAAAGGAAGTGATTAGCAAAAGACATCAAACCAGCCGGCTTAAGTTTATATTGGAAGGGACTGAGGAAGATGCATTTAGCAAATTTAGAAAAGCCAAGCTGTTCAATCAGTATTTTAATATCTCCCAGGGAAACGTAGGTGTGGCCTTACAAAGTTGGATCAGCAATATCCGGCAGGTAATAGATGGTCAAATTGAAATTCGGTGGCCTGAACAGCCCAATGAGGAAGTATTACATCATTTAGAAAAAGGGCGCTTAGTGATATTGCTTCAATTTTTACTGCATCGAAGGCTGAATAGAGAGCGATTACAAAGAATAATGCAGGAAGACCCCACTCAATTGGACAAAGAGCTACAAGTGTTGGTACGATCCGGAATTCTGGTGGAGGAAAACCAGGTATTATCATTAAATCGGTATTTAAGGGCGGTTCTGATCAATGCATTTGTTGAAGATAGTTTAATCTAAACATGGGATATGAAAGACGTTAGCTGGGTCTTATCTGAATTTGCTGTTCTGCAGTTTTTTGCGGCAGGAATTGTATTATTTACAGGGTTCTGGATACTCAAAATACTCATTCGAAGATTACCCATAAAACGCGTTTACAAAATCAGACTCAATCGTATTTTGCCCATTATGGAGGGGTTGGCAATTTTGGGATTCTTACTCTGGGGAGTTCAACTATTGGTTAAAAATGAATTCTGGAATTCAATAGGCCTGCTGGTGATAAGCCTGATCGTTTTACTTATGATCTCCTGGTTTTTGGCCAGGGATTTTTTGGCTGGCATCATATTAAAATCAGATGGTTCGCTCAATTTAAATGACTGGATAAAAATAAAAGATCTAAAGGGAAAGGTAATAAGTCTGGGCTATCGGTCGATGATCATGGAAACTGAAGTGGGTGAAACCGTCAATATACCTTATACGAAGATCTCCAATGAAGTAAGCATCAGGCCCAATCCCAGTGAAAAAATAAAAAGTCATGCCTTTAAACTTTCCCTGTCCAAAAATGGGAATTACAGCCAAACGGAAAAACTCTTGCGGTCAACTATTCTTAATGCACCCTGGTCCTCTGTGAAGAAGAAGCCACAAATAAAGCTAATTGAGGAAACAGAAACTCAATTTAACTTAGAAGTGATTATTTATTCCATGCGCATGGCTTATTTTCACAAAATAAAGAACTACTTAAAAACCCATCTACCTCAAATATCTTGGGATGCAAGATAATATTACATAACCAAAATCTGATATGACTACAAGGCACATGTTATTAATAGCAGGATTACTTTACCTGGCATTACCGGGATTGAGCCAGGATAATGAGGGTCCTGTAAGATTCGAAGAGAGCATACAGCAATTTGAACAACAAGAGCAGAAAACGCCCTTTCCTGATGGTGCAGTGCTTTTTGTGGGGAGCTCATCTATTAAAATATGGGACCGCCTCGACGAGGATTTTCCTGGAATAAAGGCCGTCAATCGGGGGTTTGGAGGGTCACAATTTTCGGACCTGTTATATTATATTGACAGGGTGGTTACTTGTTATAAACCTTCAAAGATTTTTATTTATGAGGGCGACAATGATATTTCTGCAGGCAAAAAGCCAAAGGATATTTTAAATGAGGCCAAACAAGTTAGACAAGCAATAGCCCGTAAGCTTCCGGGAGTGCCGGTGTTGTTTATTTCCGCAAAGCCTAGTGTAGCTCGTTGGAAACTTCGAAAGAAGTATATGCAGTTGAACAGTGAACTAAGCCTTTATGCTGCCAGTACCCCAAACACCGGATTTGTCAACGTCTGGAGTCCGGCTATAGACGCCTCGGGTGAGGTTATGAAAGACATTTTTTTGGAGGATGATCTTCATATGAATGCCAAGGGGTATGCTATATGGAAAAAAGCCATTGAGCCTTTCTTGTAATTTCTTATGATTTCTTAACTCTCCTTTGGCATTCTCCAATCTTTTATATCATCCAACGGATAGATTGGTCGAGGTATCTTTTTATAGTTCAAGCGGGATACATCAAGTTCCGTAGTACCTGCGGTGTGCACATTGAAGGTTTTTCGATTGTACAAACCATACATTATCCGGAATGGAAATAAGTTCTTGACAACCACAACATCTGCTTTCCAAAGGCTCAGACCTAACCTTCTGAAAAAATTTGGGCTAAATGCCGGGCAGGGCAACTCGGTTAAAACCAGAAAAATATTATTGTGCTGCACCACGGCAGTTTTACCAAAATCGGTGTCAAATTTTTTCAACAGGGTGCCACAAAAAGTCAAAGACGCATTGTACTCTTTATCTAGTTTTTTGCCTAACATGAGCGTTACTTCTCGTCCGATTTCGAAAGTGAAAACTCTTTGCACTTCTTCCTGGTCACGAAGAGGGATGTATGACCTGAGATTAGTTTGCATTAAATGATTTAAGATATGCGTATTCTCACCAGGTCCACCTGCTGCAACAATATCCGATATATCACAAAAGACCGAGGTTCCAAACTTTCTTCTCCAGGTCATTTGTTGGAGTGTTTGCACAGCTTCCTGCACAGACACTGGATCGGGATGCTTGTGATGCTTAACTGACCAATTCAGGTCAGCAAGCTCTTCGGTTAGATCTTCGGCTAGTTGAGGGTTGTTGTCGGTAACAGCGATGCAACTCCAGCCCAACTCTTCATCGTCCAACCAAATGTGCGACATGAAATTAGAAACGCTGAGCACTTCAGCACGCCTCTCCATCTTTTTCACAGCAGTGAATACCTTCCTCATAGGTTTCAAAAAATCGATTGTCATTCCCCCTCCCTTGAGTAAAGGCATTTTCAGAAAAGCCATGGTGGGCTTCACCTTGCCATCTAAGGTGTCCATCAGTAACTTAGCTGCTTTGGTACCCATCTTGAAATGATCCCGGTGAGGGTTGGTATGATAGGCATTGATAAAAGTAGCAAGTCTTACTTTTTCCATGGTAATATTAGCATGCAGATCATAGCTTACACCAATGGGTACAGTATCTCCAACTATCTGTCGAATTGCCCCCAGCAAATGACACTCAGGGTCACGCATACCTTCGACACCCATGGCCCCGTGCAAAGACATATAGACCCCATCAATCCCATCGATTTCACCTAGTTTTTCTATAATATAATGGTAGAAATGCTGATAGACGTCAGCCTGAATTGGCCCGCCGGAAGTGGCCCAGGCTGCAAGTACGGGGATGGTCCTGAATCGTCCCTGGCCATATCGATTTACCGCATTAATAAATCCGGCTAATTGAAATTTTTTGAAATCCTTAATGCCTTGGGAAAACACTTCCTCTCCATAGTATAAAGCCAGGGATTCAAACTCCCTTAGTGTGGTTGGTACCTGCGAAAAAGAGTTGGTCTCCTGATGTAACTCAATAAGGGCAATTTGCTTGGGCATAAATAATTTATGGACGGAAAGCCTAAAGTAGGAATATTTTTGATAGTTAATGTCACTGATCGCCGAGCTTTTATTTTCGTTTTCGGGCAAATGTAGGAGCTTTTCGCTAATTTAAACGCATAATTTAATTTCATTTGAAACTGGTCATAAAATTTACTTTAATCATACTCTCAACGGTTCTATTAATTGCTCTAATAGTGGTGCTGCAACGTGTAGACCCGAGACAAAAAAAGCCCCATATCACAGTCTATTCCTTTGCCGATACCCTCGCTAATCGAGACTATGATCTGGATAGCTTGAAGGCTATTATAGGTGATAATAAAGGCCTCCCAGAAGGATTTGAAGTAGTGGCGGCCATTGCCTATTCTGCTTATCCTCAGTTGAAGGAGGTTGAAGTTGATATGTTACTCACCCAAAATGGCCCGCCCATGATGGCGGACATAAATATCTGGCGTTTATTTGGGCCTAAAAGGAATCGAGAATATCTCATTTTGTTAAATGATGCGAAAAACACCTTTTTCGATCCGATTCTGCTTCGTTCTCTTCCTTTTGATGCTCAAGTAGGAATTTTGGCGCATGAGCTTGGCCACGTAGCTTACTATCACCAGCTAAGCCTATTTCAGATAGGAAAATGGGGACTAAGATATATAAGGAGTGATGAATTCCACGTATCCCACGAACGTACCACTGACCTGATGCCGGTCTATCATGGACTGGGCAGCCAAATCTATCAATACGCATTTTATGTCCGAAATGATTCCACCTGCAAGCAGTTTTATAAAGTGGAAAAAGACTTCATGGATAAGTATTACATGACGGATAAAGAGTTGTGGGAGGTGATTAATACAATGAAAAAGTTAATTAATAAAGAACGTCAACCAAACATATATTTATGACAAATGCAAAAAAAGTGTGCTTTCGGATACTTATGGCCATGGCCATATTCTCATGTTCAAGTATCACTGCTCAACACCTTGATAAAGAAGGATTTATTGTGCTTTTCAATGGCAAGGACCTGGAAGGCTGGGTAGGAGACAAACAATCTTACCAAGCTGAAAATGGTATGATCATAGTGAATCCACAAGGTGGCGGCAGCGGCGGCAATCTTTATACCTTCAAAGAATACAGTGATTTTATCTTTCGATTTGAATTTCAACTCACACCGGGAGCCAATAATGGGTTGGGAATTCATGCGCCATTGTCCGGTGATGTAGCTTACCAGGGTAAAGAGTTGCAGATACTGGATAATACCGCTTCCAAATATGCCGACCTGGAACCCTATCAATACCATGGGTCGGTGTATGGAATTATTCCTGCAAAACGGGGCTACCTGAAACCTGTAGGTGAATGGAACCAACAGGAAGTGATGGTGCAAGGCTCTAAAATAAAAGTTGTATTGAATGGAACCACCATCGTTGATGACGACTTCATTGAAGCCAGTAAAAACGGTACTATGGACGGGAAAGATCATCCTGGACTTCAACGCACCAAAGGCCATATAGGCTTTTTGGGGCATGGAGATTTGGTAAAATTTCGAGCGATTAGGATAAAAGATCTGGCAGAAAAATAATTTAACAAGACTACGCAGGTTGATTTATCACAAAGGAACAGGGTCGGAGTGAGGTAAACTTTAGATTTCTGATTAATTCACCAATTCAATCTTACTACTTCCTCTAGGCCAGAGATAGAATCTAATACCGGTGTTTTCCTGAATATCGATCAAGCCATCATGGGTTTCCACTGTACGTAGTCCTATTTTGGCTCTTAACTAATTAGATTTGGTTAAATCCTGCGTTCTTAAATCGAGCAGATAGCCATATGACGGTGCTTCTCTGCCGGTTTCAACAGTTATAAACCACTCATTGATAAGGGTAAAATGAACAGAAGTTAGGGAATTGGATTCCAAGGTAATATCCATTAGCTACTGTGTCACCCAAAAGTTTAAATTTGTCCAACGCGGCCTGTCTGAGGCTACCGGTAAATATTGATCTATTGTTTAATTCTACACTAAGAATCTAATGAAAAGCACGCTGACATTTTTAAAGAAACTAGACAAAAACAACAACCGCAGTTGGTTTCAGGAAAACAATGCGATGTATGCAAAATCCCAGGAGGAAATGGTAGAATTCGCTGAAAGTCTATTGGGTGAAATGAGCACCCATGACGTAATTGAAACTCCCTCAGGCAAGAAAAGCCTTTTTCGAATTTATCGAGACGTACGTTTTGGTAAGGACAAAACACCCTATAAAACCAATTGGGGAGGTGGCATGAAAAGGGCAGGAGCAGAAAAGAGGGGAGGTTATTATTACCAAATCGGACCTACAGGATCGTTTGTTATGGGAGGGTTTTTTGGGCCCAACAAGGAAGACCTACGACAAATCAGAAGACAAGTCGCACAAAACGCAGATCCACTGCGAGATATTATTAAATCTAAGCCATTTAGAGAATTTTTCGGAATGTTGAAGGGGTCACAACTTAAAACTGCGCCCAGAGGGTTTGATAAAAACCATCCCGACATTGATCTGCTGCGATACAAGCAATTTGTAATTAGACATGATTTCACCCTGGAGGAAGTACTTAGCCAGGACCTTCCGACCATCGTTTCCTATGCTTTTCTACAAATGCGACCATTCTTTGATTACATGTCTGAAATTCTGACCACCGATTTGAATGGTGAATCATTATTGTGATGGCAATTGATTTTTCAATAACAAAATTAACTCCTCGTAATTTGTTACTACAAAAAAGGAACTCAAAAAATATATTGATAACCATTTGAAAATGATTTTAAAGCTGAAATGTTAACAAATTACATCATGATAATACTGCGATATTTAATTTTAGGATTTATTATTCTTTGGTTCTCCTCCAAACCAACTGAAATTGTTATAGACGACAAACACCCTCAGATTAGCGGCATATATCCACATCTGGCCTATTACAATAATGAAGGCGAATGCGGAACCGGAGCTGTGGTGCCTTGGGCTGATAGGCTTTGGGTCATCACATATGGCCCACACAAACCAATTGGTTCGAGTGATAAATTGTATGAAATTACTCCCGATCTTGATCTAATTGTACGTGATGAAAGTATAGGAGGAACACCAGCCAATCGAATGATACACTGGGAAAGTAATCAGCTATTCATTGGCCCGTATGCCATTGATGAAAAACGAAATGTGCGGGCTATCTCATATCAGGATATGCAGGGTAGACATACAGGTAATGCAAGACATCTTTTCGACCCTTTAGGAAAAATTTATTTTGCAACAATGGAAGAAGGCTTTTATGAAGTTGACGTTAACTCACTTGAGCCGACAATGCTGTATAAGGATGGGAATAATCTCCAAGATAACCAGGTAAATCACGATCCCATCAGCGTAAATCCTGAAAATGCTACTTTGCCGGGAGCCCATGGCAAGGGGCTATATTCAGGCCAGGGGGTAATGGTATACTCCAACAATGGTGAAGCCACCGAACTTGCATTAAAACAATTTGATATAGAAGCTGGAGTGTTAGCAGAATGGGACGGCAAAGACTGGAAAGTAGTCAGACGAAATCAATTCGTTGAAGTAACAGGGCCTGGTGGTATCTATGGAAATCAGAGTCCAGATACGGATCCTATTTGGTCCACCGGGTGGGATCATAAGTCTGTAATATTGGGTGTAAGGGATCATGATACATGGTCATTTTACCGTTTGCCAAAAGCCAGCTATAGCTATGATGGTGCGCATGGCTGGAATACCGAATGGCCAAGGATCAGAGATATTGGTACTCAGAAAAGTCCCGACTATTTAATGACCATGCATGGCTTGTTCTGGAGATTTCCAGGACGCTTTACCAGTAGCAATTCTGCTGGAATTCGCCCCCGGTCTTCTTATTTAAAAGTTATTGGTGACTATACCAGATGGAATGATCAATTGGTATTTGGATGTGATGACTCTGCCCAGAAAGAATTTTTGAATAAAAGGAGAATAAAAGGTAGCATAGCAGGACCCGGGCAATCAAATTCAAATCTGTGGTTTACCTCAATTGAAAAACCGGATCAACTAGGGCCTAATACTGCTTCTGGTGCTGTTTGGCTACAGGAAGATGTAGTGGCTAATTCGCCGTCTGAACCATTTCTATTTGCGGGATGGCCAAAGCGTTCCTCTTGGATTCAAAACCATGGTACAAAAATACTTAAACTTACATTCGAAGTGGATCAGCATGGAGATGGAAAGTGGCAAACGATGCGCATTGTAAGCTTGGGAGCTGGCGAATCAATATGGATCGAATTTTCTGAGGATGAGACTGGCGAATGGGTAAGATTAGTCTCAAATACTGACTCGAAGGTTACGGCTCATTTTTCGTTTACCGGGGAAGACAATCGACAGACGACATCGGATAGTATGTTTCAAGGAATCACTGATGTAAATGAAGATGCCAATATGGGAGGCTTGCTTTATGGCCTGGGTAACAATCGAAGGGCACTGGGTATGTCTGCGACCATCAACGGAAAATCATCTGGTTATTATGAACTAGATGGAGACATGAATTTTGTTGCTAAAAATGACCCTGAAACGAAAAAATTTATTGATAATAATTTTGCCATTCCTGAAAATGTGGTAACTATAGAGGAATCGTCAGTACTCATTGTAGATGATAGTAACCGACGTTGGAGGTTGCCTTTAGGCAATAGTGCAAATAACGGCCTCATCAATGACGCTCAGGTTAGAATATGCAGGGAAGTTGCCACTGAGCGCGATTTGCTTAACTGCCACGGTACTTTTTATGAATTACCGGCTGAAAATGCCGATGGCTTTGCCAAGATACGTCCCATTAGCTCCCATAACTTTCGTATCCATGATTATGCCAGCTACCGTGGATTGCTAGTAATGACGGGAATAAATCCGAAAATTGGAGCAGATAATGATCATGTCATAATTTCGGATGATGACAAAGCGGCGGTCTGGGTGGGAGTTATTGATGATTTGTGGAAGCTCGGTAAACCCACCGGACACGGAGGGCCTTGGAAAAGTACCAAAGTAAAAGCCGATGAACCCTCAGATGCTTACCTTATTGGATTTTATGATCAAAAAAATTTAAAGATTTCTCATCAAGCTGATCGCCCCGTCAAATTCTATATAGAAGTTGAGCCAATTGGTCACGGGCCCTGGATGATTTACATGGAAGTTGTGATAGCACCAGGTGAAACGTTTGATCATGAGTTTTCCGATGGTTTTCAATCCAGATGGATACGATTTAGGACGGACACGGATTGCCAGACTACCACCTGGTTAGAATACAAATGATTATAGTAATTTAACCGCACATTTTGTTAAAACTATATCTTATAATCAGTGACAGGTTACTGGCTGACTGGACAAGAAGTTCAGTTATCTATCAATTTACGTACGCGAAATTTTTGGGTGCGTTCTTATCAGCCACATATTCATCGTAAGTACCTAATTTGTCAGTAAAACCCTTAGGGTTTATCTCAATAATTCGATTGGCAATTGTTTGTACAAAGGTATGATCATGTGAAGTGAATAAAATGGTCCCTTTATAGTTTCGCAGAGAATTATTTAATGCAGTAATCGATTCCAGGTCAAGGTGATTAGTTGGTTCATCCAGGATCAATAAATTAGGTTCTTGCAACATCATTCTGGAAATCATGCACCTCACTTTTTCACCGCCAGATAGAACACTTACTCGTTTTAAAGATTCTTGACCCGAAAACAACATCTTACCAAGAAAACCACGGATATACACCTCATCCTTTTCTTTATCGCTGTATTGCCTTAGCCAATCAATCAAGGTCTCATCCGTACTGAAATAGCTTTCATTTTCATTGGGTAGATAAGCTTTGGTAATGGTCTGGCCAAATTTAAAGGTGCCGGAACTAGCTTCTTGTTCACCTGCTAACACCTGAAAAAAAGTGGTAATTGCCAGGCTGTCTTTGGATACAAAGGCTATCTTGTCTCCCTTGTTTACAAAGATGTCAATATTTTTAAATAATGACTTGCCTTCATTTTCCATAGTCAGGGACTTAATCTCGAGAATTTGATCTCCTGCAGGTCTGGCCTGGCTGAAAATTATTGCCGGGTATTTTCTGGATGATGGTTGAATATCTTCAACGTTTATTTTTTCCAATAACTTTCTCCGGCTGGTGGCCTGTCGGGATTTTGAGGCATTGGCACTAAACCTTGCGATGAATTCTTGTAATTCTTTCTTTTTT
>CAZOJZ010000279.1:0-4018 GCA_964580205.1 uncultured Roseivirgaceae bacterium
TATATAGTTTTGGAAGGAAAGCACGTGCGTTTATAAATAAATTCACACGTGTATTCTTGATAAAAGTTCCTAGTACTCTTTTTCAAATGAGTTTATCTCTTCAATTGACAGTCCGTTGTGAACCATTAACCGGTATTTCAACACCAGAGGGTAATCTTTTGATATATGCACAGCATCTTGACCGGGAAACACTATATTTTGCATACTGGATTTTTGCCTCAGTATCCATTTTTGAGGATAACCTGGATTACCAGGGTGACAAAACAAGGTTAAGCCTGACTGATTTTCGTCCATGCCAAAAGAAGCGGTAAAGTCCATCCAGGGCCCGCCGTCTACTTGCAGGTTTTCCGGGGTAATTTTTCCTTTTTTACTCCTGAAAATCAAATTATCAGGCATCTTTATCCGGATGGACAGCCCGCCATATCCTTTTTCGTCGTTTGATCCGCCAATATACAGACTGTCAATTTTCGCTTGCAGTCTGATTTCTATATCAATCAAGCGTACATCTTTTTGTAATCGGTGAACGGTGTAACTGGAGTTCTCCTCCAGATAAGGTTGGTTATTATTAAAGATAGGAGACGACCATTCCGATAAAATATTGATTACAGCCTGTTTCGGATGTACTTCTGTGCTAACATCCTTTATGGTTGAAACAAAGTTTTCTAGTGCCCAACCATCGCTAATGGCTGAATCTGAAACATGAATTTGGTGCCATGCCCAAAATATTCCCCGATGATGGGGATGATCTTCCGGAAAATCCTCTGTAAGTATGTCACCCTGTAAACTGTAGAGTGGGTGGATGTAGTTGTTTCTGGCATATTTTCCACTGTCCAGCGATTTTAAGGCCTTTTGGTAAAACAGCACAGGTTTTCCATTTTCATATAAATCCAGGCCTTCGGGGTTTTCCTGGATTGAAAATGGGCTCTTGGAATTTGGCTCCGAGGTACATTTCATTAAAGCCACTATGATGAGCGTGCCCAGTATGCTATCTTTCATCTACTTTCTTTAGTTCATACACCTTTATGTTGTCGAATCTTGCCTGTTGCTTTTGGGTAAGTCTGATACCAAATGTTCCGTGGCTAAGTTGGCTTCTCTATTAGTCATCCATTCTCAAAATCTTGTGAATTTCCTTTTTATAAAAAAACCCTGTAACACGGTGCTACAGGGTCTCGATTTCCGGATTTTTTATAGACTAGCGTACTACTTCTACTTTTACGGCATTAAGGCCTTTTTTACCTTGTTCAACTTCGTACTGTACTTGATCATTTTCACGAATATCGTCAATCAGACCACTAGAATGTACGAAGATATCCTGACCTTCATTTTCGGGTACGATAAACCCAAATCCTTTAGAGTAATTAAAGAATTTTACTGTTCCTTTTTCCATATTAATTTTTACTAAATATATTGATAAAGTATAAAGTTATAAATTATTGCCAGTAAATGAAGGCCCCAATCAGTTTCTTTTACCTTTGTCCTTTGGCATTGGTTTTTTGGCCCTGATCATTTTATTACTATTAAAACAGGAGGTTGTTACGGGTTTGTATTAATATAATACAACGATTATTTAAAAAGAAACCCCCGAGGACCAATGCCGGTGGGAAATTCATCAAGTTTATTTCCCTCACCATCATACCGGAACCCCGTGCCGGTTGACTGAAAAGCATTTGAATCTCCCAGGTACACCTCATTAGATTCCGGGTTCACTCCTATACCGTAAAGTGCGAAACCATTTTCGATAAATGCAACCACTTGTTGGGTGTTTAGATTCACACTGTACACTGTGGTAAGCCCTGTAAATGAATTGTTGGTTCCACCCAAAAAGTAGATGGTATTGCCGGTGCCATCAATGGCCATTTTTTCATTAAATCCACCGCTGGTCAAGCCACCTATTTCCGAGCCTAAAGACAGATCATCCGGATCAATCTCCACTAAATTCCCGCTGGTACAGAGTACCCAAAGCATGCCTTCCCCATCTAGTACCAGATCACTTGGCCCTGCTGGAACGGTAACCTCGGTTAACGACAGGTTATCCGGATCCAAGACCGAGACAGTTGTTCCTCCTTCATTGGCAATGTATAGTTTATTATCATAAGCCAGTAAACCCTGCGGGCGGGCACTCAACATTACGGAATCAATCACAGTATTATTATCCAGGTCCACAATCGCAATAAATGAATCCGGGTTATCTGTAAAAGCCGTATTAATATCACCCCAGTTTGATACGAAACCCCGGTTTCCAATTGCCGCAAAATCTATAGGGTTATCGAGGCCCTGATCTACGGACTGCTCTAGTTCCAGGTCAGTATTCAGAACATCCAGTCGATCCGGGGCATTAGTGACCAGATAAATAAAATCCTGATAATGAACAGCTTGCTGTACGGTAGCTGTAGCTTGATATGCAGAGGTTTCTGAAGTGCCATCTCTTATGTCAAAAACATCTATGGTCCCGTTAGCAGAAAAAAAGTTACCTTCATTTAATACCAGTACTTGTTTAATTACTAATGTGGTTATTCCAATTTCCACTTCTTTAACTCCTGTTTGCCCCGTTTGATCAGTGGCAGATATTCTTATCAGCGTAGTAGTATTCTCCATACTTCCTGCGGTAAAATCAAAGGTGGCACTCCCGTTAACACTGTTTTCCCCTTGTAGGCTGGTTCTTAAGAGATTACCTTCTCCGCTAACAATTTCTCCTTTGATACCATCCGGCGCCAGTAAACCCGGGACAACGGCAGTTATTGCCAGGCTGATGGTGCTGTCTGGTTTTACAATCTCTGGTCCTTCCACTTCAAGTGTTGGGGTAGTAACCGACCCATCATCCTCAGAACAAGCATAGATGATTGACAGGAAAACCAAGAAAAAAAACACTCTTTGCAAATTCATTATTTTATTAATTAAAGGTGATACTAATATTTAACTGATAATTTCTCCCGGGCATGGCCCGGTTTTCAAATGTCTCATAGATTTCGTTGAATGCATTATTGACCAGAAATTGCAGGCCCCAATCAAGCGAACCAAGGGATCCGGTTTTTCCTACCTGGAATCTCCACAAAGTATACTTAGGTAAGGGTGTCAATTCGTTGTTGGTCTCCACAAAACGTTTGCTGCGAAACTGAGAAACCACCCCCAGGTTCCATTTTCCATAAAACCATTTCCAACTGCCGTTAATCACATGTAATGGTGTATAAGGCAGTTGTTTATCTTTAGACCGATCCACCGGACTAAGTGTATTCTTATTAACTGCCTTATTGAAAACCCCATTAACATCCAGTGAAGTACGCCAAGCCGGCAAAGGAAGCTGCCAAATCACAGTTTGCCGATATTCAATTCCGGTGGCCAACACTTCCCTAATATTATCAGGGTACCAAAAAGAGGTAATCTCTCCGTCAGAATTTTCATCCCTTCCTCCGGGTATCCAAATGATCCAGTTATCCACTTTATGTCTGAACAACCGGGCGTTGGTTAGCAATGTCCATTTGTGCTTAATTAATTTCATGTCTAACCCCAATTCAAAATTGTTTGAGGTTTCGGCCTTGAGATCAGGATTTCCTCCAGGGCTCCAATAGAGGTCATTTAGGGTAGGAAGGCGGTAACTTTTCCCTACCTGCAAATCCGCCGATAACTTTAAGCACTGGGAAGTAAAAAATCTATATTCTCCTGAAAATAAAGGTGATATAGTTTTGAACTCACCATTAGCCATGGGTGTTCGAATGCTCATACCAACGGAGACATTCTTGAGCTGCTCCCATATGGCTGAAGCAAATAATTCGCTTCGGGTTTCTTTGGTATTGTCCTGATAGGAATCAACTTTTGGTTTCAGATAATTAAGATTGCCACCAGTCCGTAATGTCCATGCCTTAGATTGTTTCCATTCAACCTCATAGGACCCGAACCATCGGTAAAGTCTGGTTCGCTCAGAATGGTTATATACTTGTAGGTCATCAGTAAAGCCACCTTGCAGTTTTCCCAACCAATTGTTGGCATTCCATTGCCAGGACAAGGCTATTCTTGAGTTCTC
>CAZOJZ010000280.1:0-2776 GCA_964580205.1 uncultured Roseivirgaceae bacterium
GGGAACCTCATTTACCATTTACCCTCTGAGAGTGGTCTTTTTGAAAAAACCACTGGAGTCCAAGCTACCTAATCAGGTCCTGGTATCAATTCCGAAAAAAGTTTTCAAAAAAGCCGTTGATCGAAATAAATTAAAGAGAAGGATAAGAGAGGCTTATCGATTAAATAAACAGCTTATAGAGAACGGTCAAGTCGGGTTTTACTTCATAATTGGTTATATTTATATTGGCAAAGAAATTGCTAACTATGAAACCATTAAGGATAAACTAAAACAGTCTCTGTTGCGTTTAAATGAACAACAGGATCTATAAAATAATCTCGCATGAGTAAATTAAACAATAAAGTAGCGGCGGTACTGATCATCGCAATGACCGTTGCCGGTCTTTGGGCTTTCAATAGTCCCACTGAAAAATACTTCGAGATCATCAAAAACCTGGACATCTTTGCCACCTTATACAAAGAAGTAAATACCTATTATGTAGATGAAGTTGATCCCAATCAACTGATTAAAGCCGGGATCGACGCCATGCTGGAGTCACTTGATCCTTATACGAACTATATCCCTGAAGATGATATAGAGGATTACCGAACTATGACTACCGGCCAGTACGGCGGGATCGGGGCCCTAATTGGCACCAGAAACGGGAAGAATATGATCATCATGCCGTATGAGGGCTTTCCAGCCCATGAGTCTGGTTTAAAGATAGGAGATGAGATCATTAGGGTTGATGGTATCAACGTGAAAGACAAGGCCTATACTGACATTAGCAAATTGCTTAGAGGACAGGCAAACAGTAAATTACAAATAGCGGTTAAACGATATGGGGTGCCTGAGTTAGTTAATATAGAGATGACCAGGAAGAAGATAACCATTGATAATGTGCCATATTTTGGGTTGATGGATGACGGAATTGGCTATATAAAACTTTCGGATTTCACCACCAATGCCGGTAAGGAAGTGAAAAACGCAGTAGTTGCCCTTCTAGGACAAGGTGCTACAAAATTTGTTCTTGATTTAAGAGGTAATCCCGGAGGACTGCTGAACGAAGCAGTAAACGTATCCAATATATTTATACCGAAAGGATCGGAGGTTGTAAGCACTAAAGGTAAAATGACCGATTGGAATAAGACCTACAAAGCCCTTAACCCCCCTGTGGATACAGAAATGCCTTTAGTGATATTGACCAGTAGCAGTAGTGCTTCTGCTGCAGAAATTGTGGCTGGAGTGGTTCAGGATTATGACCGTGGGGTGCTGGTAGGGCAAAAAACATTTGGGAAAGGACTGGTTCAAGCTACCAGGCCACTTACCTATAATTCACAACTAAAGATTACTACTGCAAAATATTATATCCCCAGCGGTCGCTGTATTCAGGCAATTGATTACAGCAACCGAAACGAAGACGGAAGTGTGGGGAAAGTCCCGGACTCTTTAAAGGTAGTCTTTAATACCCGAAACGGAAGAGTCGTTTATGATGGTGGTGGAGTAGATCCTGACATTGTTGTTAACCTGGGTTTTTTACCACCTATTGCCGTGAGTCTAATAAGCAAAGGGTTGATCTTCGATTATGCTACAGACTATTATTATAACCACGCGACCATTGCATCTTCCAAGGATTTCAAGTTAACCGATGCAGAATATAATGACTTTGTAACCTGGTTAAACGACAAGGATTATGATTATACCACTCGTGTAGAGCATAGCATTGATGAACTGATCAAACAGGCTAAAAAGGAAAAATATTACGAAGACATTGATCAGCAGATACAATTATTGAAAACGAAAGTCATGCATAATAAAAATACAGATCTGCAAAAATTCAAAACTGATATTAACCAAATCCTTGAAGAAGAGATAAGCAGCAGATATTATTTGCGAAAGGGAGTGATAGAGACTTCGTTCAGTGCGGACGAGAGTATTAAGGCTGCCATTGAAGTATTGAAGGACTCTGACAGATACAACCAAATACTTCAAAGCAATTAGTATTAAAGGACTTTTACCAAATGGTGCCATGTTTCATTAGCACGCATGGCATTTCTTGTTTTTAAGGCAGTCGTAAGCTCGATTTGCCCCAATTTTACAGCATACCATGATATTAAGTATTGAGACAGCTACCCGGGTTTGTTCCGTTGCATTACATCGGAGTGGAGTACTAATAGGGTTTCAGGAACTTTTGTTGGAGAAGTCCCATTCTACTCATTTGGCGGTAATGATCGAACAGCTCCTGAGTAACTGCCAGGTGGAAATGGGAAACTTAGAAGCTATAGCCGTTTCTAAAGGACCCGGTTCATATACAGGCTTGCGTATAGGGGTAGCAACTGCCAAAGGGATTTGCTATGCATTGGACATTCCTTTAATTGGGGTAAATACACTTATAGCAATGGCACATCAACTGGTGGGTATTCCTTTAGGAGTTGATTATTTATGTCCCATGATAGATGCACGCCGAATGGAAGTGTATTGTACTATAGTCAATATGGATTTCGAAGTGGAATCCGGCACAAACGCAGTGGTGGTAAATGAAGGATCCTTTCAGGAATGGTTGCAACAGGGTAAAGTGCTATTTTTTGGGAATGGGGCTGAAAAGTGCCAACCCATTTTACAAGGGTCCAATAGCGTTTTTATGACGGGCCATCATCCGACGGCCGCTTCAATGGGGCCATTGGCAGCAGCTGAATTTGTAACAGTCGCGTTTGAGGACCTTGGTTACTTTGAACATTTTTATTTAAAAGAATTGAGAACTGCCGTGCCAAAAGATAAAAAAATATTAAACTAATTG
>CAZOJZ010000281.1:0-5233 GCA_964580205.1 uncultured Roseivirgaceae bacterium
GGGGCGATGACATTCTGGGAGTCGAGATTAGGTTGCTGCTGGGCTCTGGCGTCTGGAAATATTCCTGCAATAGCCATAAGAAATAAGCAGCACCTGATCATCATGACAAATTAGATTGGGTATTCAATATTACAAAAAAAGCCGTGAACGGCTGCTTTCGGCCAAAAGCGGCCGTTCATGAATCTATTTACTCCTGAGGAATCCACGACCTTTCCATTAAACTCAGGTAGCGAGGATCATCCTGCATTCTGTAAATGGACACAAAGAAAAAGGTCAATGTGTGAATTTGATATTCACGTTGTTCCAGGGCTTCTTCAAGTAATTGGAATGCAGTATTATGATCCCCCAGTGCCATGTATATCGGCGCAATTAAACTGGCTGCAATGTGTTGTGTCTTTGACAACTCCTTCAGTTCTTCAACTACTTTAAGAGCACCCAGGGAGTCACCGGAAAAAGCATAAGCCTCACCCAACATGGCCTTTGGAAAAGTATTGCTAGCACTTAATGTGGTGTCATTAACATACTTTATGACCATTTGGTATTGCCCCTGTGAAATCCTGCGAATTGATTTGAAATACAAGGTACTGGAGTTAATTTGCTCAACTGCCTTATATTATTGATCGATGGTATGTCCTAACTCTTCAAATCAATCTAGCCGTTAATAGTGAAGTATCTAATACTATTCAGTTTTGTGCTCAACTCTATCGGAATGGTTTTCAGCCAGACCATCCCAAAGTCCATGCGGGCCCACAAAATTGAAATTTCAGAATTAGTGCTTGATGGAAAATTGGATGAGTCATTCTGGGAAAAGATTTCTGGGAACGAAGGGTTTCTAATGAGAGAACCTGTAGAAGGGGGACCTCCTTCCGAGCGTACTGTAGTTAAAGTCGCGTATGACGCTAGCAGTCTTATAATCGGTGCTATAATGTATGATAGCGATCCTGCTGGCATAAAGTCCTACCAAAAAAGACGAGACGCTGAACTGGATACAGATGACATCTTTAGATGGATCCTCGATACCTATCTTGATGGACGAAATGCCTACTATTTTGAGATAAATCCGGCAGGTTTAATAGGCGATGGTCTACTTACAACTGGCCATGGGACCACCATAAATAAAGCTTGGGATGGAATTTGGCGACCTTGGACCTATATTGGAGACTTTGGCTGGTCTGTCGAAATCCGTATTCCTTTCAGGTCCTTGAATTTTAATCCTTCGGTAGACAGCTGGGGAATAAACTTTGAGCGAACGATCAGGCGTAAGAATGAAGTTGTGTTGTGGACGGGTTATAAAAGAAATCAGGGGTTGCGACCTCAGGACGCGGGTCGACTTACGGGATTAACGGACCTTTCTCAAGGTTTGGGGCTGGAGGTGGTGCCTTACGGGAAGCTGGAGTCAATAAGAGAGGAGGCCGAGGATGCTGAAGGATACCAAACCGATACCAAAGTAACTGGTGGCTTTGATATAAACTATAACCTTACTCCCGGTTTGAAAGCGTCATTCACCCTTAATACAGATTTTGCAGAGACCGAAGTAGACAATCGTCAAATTAACCTGACCAGATTTACATTGTTCTTTCCGGAGCGACGCGATTTTTTTCTGGAAGGGTCAAGTATCTATCAATTTGCACCCCGTAGCGGGATATACCCATACTTTAGTCGAAGAATTGGATTAGAAGGGGGAAGCCCAATTCCTATCAATTACGGTGCAAGGATTATCGGACAAATGGGCAAGTATGAAGTTGCAGCCCAATATGTGCGTGCCAAGGAAAGCAACGATTTAAATGCTGAGGATTTTACGGTATTTAGGTTGAAACGAAACTTTCTTAAAGAAAGTAGTTTTGGGGTAGTATATACCCGTCGCCACACCAGGGATGGAGAATCGTTAGTAGATCCACTGCAGGACCGTCATACATTTGGAGCTGACCTGAATCTAAGTACATCAGAATTTTTCAAGAACAAAAATCTTCAATTTCAGGCATTCCTGGCAACTCATAACCCCGCATCTCCTCTTGACGACAGCACCTCATTCTGGGACCGCACCACCCGGGGTATTCGGCTTAATTTTCCCAATGAACCCTGGAATGCCGCTGTGTCCTATCGGGAGTTTGGTAATTCCTATGATCCTGCGGTCGGGTTTAATCGAAGAAATGCCTTTCGAAGGGTTGAGCCTCAAATGACGTATTCACCGCTTATTGAAACCAGCAACCTGATAAGAGAACTGACCTGGGGTTGGAAGTTTGAACATCTGATGGATTTGAACTGGAATAAGCTCACCCAGAATATAGAGATCCAACCGTTTGGAATTCGATTTGAGTCAGGAGAGGAAGGGTCCTATGGACTCGTCCATAACTTCGAACGGCTTCTGGAACCTTTTGATATTCTAGGTGATGGCACGGTGATCATTCCAGTGGGAGACTACACCAACTGGATCCATGAGGTCGAATTGACAACAGCAGGGTTTAGAAAAATCGTTCTTGCCATGAAAATTACCACCGGCGGGTTTTGGTCAGGAACCAATACTACCTATGAAACAGACCTGACTATTCGACCCTTCCCTGGAATCAATCTGATCACTCAATTTGCCCATTCCGCGGTAGATCTTAAGGAAGGCAAATTTGATACTAATTTGATCCGGTTCACCGGTAACTTTGATTTCACACCATTTTTATCGTTTTCCACCAATTTACAGTATGACGACCTAAGTGACAGACTAGGAATGAATAACCGGTTTCGGTACACTATTACCCCTGGATCAGATATCTTTTTTGTTTACAATCATAACTGGATAGACCATCTCGACCGATTTAGCACTCAGTCAAACGCCGGGATATTGAAGACGACTTTTACTTATAGGTTTTAAGATCCAAAACCCTAAGCATTTCAATACATGGTTCAAAGGCTCATCTGAGGATGTTATAAGGATATCAGTGATCCCTGACCGGCTGCTATCGGCCAAAAGCGGCCGTTCAAGTTAACGTTTAGTATAAAGCGCGTTTTAATGCTCTTTATACATTGTTAGTGTTTTTTTTATTCCAGTTGCTACAAATAATTTACCTCCTACTTTACTCTCTTTAACCGGCAAATATTCATAGTAAAAATCAGTCGTTTTATTTTCCAGTGTTTGCCAAATTTTTCTATCTACATCTCCTCCAGCGATCTTTTCAATCAGCCAAGTGTTAAAATTTCTCTTTTCAGCAAAAACATCCACGATTACAATTCTACCTTCTTCTTTAAGCAAATCCAGCATGTTTTTTAAAACAAGTTCCCAGTCAGGGATTACTGAAAGGCCCAAAGTGCAAATCAATCGGTCAAAAGAAAGGTCTTTGTTGATCTGCTCTTTGATAAATGAAGTAGTTAGTTTTCTTGCATCTGCCTGAAATAAGGTAATGTCATTCCATTTGTTTTTCTCAATGGCACTTAGTCCTCTATTTAACATCCCTTTTGAAAAATCAGTGCCATAGATATCAACATCAATACCAGTAGATTTTATGTGTTTAAAGTTAGCTCCAGTTCCACAAGCAACATCAAGTATTACTTGTCCAGATCTTAAATCAAGTAGTTCAATGGCTCGTTTTCTGCTATCAAAATATATTTTCTCCAGTGAGGAATCATAAAAATTTGAAAATATATCGTACCATTTCATAATTGTTCGTTTGATCCAATAGTATGTTGATTAGAATTACTGGAAAACCTACGTTGTCCAGCGTTTGCAGTCTGATTAATCGGACACTTTTGGAAATCCATTTTTTTCCAACAGACCTTTATTTCTTAAAACCCACTTTTCCCATCCATTTTTCATACCGAGCGTCTTTTCGTATATCTTCGAATAAGGGATGGTGTTTAAAAAACATTAACCCAAATCGATCCTGCGTGATTCTCTCCAGCGTGGCTTTTTCCAAATAATAAAATACTTTATCGTAATCTTGTAGACCCATATAAATAAAAGCGTAATCCATTGAAATGGCGGCATCTTTTTCTAATCTTTCTCGTTCTTCTAATTTATTCAGGATTTGTTTTGCTTTACCAATTTGACCGGCCTTTGCATAGGCATATCCCAAACCTGTAATGCCCTTCAAAGGACTGTTGGTTAGTTTTTGATATTCCTTAAAATACTTAATCGCCTTTTCCCAATCTCCTTTTGCGGAATAGACCCAACCCTTATACTCTAAAGCGGCTCTAAACCTTGGATCCAGTTCAAGGATCTTATTGTATTGCTGTAAGGCGTTATCATACTGCTGATTGAATAAATAGATAGTTCCCAAGAAAAGATTATTTGGCATGGATAGCGGATCTAATTGAACCGCCAATTCTGATTCCTTTATCGCTTCCTTTAATTTACCCGTATTGTAACCCGTAATGACAAGGTAAAGGGCATAATTCTGATGCGCAGCAGCAGCACCTGGATTTAATTTTAATGCCTTTTGAATTAGTTCATTAGCAGCAGCATCGTCCCAATCATAATAGAGCTTAACTGTTGCCAGTGACAGGTAAGCTTCCATCAGATTATTGTCCAATTCCAACGCTTTTAAGGCTGCCTTTTTCGCTTTCGGAAAGGCTATTTTAGAATCCATCTGACTGGTTGAACCTAGAATTGAATAACAATTGGCCAGTCCGGAATAGGGTAACGCAAAGTTGGGTTCTTTTTCAATAGCTTCTTCATAGATCTTTATGGCTTTTTCCCTGTCTTCTGGCGTCCATTTGTTCCAATAAAAGAGCCCTTTTAAATAGAGGTTATAGGCTTCAATGTTTTCAGTAGCCGGTTTTACCAATGATTCTTTACTTCCTTCAGTGGTCAGCTTTTCTCTTAATTTATTAGTAATTATTCTTGCAATTTCGTCCTGGAGTTCAAAGATATCCTCTAATTTTCTATCGTAAACTTCAGACCAAAGATGGTATCCATCAGCAGTATTTATCAACTGTGCAGTGATACGTACTTTGTTACCTGCCTTTCTGACAGATCCTTCCAATACGGTATTGACACCTAGCTGCTCGCCAATCTTACGTACATCTTCATTCTTCCCCTTAAAGGCAAACGATGAAGTCCTTGATGTAACTAATAAGCCATCCACTTTTGTCAGCGCATTTGACAACTCTTCTGTAATACCATCACTGAAATATTCATTATCCGGGTCTGCACTCATATTGACAAATGGAAGCACTGCTATCGTTTTGTCTGCAGTACCATGCTTTTCTTTAATTTCTGTGAGATTTGGAACAAATAATCCTTCAT
>CAZOJZ010000282.1:0-9095 GCA_964580205.1 uncultured Roseivirgaceae bacterium
TAAGAGGTATTGAAATCTACACTAAAACCCCTCCCGTCTCCTTTTCCACTCTTGGTAGTGATCACAATTGCCCCGTTATTGGCCCGGCTGCCATAAAGAGCAGCGGCATTCGCTCCCTTCAGCACGGTAATTGATTCGATATCATCCGGGCTAATATCGTTGATATTGGCAGTTCTTGAATTGGTTCGATTGCCCCCCAGGGTTACCCCATCAACCACATAAATCGGTTCACTGCTTCCTGCAATAGAGCGGTTTCCCCTAAGGATGACCTTGGGATCAGCTCCGGGTGAACCACCAACTCTGGTTACGGACAAACCGGCAACTTTTCCGGAAAGACCTTCGGCAATTGATATTGGCCTGGCTGCGGCCATTTCCTCAGTAGACACATTTTGTGCAGCATAGGTAATGGATTTTTTTTCCCTTTCCAACCCAAAAGCGGTTACTACCACCTCTTCGAGGGCTGAAATGTCTTCTTCCAACTGAATGTCAATAATCGATCGATTACCAACTACGATCACCTGACTGCGATATCCTACAAAAGAGAATACCAGAGTAGCTCCCTCAGATGGAACGTTCAGCGAATAATTTCCGTCCAAATCCGTAGTAGTACCTGTAGTGGTACCCTGGATGAGTACGTTAACACCAGGTAATCCTGTACCCTCTTCAACAGAGAGTATGGTACCTGTGACAATTCGGTCTTGTGCCCAAATAACGGTAGTGAGGGCGAAAGACAAACTAAGTAGTAGTAGCTTTCTCATACATTAACAGTTTAGTTTAATAAATAATTAATATTCAAAATTAAGTAAGATTTAACCCACTAACAAGCAATAAAGCTTATATGTGTGTTAACAACCGGCTCATTTTATACCCCATATGTAATATCAATACTTGATCTATTAAAATAAATTATCTAAGTAGCCCAAAAGAATAGCTTTTCAACCAATTAGCAGTCTGGCTTTCATTTTGGTCAGTTTATCATTGGCAAAACGCAGTTTAGATAAATATTGGAGCATTTATTCAAGCAATTGCTAACTTGCATGGAACAATGACTGCTTCAAAATCAATTTTATCCAATAATCTGCCAATTGAAACCGGAGGTTTTCGCAGTCAGATCCTTGGTTATTTGAAGCAGCCTGTGGTATATCACAGCCTATTTTGGACCATCTACCTTATATTTAATGTAATACGGTGGGGAAGTTACAATAATGACTACCTATATGCATTCAAGCACAGTCTGATTGAGTTTCCATTGCATATTGCATTTGCCTATTGCAACATTTATTACCTGATTCCCAATTTTCTGCCCAAGAAGTACTTTCAATACATCTCATTAATACTAATCGGTGTAGCATTAGTGGTGTTGAGCAGATTGCTTGTAGAATCGATTTTTGGAGTATTTCCTTCAGCGCCACCCTACATTACTTATCAATATGTGTTGGAAATGGTGATCGGAGAAGTTTATGTACAGGGATTTATTACTGCATTGAAATTGTTGCTTGACTGGGGGAAAAACCAGAAGCGCATGCGGGCGTTGGAAAAAAGTAATTTCGAAACGGAATTGGACTTTCTTGGATCACAGGTGCAGCCACACTTCTTCTTTAACACACTGAACAATTTATACTCTCTTACCCTCGACAAATCCGACCTGGCTCCGGAAACTGTTTTAAAGCTTTCTGAGCTGATGAGTTATGTGATCTATGATGGAAAACAAAAAAAAGTACTCCTATCCAGAGAAATCGGTTACATACAAAACTATATTGACCTGGAAAAGCTCCGTTTTGGAAACAAACTGAAAACTAAATTTGAAGTCAAGGGACACATTAATGATCAGCAAGTAGCTCCATTACTATTGCTGCCCTTTATTGAGAACAGTTTTAAGCATGGAGCCGGGAATGGAATTAAGGAAATCAAGATCGACATCGGACTTGAGGTGAGTCATGGTGAGGTGACTTTTACGGTGCAAAACCGAAAATATGAAAAACTTCAGGCACCTGCGCCTAATCCATATGAGCATGTTGGTCATAATGGAGTAGGTGTCGAGAATATCAAGAGACGTCTGGAATTGATCTACGGAGAGAACTACCAACTGGACATCAAGGACGACCCTGACAAATATACTGTTAAGCTTAAGATCCCAACCTATGAAAATACATTGTCAAATAGTTGATGACGAACCTCTGGCAATAAACGTAATTAAGAAGTTTCTTGAACAATTTCAAAATACTGAAGTGGTTAGCTCCTGTGAAAATGCCATGGACGCTTTTGCTTATATTTCCGAGAACCCTGTGGATCTTCTATTTCTGGATATAAACCTGCCCACCTTGAATGGGTTGGACTTTTTGAAAAGTCTAAAAGAACCGCCTTTGGTGATCATTACCAGTGCCTATAGAGATTACGCGGTGGAAGGATTTGAACTGAATGTGCTGGATTACCTGGTAAAACCAATCTCCTTCCAACGGTTTCTAAAAGCTATGGACAAAGCGAATACAGTCATTAGGGAAAAACATGCCATCAATCAACCGTTGATCACTTCGCCGGAAGGGTCAAAATCGTTTATATTTCTAAAAGTTGATAAGAAGATGGTAAAAGTATACCTGGATGAGATTCTTTATATTGAAAGCCTCAAGGATTATGTGAGGATTCGTACAGTATACGAAGACCTGGTCACCCATCATAACCTTAATAGCATGGCTAAGATCCTGCCTTCAGATAGTTTCATCAGAATTCACAAGTCCTATACTATCTCCGTGGATAAAGTAAAGTCCATTGAAGGCAATTGTGTGGGAATCGCCAGCAAACTAATTCCTATAGGCCGGAACTTTAGGAAGCAGGTTAAGGAACACCTTTTAAAAGCCAGCGGTTAGAAACTCACTAAAAGTGCCACCTTTTAAAGGCTTCTATAGCTTCATACTCTGCAAGTCCCAACTTATCATAGATTGCGGCGGTATTTCGGTTCCGGTCTTCAGCCCGTTGCCAGAATTCCCGTATATCAGTTCCGGGGAACACCGCAGAATCTTTTTGTGACTGATGCTTGAAAATTGCTTTTCGCTTGCGCATGAGCTCACCGGGACTTAGCGGAACGGCCATTTCGATTTCCTCAATTCCCCATTCCTGCCAGGCTCCGCGGTACAACCATACATAACAGTCCTCAATCCAGCGCTCGTCTTTCAACCGGTGGACTGCCTGGAAGATAGCATCCAAACATACCCTGTGGGTACCATGTGGATCTGATAAGTCACCAGCAGCATATATTTGATGAGGTTTAATTTCCTGAAGCAGCCCCATTACAATTTGAACATCTTCCTCTCCTATTGGCAGCTTTTGAATCAATCCTGTTTCGTAAAAAGGCATATCCATAAAATGGACTTTGTCATCGGTGATTCCAACGTAGCGACAGGCCGCCTTCGCTTCTCCTCTGCGTATAAGTCCTTTGATCTTTTGAACTACCGGTGTATCAATATCACCTGGTTGTTTGTTATTTACATTGCTGACAACTTCTTCATAAAATCGCTTGCTCTCACGGTTGCCGGCGCTGTATACGGAATTGAAATCTTTGAAAAAATCAGCAAATCGTACCACATCTTCATCAAACACCGCAATATTACCAGAGGTTTGGTAAGCTATATGAACATCGTGTCCCTGATCTACCAATCGAATAAATGTTCCTCCCATGGAAATAACATCATCATCAGGGTGAGGACTAAAGATAATAACCCTTTTATGAGCAGGCTCAGCCCGTTCTGGTCTATTGGTATCGTCCGCTCCTGGTTTACCTCCCGGCCAACCAGTAATGGTGTGTTGCAGGACGTTGAACATCCGAATATTGATGTTATATGCGGGACCATGTTCAGCTATTAAATCGCTCATTCCGTTATCCATGTAGTCCCTGTCGGTTAATTTCAAGATTGGCTTTGGGAATTTTTGACTTAGCCAGATTACCGCTTTTTTAGACAAATTATCATCCCAGGTACAAGAACCTACCAACCACGGCGTTTTTATCCTGACCAGTTCGGCCGCCGCCGCGGTGTCTAATACAATAGTGGTTTTAGCATGCTTCTGCAGATAAGTAGCAGGTACAGCATCGCTTACCTGTCCTGCAACGGTTTCTTGAATTATTGATGACTTTCCTTCACCCCAGGCCATAAGGATAATCCTTTTAGCCTTAAAAATGGTTCCCACTCCCATAGTGATGGCCCTTCTGGGAACATTGTCCATTCCAAAGAAATCACTGGCGGCATCAGTCTTGGTGAGGTAATCAAGTGTCACCATCCGGGTGGCCGAATTATAATGTGACCCCGGTTCGTTAAAACCAATATGACCTGTCCTTCCAATTCCCAGGATTTGAAGATCCAAACCACCATAAAAATTAATCTTTTGTTCGTAGCCGGCACAGAAAGCCCCCACCTGATCCTGGCCCAAGGTGCCGTCTGGAATATTTATATTACCCTTATCGATATCGATATGATTGAACAGGTTTTCATCCATGAAACGCACATAGCTTTGCAACGCCTTTGGTTCCATAGGATAGTATTCATCAAGATTGAAGGTGATGACATTTTTAAAGCTCAGACTTTCTTCCTTATGAAGTCGAACCAATTCCTTGTATACCCCCAAAGGGGAAGAGCCGGTGGGCAACCCAAGTATACATTTTTTTTCCTTAGCTTCTTTTTCTTTGATCAGCTCAGCTATTTCCGCCGCAATTGCTTTAGACGCTTCTGTGGAGGTATCAAATATCTCCGTATGTATTTTTTCGAAACGTGTCGATTCTTCCCTGCCGATTTCCTGGTGTTCAATGCTGCATACCGGAGCATTTTTGTTTACTAAAATCTTTTCCATAATTCTTTGATTTTACTCTTCTTCCGAGGTTTAACCCGGGTTTAATGCATAATCCGGGTTTAAAAATAGTCCTGTTAACCCTATAGACAAAAAATATTATCCAAACCGCCATTTTGCACAGCTTAGTTACATAAATTTTGCTAAAACATCCGTTCAGCATATATTTACTGTCGTTCAGCTAAAAAACATGCCTTGATTTTTATTTCGTTGGAAATTGGCCAAGCTTAATATTTTATTAGACCATTATGTAATGATTGTATCGAGGCCCCTCTTCTTTCTGTTGGCTATATCCAGCCTAATGCAATGCAACACTGCTAACCAATCAGTGGTTTTTCAAAGTGAATGGCCAAACTCCACCAGGGTATGGACAGGGCCAGAATATTGGGCCAACCCTATGCAGGACTGGGAATTGAATAACGGGCGGGTTGAATGTGTAACCAGTGGAGGAGATCGCAATCTATTCTTGTTAACCCACGAACTTGATTCCAAAGCCGGGAATGTAAGGATGCAAGTAACTATTGGTTCCCTGGAAGCAACTCTTTCCAACGGATGGGTTGGTTTTAAGCTTGGTGTGAAAGGTGAATTTGGCGACTACCGTGACAGCGCGGTCAGAGGGGAAGGCATGCCCGTAGGGATTACCTCTGAAGGCAAACTCTTTATTGGATTTGCAAATCCAGGTTCACCTGAAATTAATCTCTATGATTCAGCCCTGACGCTGGTTGTTGCTGCTAAGCCGGACAATGAAGGTTCGTATGATGTGAATCTTAAAGTGTTGGACCAAAACAAGCAACTACTGGCAGATTATAGCCGAAGCCAGATCGCCGCTCATTGGCTGGAAGGGGGTTTGGCCCTGGTTTGTAGCGCTACCGCTCCACTTGAGGTAAATGATCACAGAAAGTATATTGAATATCCGGACTGGGGGACTGAAGCCAATACTGACAGAACAGGCAATTTTAGATTTTGGTTTGCCGATTGGGAGGTTAGTGGATCAAAATTGAAACATAATCCTGAAAGGAGCTATGGGCCGATATTGTTTACTCAATTTACTGTAAGTAACAAGAATCTAAAACTAACTGTCCAAATGCCCCCAATAGGAGAAAATGACCCGAAGGAGATCATTCTCCAAATAAAAGATGATCTGGAACAATGGAGCAATGTCGATGAGGCATCTATTGATCCTCTTTCCCGAACAGCCACCTTTCAACAAGATTTGACCAAACACACCGAAGACACACCCTATCGAATTCATTATATGATGGCCATATCAGGTGAAAACGTTACTGATCATTACTTTGAAGGGATGATACCCAAAGAGCCCGATGATAAGCAATCAGTGGTAGTGGCTGCCTTTACCGGCAACAATGACCTGGGCTTTCCCAACAGTGACCTGGTCCACAATGTGACCCTGCAGCAGCCCGACTTCTTATTTTTCTCAGGGGACCAGATCTATGAAGGGGTTGGTGGATACGGTGCACAGAGAAGCCCGCTGAAAAAGGCAACTTTGGACTACCTGAGGAAGTGGTACATGTTTGGCTGGACCTACCGGGAACTTTTGCGCAGCGTTCCTTCGGTGGCCATTCCGGATGATCACGATGTATATCATGGTAACATTTGGGGTGAAGCAGGAAAAGCAACTGATACTACCGGCACTGGGCAAGACCAGCAAGACTCGGGTGGATATAAAATGTATCCCGAGTGGGTAAATATGGTTCAACGCACCCAAACCAGTCATTTACCCGATCCCTATGATCCTACTCCTGTAAAACAGGAGATCGGCGTATACTATACAAATCTGGAATATGCAGGATTGAGCTTTGGTATTATTGAAGACAGAAAATTTAAATCAGCCCCCAAGAACCTGTTACCGGAAGCTGAAATTGATAACGGATGGCCCCAAAATCCATCTTTCAACCCTGCGACTCAAGCGGATCACCCGCAGGCAAAATTGTTAGGAAAACGTCAGCAAGACTTTTTGAACTGGTGGTCAGAAAATTGGGGACAGGACACCTGGATGAAGGTGGTATTATCACAAACAATCTTTGCAAATGTTGCTACCTTACCAAGGGAAAATGCCATGCACGATCGAATCGTGCCAAAACTCCGGATTATGAAGGAAGGTGAATACGCTGCTGACGATATACAGGTTACTGATATGGATTCAAATGGATGGCCCCAAACTGGAAGAGATGAGGCAGTCAAAGTAATACGCAAAGCATTTGCCTTTCATATTGCAGGAGACCAACATCTGGGAACTACTATTCAATATGGCATAGACCAATATGGCGATGGTGGATATGCCTTGTGTGTGCCTTCGGTGTCAAATGTATTCCCAAGACGGTGGTATCCGCCAATTAACCCGGAAACCAGGTCTTATACGGGAAACTTTAAGGATGGATTTGGAAACCTCATCACGGTATTGGCGGTATCGAACCCTGTTTTTACCGGGCGAAAACCTGCGAAATTGTATGATCGGGCTACAGGATACGGAATTGTACGTTTTGAAAGGCAGGAACGTCGGATTACCATTGAAAACTGGCCACGTGATGCCGATCCGGAGCATGATCAACAATACGAAGGATGGCCAATTACCATTAATCAAAAGGACAACTTTAATCCGACCCAAGGTGCCTACCTGCCAATGATCGAGTACCACGGAGAAGGAGAACCATTGATTCAGGCGTTAACGCCCCAGGGAGAAATTGTATGGTCAATCCGGATTTTTAAGCACTCCACTGAATTAAAAGTGCTCCGCCCGGGAAAATATGTTATCAGGGCAACTTTAAATAATGTAACCCAGGAGTATCCAGTATCCGCCACCAGCAGCATTGATGACCGGGGTATGGTTGAAATAAAATTGTAGATCCCAAATGAAATAGTGTATAATCGGTATTACTTGTATATGGTTATTATGAAACTAAAGCCATCCTTCACCATTTTACTTTTTTTGTTTTGTTTGACAGCCTGTCAAGATCAAAAAGATGTGCGGACTGATCAGCCCAATGTTGTGATCATATTTACTGATGATCAGGGCTACGGTGACCTGGGAAGCTATGGGGCTACCGGTTTCATCACCCCTCACTTGGATAAAATGGCCAGCGACGGCATGCGATTTACTCACTTTTATTCAGCCCAGGCAGTATGCAGTGCTTCCAGGGCCGCACTGTTGACCGGTTGTTACCCTAACCGGATCGGTATTTCCGGAGCACTTAATCCCTGGGCCACGCACGGGCTTGCTGATGATGAGCTCACCATGGCTGAAATGCTAAAGTCCGTGGGATACGCTACCGGTATTTTCGGGAAGTGGCACTTGGGGCATCATCTTCCTTTCCTGCCGTTACAGCATGGTTTTGATGAGTACTTCGGAATACCTTATTCAAATGACATGTGGCCGGTAGAATTTGATGGGTCTCCGGTCACCGATTCTACTCATCATAAATTCCGTTACCCGCCGCTACCGCTGGTAGAGGGAAATGAAACATTGGAATACATTACTACACTGGCCCAACAGGACCAGTTGACCACCCGTTATACAGAGAAAGCGATTGATTTCATTCGCAGGAACCAATCAAAACCATTCTTCCTGTATCTGCCACATTCCATGGTCCATATACCACTGGGAGTTTCAGAAAAATTTAGAGGTAAAAGCGCTCAGGGGCTATACGGCGATGTTATGATGGAAATAGACTGGTCTGTAGGTCAGGTACTGAAAACTCTTGAGGAGCTACATCTGATAGAGAACACACTGGTGATATTTATATCCGATAACGGACCCTGGCTAAACTTCGGGAACCACGCCGGATCCACAGGCGGGTTAAGAGAAGGAAAAGGTACCAGCTTTGAAGGTGGCCAACGCATACCCTGCCTGATGCAGTGGCCGGGAACCATCCCTGCCGGTGTGGTCTCCAACAAACTGGCCAGTACTTTGGACCTGGTACCTACATTGGCAGAAATTACTCAGGCGGAACTGCCAGTTCATAAAATTGATGGAGTCAGTATTTTACCGCTATTGCAGGGTGATCAAACGGCGACCCCCAGGGAGATATTTTACTATTATTATCGCAGAAACGATCTTGAGGCAATCCGCTACCAACACTGGAAGTTGGTTCTTCCACATATTTCAAGGTCATACAAGAATGTACTTCCCGGCAACGACGGCTGGCCAGGTCCTTATGGTCGCGACACTGTGTCAATGGCACTGTATGACCTGCGCCGTGACCCTGGCGAATCTTATGATGTTCAGGCGTTGTATCCCGAAGTAA
>CAZOJZ010000283.1:0-1720 GCA_964580205.1 uncultured Roseivirgaceae bacterium
GGCATAAATGGTGCAAGTGGCTATATTCTCGCTGATCAATTCTCCACCTAAAATTCGCATGGCCCTGATTTCAGCTGCTGATTCAAAGCGTTGTGGATTGTGCTGAACAAATACACCGCTTTCGTACAATTTCCCTGAATATCCTACTTGTTTCTTTCTTGCTTCTTTTATCAGCAGTTGCCTTAAGGAAGGGCTGTACGGATCCGCATAGTTGGCAAAGATTCCGGGTCTTTCTATTTCGGCAAAACGCAAAATGTTCTGGGGCCTGTTGGTTTCCATTTCCATAAAATCATCGATGATCACCAGATCATCATAGTTAAGGGAGGTTTTAATAGCGCCTGAACTGGCCCCGCCCAATACATGGGTCACCCCCAGGTCATATAAAGCCAACCATGTTTTTACATGCGGCAATCCTTCAATTTCGCCGGGAAGTTTAGATTCATAACCATACATTCTTATATAATAAAAAGGAACGCCCTTATAACGCATTTTATAAATTGGGGGACTTTTACCTGCTTTGGTCTCCACCGTGAAAACCCCTTCCTCCTCGACTAATCCTTTACCAAAGGTCTCCGGATCTCCAAAGGAGGTACCTCCAACTACCGCAATGAAGACTTTATCCTGAGCGTAACTGCTGTACATTAATAAAAAGATCGAAAGAATAAGAATGTGTCTGATAGCTTTCATTTTATATTTTGGTTTAGTAATCACAATAAAAAAGGGAGACATCTTGTCCAATTGGCGATCCGTCGGGAGGTGTAAGAGGTTTTCCACCCACGGATTTCTGTGGATCGTCTAAGAATTCATTGATCTCTAACAGGGCAAAACTGAAGTGGGCTGTTTGACCCTGGTCTCTTTCAGATCTCATAGCAAGTTCCAGCCAGGATTTGAGTTTCTGAAGTTGGTTAAAACTAATGGCTCGGACCTGACCCGTTGCCTGCTGATTGGCGGCCAGTTGCATCACATGATAAAGTACCAGGCGATCAACCACCCGTTGAACCTCTCCTGCCAGACCCTGCTGACGGGTTGCTTTCCAGCTGACACTAAATAGTTGATCTATAACCTCATGCAATCCGGGATACTCAACATTTATGGAATGGTACTCCACCAATCGCCCTGCCCGGTGGGGATGTAAAAGTAACCGGATGGGTAAGTCGGCGGCTGTTTCCGCCGCTCCTAAGGGATCGAAGGTTACACCGGTCCTGTTCTTAAAGGTTTCTCTACTCCGTTCGTATCCAGGAGGCCTTGGAGGCAATAATGATAATATGTGGTCGGGAATCAATAAAACATCAGTTTTGATGGTATTTAACAATGCCTCTAAGGCCTGGTATTGCTCTTGGGCTGGCACTAACTCATTCACCAACTGACCATCCCCTCTCAAAGCATAATTGTAATTGGTGCCCCCTATTAATTTTACTGCTGCTTCAACTTGATACCGGTGAAACATATATACTGGCACCAAAACCTCCTCCAGTGAAGCCATTGGATGACCAGGCCTGATATTTTTTTCAGAGAAATTTTCCAAGGCCTTTTTCCTCACCTCCATTACCCGGTTTAATTCCTGGGCAGCATTTACTCCATTGTCCCACAAATGTGCATAGGCATGTGATCCACCTTGAGGCCTGGCATCTTGGTCGGTGATATACCTCAGCCCATTGCTGAAAGCCTTAATCAATATTTCATCCAGGGCTTCTGTTTCATTTACCCCATCAGGGAAATC
>CAZOJZ010000284.1:0-2060 GCA_964580205.1 uncultured Roseivirgaceae bacterium
GTTTTGCGTCACCAAAATAATATTGCAACTATTAACATCTCCTAGTTTATTGATATAGACATCTGTTTCAAATGGAGATTATGAAATATCTGACCGGCCGCTTTGGGTCCAGGCTGTGTAAAAACGCCACAGCAGCTTAGAAAAAGGCGATTGTTGATGTCAAGATCAAATGTAGACTATCCGGCATTTGTGAGGCTTCCAAACTGATAACTCCCTTCCCGTGGAGACCAACTTCATCCGAAATCCAGTCGAGCTTAGAGGGGATTACATGAGGCCGTTTTTGCGTTTTCACACAGCCTGGACCCAAAGCGGCCGGTCAATAAATTTTCACTTATTGCGTTTTACTTCCCAATTTGGAATGCTAAACGTGTATATTATGCGTATATAAACAAGTTAGCCACAAGCCAAAATAGACAAATATGGAGCGAGAGAAATTCAATAAAAAGAAATCATTAATACTACTCTTGAGCCTGCTGTGTTGTGTTTTATCCTGTTCAAAACAGCAACCTGCATCCTATCAGGCAACTGTTAAGATTGACACAGATACACATGCCAAAGCTTACAGCCCCATGATTTTCGGTGGGTTTCTTGAGCATTTTGGGAAGCAAATTTATGGTGGTGTATTTGACCCTGGCTCTCCACTTTCAGATAATAAAGGATTTCGTACTGATGTTATTAACGCATTAAAGGAACTCAAAGTACCAGTTATTCGCTGGCCAGGAGGATGTTTCGTTGATGGCTATCACTGGATGAATGGAGTGGGTGAAAATCGCCAACCTAAAGATGATATTCGATGGGGAGTTGTCGAGCCAAATACGTTTGGGACCCATGAATTTGTTGAGCTTTGCAGACTACTGAATGCAGAACCGTATATCTGCCAAAATGGCTTGGCCGATGTTCAGGAAATGTCCGATTGGGTTGAATACTGCAATGCAACTGAAGGTAAATTCGCCGACATGCGCAAAAAAAATGGATATCCTGCTCCACTCAATGTCAAGATATGGAGTGTAGGAAACGAACGATCAGGTCGTGATTATATTCATAAAGTTCGTGATGGCGGAATAGCCATGAAGGAGGTGGATTCAAGTATTCTGGTAACTTGCTCGGGGATCCACGGGAGCTCTCGAATAGATCCATATCTATTTGAAGCAGCTGGAGAATATTTGAATTACATATCGGCTCATCAATACTGGATTGAAAACTTTCAAAAACACTCTACACCCAACTATTTGTCATGTATGATGCTATCCGAGAAGCCAGAATTGTATATTAAAAAGGTAGTAAATCAAATTAAAACAGCAGAAACAGAAGATAAGGTTAAGAAAGGAAAAATTAAAATTGCTTTTGATGAATGGAACCTACGTTCTTGGCATCATCCAGGATTTCAACGCAATGAAAAAGTTGATTACAACGATCCAGAAATTATAGAATTAATAAATGCCAGAGACAAAAGTCTGAATCCTGTAATTTACAATCTATCAGATGCATTATTTGCAGCCTCATTTTTTAATTCATGCCTTCGTCATTCCGAGATGATTGCAATGGCGAATGTCGCGCCGCTTGTGAACCAGACTGGGCCACTTTATGTCCATCCTAAAGGAATTGTCAAGCGTACTCATTTCCATACAATGGCAATGTATGCGAATGAACTTGAAGAATATGTCAACAAGGCAAAGGTAGAAGGAAGCAAACTTACCTATGGTAAAGATTCAGTTTCTGTACTTGATGCCATTTCTACCGTTGACAAAAAAGGTGAAAACTGGGCTATTTCATTAGTGAACCGACATCCTTCAGAAAACATTGATTGTAAAGTTATATTGGGAGATAAGCTATTAAATGGCACATATAAGGCAAAGATTCTCACAGGTGAGTCAACAGATGCTTACAACGATATTGAGCACCCTAATCGAGTAGCTCCTAAAGAGGTGGAGCTAAAGTTTAAAAAGGGTGTCGTCAACCTACCACCTCACTCATTGACAATTGTCCACATTAGAGGTGATTATAAATAGAATGAACTTAGAAGAATTAGTATCATAATGCCAGTGGCTAACAAAAGCTAT
>CAZOJZ010000285.1:0-2415 GCA_964580205.1 uncultured Roseivirgaceae bacterium
CGGATGCTGCGGAGGAAATTCGATTCATTACTAAACCCGTGGTTGAAGACTGGGCAGAATTCAAAGCAGCACTTGCAGACTATGATGGTGTTTCCTCCGAATCAAAATCTGAAATGCTTTCAATAGTAAATGGACCCGGCAGTTTTGAAGATAAGGAAGATCGACTGCAAAAAGTAAATGGATATAAAAATGTATTCAAGGACATTTATCCACCTTTGAGATCAGCCCAAACTGAAATATTGACTGTAAAGGACAAAAAATCAGATTCTGAAATATCCGTTTTGGCAAAAGGAATCACACAAGGTGAAGTTTCACAAGACACTTTGTCGATTGAGGAGTTAATGTATTCCGCAACTCTTACACCTTCCCTTGCAGAGAAGGAGGCCATATATAAAGCAGCTATTAAAAAGGCCGATTCATGGAATGCTCACAATAATCTGGGAGCAGTTTATATCGCAATGGCAATGGAAAACCCTACCAATGCTGCAAACAATGTCCAGCAAGCCGAAACTCAGTTGGACATTGCCAACAACCAGAAGCAAAGTGCTGAAGCGCTTGCCAATCTTGGCAGTGTCTACCTCTATCAGGGTAATAAAGCAAAAGCACAGGAAGCACTTGGCCAATCGATGGCTATGGGTGGAAACAATGAGCTCAACGCTGGAGTAAATGGAGTTGCTGGTTCAGTAAATATCATGCTTGCCAGTTACGACCGGGCTGTAAGAGAGCTTTCTTCATCACAAGAAACCTCCGATAACATGTTTAACAAAGGACTTGCTTATGTACTTACCAAAGACTATCAGAATGCCATCACAGCTTTTGACGAAGCTACAGAGTTGGATGATGGTAATGCAAAGGCATATTATGGTGCTGCTGTCGCATACGCAAGATCCAATAATGGAGCTAAGGTTGCAGAAATGTTAAAACTTGCCGTAGACAACGACTCGTCTCTTAGGGAGAGGGCTGCGTCGGACCTGGAATTTGCAAATTATTCAGCTTCCGCAGATTTTACGGACGCGCTTAAATAACGTAAATACTATCAATAAAAAACCCTGAGGCATGTAGTCTCAGGGTTTTTTATTTGATGCGTTTGATAAATACTGTCAGGTTAATATGAATATTCACAGCATTTTCTTATTATTCCTTATTATCTATTTTTGCTCTTCCGAAAAATAATACCAATTCAATAATATATATGAGAGAGATCCAGTTTAGAGAAGCACTTCGGGAGGCGATGAGTGAGGAGATGAGAAGAGATGAGACCATTTTTCTCATGGGTGAAGAAGTTGCCGAATATAACGGCGCCTATAAAGTAAGCCAGGGGATGCTGGATGAATTTGGCCCCAATCGGGTGATAGACACCCCAATTACGGAATTGGGATTTACGGGACTTGGAATTGGGGCTTCAATGAATGGACTACGGCCAATTATAGAATTCATGACATTCAACTTTTCCCTTGTTGCTATCGACCAGATCATAAATTCTGCAGCCAAATTGTACTCAATGAGTGGAGGACAATTTAACATTCCCATAGTTTTTCGCGGGGCAACAGGTAACGCAGGGCAGCTAGGTGCGCAGCATTCCCAAAATTTTGAAAATTGGTATGCCAACACACCGGGATTAAAAGTCGTAGTCCCATCAAATCCATACGATGCAAAAGGTCTATTGAAATCTTCCATACGCGATAACGATCCTGTAATCTTCATGGAATCCGAGTTAATGTATGGTGATAAAATGGATGTACCCCAGGAAGAATATCTTATTCCAATCGGTAAAGCAGATATTAAGAAAGAGGGAAGCGATGTCACCCTGGTATCTTTTGGGAAGATCATGAAAGTTGCACTGGCAGCAGCCGAGAACCTTGAAAAAGAGGGCGTGTCAGCTGAAGTAATTGATTTGAGGACTGTAAGGCCAATTGACTACGATGTGGTTGTTAATTCGATTAAAAAAACCAACCGAATGGTAATTATTGAAGAATCATGGCCCTTATCCTCAATTGCCACAGAGCTTACTTACCATATGCAGAAAAATGCCTTTGATTATCTTGATGCACCCATTCTACGGATCAATAACGCGGATGTTCCCCTGCCCTATGCTCCTACCTTGATTGAGTCCGTTCTTCCCAATGTTAAAAGAACCGTACAGGCGGTCAAGGACGTGATGTATAGTTAGGTTCCTTGTTGAACATTGAATGCGTTGAACATTGAACATTGAACGCGTTGAACATTGAACATTGAATTAGTCTAATTACGCATCAAATTAGCTGCTGACATCTGGCGGTTTGAGCTCCCCATCTTATTCATGGTCTTCATCATTTTCCGCATTTCTCCAAATTGCCTCATTAGCTGATTCACCTGTTGGATAGAAGTGCCGCTTCCGTCTGCAATACGTTGTTTCCTGGTTCCATTGAGAACATC
>CAZOJZ010000286.1:0-1938 GCA_964580205.1 uncultured Roseivirgaceae bacterium
TATTGGCCCCTATTGTAGCGGCAAACATCAGCGTGGTTGCATTAGATCGACAAGAAAAACCGGAAGAGAATGTGAGCCGCCTTTCAAGTTTACTAGTGGGTGAAAAGGCCAAAATAATAGGTATATCTAGTGAATACAGAGGAGCAGGTAGAAGACGATTACTGGACTTGGGGTTTGTTCCCGGAACTACTGTACTTCCCAACTTCGCCAGCCCTATGAATAATCCAAAGGCTTACCTGATCAGGGATACAGTTATTGCTTTGCGAAATGAACAAGCAGATTTAGTGTTAGTTGAAAAACAAAACTCCAATGATTGATCAACAAAAAAGTCCATGTGGAGGATGCGAGCACCACAGTGTTTCCAATTTGAAAAAACTTGGAGTAAATGTTGATAATATAGACTATGTAGTAGCCCTGACCGGCAATCCCAACACCGGGAAACGTACCGTGTTCAATGCATTAACCGGATTAAGGCAGCACACTGGCAATTGGCCGGGAAAAACCGTTACCAGGGCAGAAGGAGGATTTTCCTTTAACGATAAAAAATATAAACTGATTGACCTTCCGGGAACCTATTCACTCCTTTCCACGAGCCATGATGAAGAAGTTGCCCGGAATTTCATCCTTTTCGGAAGGCCGGATGTCACAGTAATCATGGTTGATGCCGGGAGGCTCGAGAGAAACCTTAACTATGTTTTGCAAGTGTTGGAGATTACAAATAATGCCGTGATATGTCTCAACTTAATAGATGAAGCGAAGCGACATAAAATTTCTGTTGATGAACGATCATTAGCCCGTGATTTGGGAATACCTGTAGTCCCCACCTCTGCCAGATATGGCAAAGGGATACCAGAATTGATCCAGACTATTCATAGTGTAGCTACCAGGAAAATTGTGTGTAAGCCATACCGGATCAAGGATATTCCCAAACACATTAATAAAGCAGTAGAAAAATTAAATAAGGGACTAAAAAGGCTATATCCGAACCTGCTAAATAGCAGATGGATAGCCATCAGGCTCCTGGAAGGAGATAAACGTATTATCGATGCATTAAGAAACAACGAATTAGTTACAACTGATTAATAATTTGATGGAAATTAAAGAAAATCCAACCGAGGAAATAATTTCACTAGCCTCGGATTTAAGATGGAATATCGGTGAGGGATTTCATGATACCCTTGCGGAAACTATTTACTCGGATGCCTCCAGAATAGCCGGAAAAGTAGTTAAGAAAGACAATGCCCCCAATAAACTTACCATTGACAGCGCTATTGATAAAATAGTAACAAGCCGTGTATACGGATTTCCATTAATGATATTCATTCTTTCAGTAGTATTGTGGATAACTATCGCAGGGGCCAACTATCCATCATCCTTGTTAGCAACATTTTTTTTAGGCCACCTTTATACCTTACTGAAAACGTTATCAGCAACAATTGGAATGGTATGGTGGCTTGACGGCTTTTTAATTGATGGTGTTTATTTAGCACTGGCCTGGGTAATTGCTGTGATGTTGCCACCAATGGCGATATTTTTTCCATTATTTACCCTGTTAGAAGATTTTGGCTATTTACCGCGTGTAGCGTTTAATTTGGACAACCTCTTCAAAAAAGCAGGAGCGCACGGAAAACAAGCTTTAACCATGAGCATGGGTTGGGGTTGTAATGCTGCAGGAGTCATTGCTACCAGGATAATTGACAGTCCCAGAGAAAGGTTAATTGCTATTATTACCAATAATTTTGCCCTGTGCAATGGGAGATGGCCTACTCAAATATTAATTGCATCAATATTCATTGGAGCAATTGCTCCACCCTATCTTGCAGGATTGATCTCTACCGGATCAGTGCTTGGTGTTGCTATGTTGGGTGTCTTCTTTACTTTTGCCACCTCCTGGTTATTATCAAGAACAGTATTGAAGGGTGAAGTGTCAACTTTCAC
>CAZOJZ010000287.1:0-8914 GCA_964580205.1 uncultured Roseivirgaceae bacterium
TGATGACCGCGCTTTTCAATCCGTTCAATGAGATAATCAGCTTCCTGGTATTTGGTGTCCAGGGTGATAAGGAGCGCTATGGTTTTGGTCATGATAAGAGGGATATATTAACTTTCTGGAAATCGCAAATCCGCAAATTCCTTGGCTGCCTCGTACACCGCCTTTTCTATGGGTATCCGCTCCGTAGAGGAACCTGTCCAGATGCCTTCACAGCTGGTGTGATTGAGTATAAACTGAGCATCTGAAGGTGTTTCCAGAGCAGCGCCATGTGCGATTAACATTACATCCGGTTTGATTTTCCTCAATTCTTTATTGGCTTCTTCGGTCCGGGCAGCGGTCTCTTCGATAGACTCTCCGGAATCATAACCCTTTAAGCCGCCCTTAGTGGTCCCGGCATGGAAACAGAATATATCTGGCTGGGCCTCTTCCAAAATTCGAATGCTGTCTTCCATGGTAAAAGCTAATCCAATGGAAACCATATCCATCTCCCTGGCAAGTGCAAGCATTTCAATTTCGTTGTCCAGGGTAATGCCACTCTTGGTCAAAACACGATAAATCTCGCTGTCCTTGTCCACGTAGCTAATCGAAGGTCCTATGTTGGAGACTGACATCACCCCCATTTCCTTGCATTGGTTCAATACCATCACCATGTCTTTAAGGGGATCATTAGCGTTTAAACAGGCACAAATAAAGGAGTCTCCTTTAATCGCCGGCATGATGTCCTCTCTGGTGTAGTCAAGGGTTTGTTTATTGGAATCCAGAATTGGCCACATCATCGACATGGTGCCCATGCCATTGGCCCTCAATCGGGCGCCTGAGAAGGTATTGATGCAATCGGCGCCGGCTTTCTCCAGCAGAGCGGCCACCAGGCCATTGCCGGCACTGGCAATGAGTATGGGAATTCTGTTAGTTACCTTTTTGTTGAGCTTGGTCAGTATTTCCTCGCGAGAAGTTCGTTTTACAATCATGTCAATAGTAAATGTTTATACTCGTATCAATTTTCCCAGTCATGTCAAATCACCAATTCGTAATCGTTAATTGTCAATTGTTAATTATTAAATAACCCGTTCATTCCCGCCATCGATAGGCACCTGAGCCCCGGTAACTTTGGAGAATACCGCTCCCAACATGGCTACCGCCAATTCAGCTACATCTTTGGAAGTCACTTCTACTTTCAGCACATTGTTGGTTTTGTACGCTTTTACGGACATGCCATAATGTTTGGCTCTGGCTTTTAATACTTCATCCGTCCAGATACCGGTGTCGTATACTGCATTAGGATGCAAAATGTTTACCCGGATCCCTTTTTCACCTAGTTCTAAAGCGGCCACCCTTCCCAATTGAGTCAGGGCCGCTTTTGCCACCGAATAAGCGGAGGCGCCGGGCCCTGGTGCCGGCACATTTTTCGAGCCCATAATCACCACTGCCGGATCAAATCCAAGCGCTAAATAAGGCACGCACATTTGGAGCAGCCGCTGATGACTGGTCACATTGATTTCCATGCTTTTGTCCCACAGTTCCTCTTTCATGTCTTCAATTCTGGCGCTTTTGGGAAAAATCCCGGCATTGCTAATTAACATATCCAAGCCACCAAATTGAACTATAATATCCTCGATACATCGTTTCAACTGCTTTTCTTTAGTGACGTCACATCGCAAAGCCAAAACTTCTTTTTGTGGAAAACAGTCAATTATTCCCTTGCTAATATCTAAAGCAGCCACTACCGCCCCCTGCTTAACCAACTGCTCCACACAGGCTTTACCAATACCGCTGGCAGCTCCGGTAACCAGAGCAACCCTGCCCTGCATAGCTTTGGCTGTGCCAGCTTTTTTAAGTTTGTTTTGTTCCAGGCTCCAATACTCCATTTCAAAAAGATCTTTCTGGCTAAGTGTCTTCCAACCGCCTAATTTTTCTGCCTGAACAATGGCTTTTTTGGTATGTCTGGTAATGTCTTCTATGATCTTTACATGCTTTGGAGTTGGTCCGAAAGAAACGGTGCCCATTTTTGGAATGATGCCCCATCTGGGGGCAGGATCCAATTTTTGCTCTCCCAAGTTGTGCTTGTCAAAATACCCACCGTATGATTCGCTAAAATCATCCAGGCTTTTCCGATGGTCTTTCGCGAAAAACACCGGTGTTCTTTTGGTCCGAATAATATGGTCCGGAGTCAGTGGGCCCCTGTTACTAATACTCTTGACCTTTGGTAGGTTACTAAACCCAACCGCTGCAGGAGAATGATCCAGCTTTGAAAGAACCGGCATCCCCCATAAGACAGAAACTTCTTTTCTAACATTCGCCAGCCATAGTGGGTCGGTTTTGGTCTTTTTTGCGGACTTTGCCTCTTTAGCACCGGCTTTCTTAAGATATTTCTCAGCTTCCGATACAATCCAGATCATTTTCTCATAACTGACTCTTGCATCGTGATCAAAAGTAAATACCCCATGATTTAGCAAAATCATGCCATCCAGGCTTTCCCAATCAATGCCCCTGGTCATTTGATAGATAGTTTTGGCCAGGATAAAACCAGGCATTACATAGGGAATAATCAACATATTTTCCCCGAATATCTCCATGATGCGTGCTTTTCCTTTTGCTGTATTGGTAATAACCACTACTGCATCAGCATGGGTATGATCAACGAATGTATAGGGAATGATGCCGTGCAAAATGGCTTCAACCGAAGGATTGGGGGCAGCCGGATTGGTAAGCGCCATGCGCTGGTATTTTACCATGTCCATATCACTGAGGGAATCTAACTCCGCCAGTTTATACAACGCATCTAGTTTTAACGGAGCGAAACCGGGTGCTTCTATGGTGGCCAAATCCCAACCACTTCCCTTGACATATAATATGTCATCAGTTTCCCCAAAAATATTTTTTTCCTTGATCTTAACCGATGTGTTTCCTCCCCCGTGTAAGACCAGGTCCTCTTCTGCCCCTAATAGCCTGGAAGTATAAACCCTCAGTTTTAACAGATCCTTCCCACATTTTTTTGATTCCTTTTGGGACCACAAACTTTTCATAAATTCAATTTATTTACTTGAATGAAATCTCGAATTGCTTTTCTGACCTCCTGTCGATGCAAATCGTCGGCAATATAGCGAGAAGTCAGTTTTGTTAATACTGAACGGGGAATACTTTGGTGAATTTTTTCTGCCATTTCATAGGGATGCAAAGGATCATCATTATTCCCCAGTATCAGGCATGGTACCTTGATTTTTCTGAGGTGTTCCATATCAGAAAAAGGCCGGTCCCCTACCATGTGCCTGATCACCTTTGCCAAACCAGGTTGTTGGTCCGTGGAAAACACCCCTAAGATCGATTCAGCCACCGCCGGCAGGGTAATATCCTTGAATTGCTGAAGCTGCCGGAACCGCTCCTCTCCTCCAGGATTATTTAAAAATTCAGCGGCCGGTAGCAGGATCTTCAAGTTTTCAGGGTAAGGGTAGTCCAACCAGGCAGGCCTTACCAACATCAATGCCTTTACTCTATTGGGATACCTCAACACTATGTTAACTGCTATACCGGAACCCATGGAGATACCGCCAAATATCGCTTGCTCGATTCCTTGCTGATCCAGGAATCTGATCACCTCATCTGAGTAATGATCAAAAGAAGGTATATAGTCGTCAGGTAATCCTGCAGATCCGTGACCGGGACAATCGATTGACAATAAACAGATTTCTTCCATATTATCCAGCAAGGTTTCAACCTGTTTTATATTGGCGGTTAAGCCATGCTGGAAAACAAGGGGAATTCCATGGCCTTGGGAGATATAGTTAAGATTAAGATTCATTGTTTTCTACCATATTCGGGCATCCTCACCACTACCAATCACCGGGAAAGCGCTGATGCGCAAACGAGCAGCCCCCATTGGTATTAGTTCTACAAATTCAGTGGCTTGATCAGATCTTACCGGGCTATCCTTCAGTTCTCCAGCCAGTCCAAACTCATCGATTGTCCATTCCGGAATTCTTTTAGCTTCTGCTTTTAATATTATTGGTACTGCATCAACGGTAAACGGGAAATTGTCCTCCGGCCACGGTCTGGTCTCAATACTGAATGAACTGCCTGGATCGTTTAAATTCAAGATTAAGCCGTAGTTCCAGGGTGTAGTGGGGTGAATCTCAAAAGAAGGCCAGTTCTGGGTGTCTACATCTTCTTGCCACTTCGATCCACCAAGGGCAGTTTCATCACTTTCCCTCCTGATATAGTTTTCCCCAATTTTCAGGGAAAAAGTCAATGGGCCATAGTCTACGCTTACGCTATTGTGATTGTACTTCCATGTACGTACCCTTAATTTTTTAGGCAGTACCAGCGTGATTTCGTCACCATCCTCCCAGGTTTTAACAATGCGAATATATTTGCCATTCTCCGGTGTTGCTGCTATGGTTTTACCATTGATCCTCATCAAAGCATTCGGACACCAGTTCGGAATTCTGAAATAAATTGGATAAGTATCAGCAGTTGAAGCGCTTATTTTAAATCGGATTTCATTTTCAAAAGGGTATTTGGTTACAGTGTTTATCCGAACTTCTGTACCCCTGCCTACCTTTGCCTCCACCGTATTTGCAGCATACAACACCGCAGCCAAACCGTTGTCAGAGGTAGCCATCCAAAGGTTCTCGGTAAAATAGGGCCAGCCCTGGGCATGATTATGTTGGCAGCACCGAGAGCTAAAAGGGTTCATCATCAAATGGGGGCCGGGGTTGTCAATCCCAGGACTATGATCCTGAGCATCATTCAAAACCATATTAGGGCTGGTAATGTAGCGTAGTGCTTTGAAATCAGGGGTTGTGGCTGCCGGATAAGTATTGAAAGCTACTTCTTCAGCATGATCGGCCCAGAAGATATCTCCTGTGATTCTTAACAAGTGTTCATCAGAATTTAATTGTTCAACAATGCCGCAAGTTTCCACTCCCTGGCGAGGGTCATCATATCCAGGCCGGGCATTTTCATCCGCACCAAACATCCCTCCCGGCACTTGGCCAAAGTGCTTTCTGACAATTTGAAAATTGTCGTAAGTGGCCTTCAAATCTTCTTCATTTCCACTCAATAAATAGTATTGAGCGGGCTCTCTGAATGCCTGTGCCACATTCACATTATGCCAATCAATTAAATCGCCGTACCAATCAGGCCATTCCATCCCTTCCCGTATCTCCTTATGATTCCCAATGGCATTTAATGAATGGTCTCGGCTAGTCCAGGGCGCAGTGTTGCGGTGTACCTTTTCTGCAAGTTCCAACAGCCAGGGCTCCCCGGTGCGATTGTACAACCATAATACACTGTGAAGATTGTCCCCACCTCTAATTCTTTGCCAGTAATGTGACTCTGACAGAAAAAGCTCGTCTGGGATATTCAATTGATACCTGAAATAATTGGTCATCAGGGTAATCACCCGCTCATCTCCAGAATATTCATAATATGACTGCAAACAATAGAGCATTATCATATTGGCCCAATAATCACGCGCCTTTGTTTTTTCAGCCAGTCTTTCAGCAGTCCTATCTTCTTCTGAGAGGTAACTTTCCCAAGCGAAGTCAGGTCCAAAATAACCATTTGGTTTTTGGCTGTCCAGAGCAGCCTCGATCCATATTTTCGCTTCAGAGATCATTTTCTGATCATCTAGAATATACCCGATGTTCGCGTAACCCTTTAACCAGTAAGGAACCTCTTCCCAACCCCATTCCCCCTTGCCTTCTTTGGACAACCAGGCATTATTTTCTTTTTGCAACCAGGCGCTTATATCAGGCAATTGGCCTGTAAGACCTTCCGCCTGCCGCTCCAGATAAACCTTTAGCCATCCAGCTGGTTTCACATTTCCAACCGGGAGCTTAATCAATGCGCTCGGCTGGAGCGGTTTTCTATTGCTTATATAATGGTCGTTAGTGCCAGAGGTAGTGGGTTTTTCCACTATCGTGATGTCTGGTTGTGGTTTTTGGGTGCCACTGCAAGCCTGAAGAACAAGTGAAATTGCTATTACTAGTTTGATGCAGTCTAGATTCATCTGGAGTAGTTATAAATTTAATTAAATTTAAAAAACCAATTTGGAAAAATGCTTTCGAAGTTCAAAAAGACCCTTAATTAATTTAATAAGAATGCACAGAGAGCTTATTTTTATAAAAAAAACACTGAACTATGAAAATAGGAATGAACCTGCTCCTATGGACCACGGATGTAGACGAGCGTTTGTATCCATTAATAGATGATCTGAAAGAAACCGGATTTGAGGGAATAGAAGTGCCCATTGGAGATGAAGGTAACCAGAGGTACCGGGATCTTGGTCGGCGATTAAAAGATCTAGAATTGGGATGCACCTGCGTTACTTCTCTTTTTGAAGATGGTAATCCCGCCAGCGCTGAGCAGTCGGTGCGAGCCAAAGCGCTGGATCAGATGAAGTGGCGCATTGACATGGGTAAAGAGCTTGGTGCGGAGGTAATTTGCGGTCCTTTTCACTCTGCCTTTGCTTATTTTTCAGGTGAACCGCCAACTGAGGACGAACGGAAGTACAGCACAGAAGTAATGCGATCATCTGCTGAATATGCTGGCGAAACAGGCATATTACTGGCTCCCGAAGCACTCAATCGTTTTGAATGCTACCTCTATAATACCCTGGAGGATATATCTGTTTTGGTAAAAGATGTGGACCACCCCAATATGAAGATGATCTTCGACTCTCATCACGCACATATAGAAGAAAAAGACTCGGGGGCGGCCATCCGAAAATATGCAGATTTAATTGGTCACGTCCATCTTACTGAGAATGACAGAGGTACTCCGGGCAAGGGACAGGTGCATTGGGACCATATATTCTCCAGCCTCCATAGCATTGGATACGACGGCTGGTTAACTATCGAGGCATTCAGTAGAAATAAGGGGGCATTTGCCTCGGGAATCAATGTTTGGCGAAACTTTCAACCTACCCTGGAGGAAGTATATCGCGATGGGTATCATTTCGTTAAATCAATGTGGAACAAACACACTTAAGACATATAATATGAATATGCCAAAATTTTCCATAGGAAGCTGGGAGGTGAAGAATCTTTTAAATGAAATCGAATGAGTCAACAATCCGGGTATGTAGACTCAAACGGAACTTTGATCTACTACCAAATAAGAGGTGAAGGTACCCCATTAGTACTCATAATGGGATTTGGGGCCAATGGTAATCTATGGGAGCAGCATGTGAAAACCTATGAGCAGCATTTTCAATGTATCATGCTGGACAATCGCGGGGTCGGCATGTCCGATGCTCCTGAAGGACCATATACTACGGAATTAATGGCCAATGATACCATTGCAGTTATGGATCATCTAGGTGTGACTAATGCCCAGGTGGCCGGGATCTCTATGGGCGGAGCCATTGCCCAAACCCTGGCATTGGATCATCCTGAGCGAGTGAAAAGCCTGGTACTGATCAGCACCTGGCCCAGGTTTAACAATTATGCTAAAACGGTCTATGAAAACCTGAAGAAACTGAGAAGAGTGGTACCCGCGGATGATTTTATGGAACTTCTTCAGTTGTGGATCTTTGCTCCTCCCTATTACGAGCTTTTTTTGGATGATTTGAAAACTGGCCAGAGAGGTGCTTTAGATAACCCCAAACCACAGACCACTTCAGGATTTGACGGACAACTGGATGCTTGTATCAAGCACAATACTGTTGACAGACTTCATGAGATCAAGGTACCCACATTGATTACCATAGGGATGATGGATATTTTAACTCCTCCGGCTTTTTCGGACATTTTACATGAAAAAATCTCTGGTTCAGAAATTGTGAAATTTCCCACTGGTGGGCATGTACACCACTGGGAAGATCTGGAAAGGTTTAATGAAGTTACCGCCAGATTTATACTTCAATATCAATAATTAAGCACCTGATTATGAGCGGTATAAAGTTAGCCTGTGAAACCTATACCTGGCAGATGCCTGGGGAACAATACAAAGGCAAACTGGAACACATTATGAACATTTGTTCTCAAGCAGGGTTTGCTGGTATTGAGCCGGAATCAAGCTTTTTAAAACAACTGGAAGACCCCTTCAAAATGAAAGATGCACTGGCAGAGTATAATTTGGATCTGGCGGTACTCTGTATGGTGGAGGACTGGCTCCATGCTCAGGAAACAGAAGAAGAAAGAAATCGGGCCGATCAATGGATTTCATTTCTTACCCATTTCCCTGAAACCATCTTGCTGACCGTTCAAATGCCGGGAAACAACCGAGAATACCTTAAGGTACGTCAACAAAACATGATCAGCTGTGTAAATGATTTTTCCAAACGAGCTTCAGACAAAGGAATCATCTGTTCCAATCACCCCAATTCTCCTGATGGATCCGTTTTCCGTATTGAATCAGATTACGAGATTTTACTCGATGGATTGGATGAAGAAGCCACTGGATATTGTCCTGACCTGGGACACATTGCCAAAGCAGGAATGGACCCTCTGAAAATTGTTCAGCGCTATCGTTCAAGGATTAATCTGGTTCATTACAAAGACATGTACCATGACGGGCGTTGGGCAGCCACAGGAGCGGGATCAGTGGATCTTAAAGGGGTAACTTCCTATTTAGTCGAAATAGGCTACCAGGGCTGGATCGTGATGGAAGATGAATGCGATAAAGCCATTACGGACCCGGATGGGCTTACATTAAGGGATGGCCTTTATATTGATGAAGTTTTGAAGCCCATTCTAAAATAATGATATTGGTCCCAGCCATGAATAAACACCAGTTTCCTTCCTTTCAAATGCTTGCCGGATTATTCATTCTCATTTTTCTATTTCAATGCACTTCGAAAAAAGACCATGGAGTATGGGTTACAATCCCTCCTGGCCATGATCAATATTTGAAGATCGATTTGGAAGGAAAAACCATTCTGCCCAACGGAAGGTATATTGAACCTGCCGGCAAG
>CAZOJZ010000288.1:0-3717 GCA_964580205.1 uncultured Roseivirgaceae bacterium
CTGGACTATAATAACTTCCAAACGGAACCCATCTGGAAGCAGATCAAGAAAGGTGGGTTTTATACTAAAAAGCCCGGCCCGGAGATCACCTGGGAACAGGAAGCATTAAAGTTGCTCGCGCAACTTTAATTACGAATTACGGATTACGGATTACGAATTGACCTAGGCCTAAAAAGTGATGACCACTTTTACGGGGTTACACAATAATTTTGTTTAGAAGTATAATTTGTAATTTTGTAAACTTATTTTTTAGATTACTCTAAATATTAGTATATTTAGAGACGAAAAATAAATTTCATGCTAAGTCTGGTTGAAGAAAATTATCTTAAAGCTATCTATCATCTATCGGATGGAGGACATTCACAGGTACCCACCAATGCCATTGCGGAGGCCATCCACACCAAGCCAGCTTCCGTAAGCGATATGATCCAGAAACTGGATCGCAAAGGAGTAATCCAATACACCAAATATCAGGGAGTTAAAGTTACCGATGCAGGCAGGGAAGCAGCCTTAAAAGTAATCAGGAAGCATCGTTTATGGGAGGTGTTTCTGGTCAAGAACTTGAATTTTAACTGGGATGAAGTGCATGAAGTGGCTGAACAGCTGGAGCATATTAGATCCCCTTTATTGATAAAAAGACTGGATGCTTTTTTAGGCCACCCAAATGTCGATCCCCATGGGGATCCCATTCCTGATGCCAAAGGTGCAATCAATACCAAACCCCAAAAACAGCTACAACATCTTAGTCCAGGAAGTGAAGGGGTAATTCGGGCAGTAAAGGACAGCAGCCCGGAGTTCCTGCAGCACATGGATAAACTTGGCGCCTATCTGGGAGCACAAATTAAGGTCCTGGATAAGGTTGCCTTTGACAATTCCATGCAGGTAATAATAGACCGGTCAACCGCCGTATTTATATCCAAAGAGGTGGCCCAAAACATCTTGGTCCAGGAGCATTAATGGTCATGCTCAAGACCTTATCTCTACCCCTCTTACTCCTTTCATCTATACTTATTGGCTGTCAAGGTGAATCTGATGAAAATCCTGGCAATAAAATAAGGATTGTGACGACTACCGGAATGATTGCCGATGCAGTAATTAATATTGCCGGTGACACCCTGGAAGTAGAAGCATTGATGGGTCCGGGTGTAGATCCTCATCTGTATAAGGCCACTCAGGGAGATTTGAAGAAACTAACCAGCGCAGATCTGGTGCTCTATAATGGACTTCTTTTGGAGGGCAAAATGGGGGAGATCCTTGAGAAATTGGGGCGCATCAAACCGGTGATTGCTGTAGGCGCTGCAATTGATACCACCCGGTTACTAAGCAGTCCACTGTTCCACAATGCCTACGATCCCCATATTTGGTTTGATGTATCCCTTTGGAAACAGGTAGTAAATAAAATAAATGAATCACTACAGGAATTTGATCCTGTCCACGCTGACTATTATGACCGAAATTCCGAAAAATACCTGAAACGTTTGGATTCACTTCACCTAAAGGTAAAAACCCAAATCGCCCGGATTCCACCGGATCAGCGGATCCTGATTACTGCCCATGATGCATTTGAGTACTTCGGCAGGGCCTACAATATCGAAGTGAGGGGGTTACAAGGACTATCAACCCTTACAGAATTCGGCTTAAAGGATATCACAGACCTGGTTAAATACATCATTGAACGCCAAATAAAAGCCGTTTTTATAGAAACTTCCATCTCCGAACGATCAATTCGGGCGGTAGTGGAAGGCTGCAAACAGAGAGGGCATAATGTGCGTATTGGGGGAAGTTTGTACTCTGATGCAATGGGGGGAAAAAACACCCCTGAAGGAACTTATATTGGCATGGTAAATGCCAACGTCCAAACCATAACCAGAGCCTTAAAATGATCCAACAGGTAGAAAACCCGGTAGTAGAATTACACGACATCACCGTCACCTATCACAAAAAACCGGTGCTGTGGGATATTGATCTAACATTACCGGCAGGTACAATTATTGGCATTATTGGCCCAAACGGTGCTGGAAAATCAACCATGATCAAAGCCATAATGAACCTGGTTGAGCTCAGCAGCGGCTATGTCAAACTCTTTGATAAGACCTTGGACCAGGTGCGGTCAAGGGTTTCTTATGTACCTCAAAAGGAATCTGTAGATTGGGACTTCCCGGCTTCGGTGCTAGACGTTGTGCTCATGGGGCGCTATGGCAAAATGGGGTTGTTTACCCGTCCAAGAAAGGCCGATAAGGAGGTGTCCATGGAATGTTTGCGACAAGTGGATATGGATGGATATGCCAAACGTCAGATATCACAATTATCAGGTGGTCAACAACAGCGGGTATTTTTGGCCAGGGCATTGGCACAGGAGGCCGATCTGTACTTTATGGACGAACCATTTTCAGGAGTAGATGCAGCCACTGAAAGGGCCATTATCGATTTGATGAAAACCATGTCAAAGCAAGGAAAAACGGTGGTAGTGGTGCACCATGATCTTCAATCTGCCAGAGAATATTTTGACTGGGCGGTACTGCTTAACCTGCGGCTTATTGCCAGTGGTCCGGCCCATGAGGTCATGACCAATGCACTGTTGCAGGAAACCTATGGCGGGAAACTCACCTTGTTGGCTGAAGTGGGCGATCTCCTTACCAAGAAAGAATTTCCCAGCCGCGAAAAAGATTGAGTATGGAACACTTACTGGACTTCCTCTCACTTTCAGATCCCAATGTCCGCTATGTGGTGTTGGGCTCAATACTTTTGGCTGCCAGCGCTGCCATTGTCGGTACCTTTACGCTGCTGAAGAAAAAGGCCCTGGTTGGCGATGCTGTGGCTCACTCAGTTTTGCCAGGGATATGTCTGGCCTTTATACTTACAGGGGTCAAAAACCCCATTTACCTGATTCTGGGAGCTTTTGTCACCGGCTGGATCTCCCTGGTACTAATAGATATTATTACCGCCAGGTCCAAGATAAAAGAAGACACTGCTATTGGCCTTATCCTGTCGGTTTTTTTCGGTATTGGCATATTGATGCTTACGGTTATTCAAAAATCCGGTAATGCCGCCCAAAGTGGCCTGGATCATTTCCTGTTTGGTCAGGCTGCCAGTTTGATTGGTGAAGATTTGATGGTATTTAGTTCCGTTGCTTTGATCCTGATAGCAGGTGTTTGGTTGTTCTTCAAGGAATTTGCACTGATAGCGTTTGATGTCAATTTCGCACATAGCATTGGCTTTCCGGTCCGTGCCCTGGAGTTGGTGCTCACCACCCTGACGGTGTTGGCAGTGGTAACAGGCATTCAGGCTATTGGCGTGGTATTGATGGCAGCCATGTTAATCACACCTGCAGCAGCAGCACGCTTTTGGACAGATAAACTGAAAGTAATGATCTGGCTGGCAGCAGCATTGGGGGCCTTTTCAGGACTGGTAGGCGCCTACATCAGTTATGTGGCGCCCGGCATGCCCACTGGTCCCTGGATTGTTATGGTGATATCTATTATTGCGGTATTAAGTTTCTTTTTAGCACCGAAAAAGGGGATCCTTTTCCGGATGATCACCCAACGAAAATTCCAGACACAGATGCTGGAGGAAAATATTCTGAAATTATTCTATCAGTTGGGTGAGGCAGAGGATAACTATTTTCAGCCCAGGACCACGGAAGAAATTATCTCCCGCAGGCCATTTCAGCCCTCAACACTCCAACGTGGACTACAGAATCTCAATAAACAAGGCTTC
>CAZOJZ010000289.1:0-2698 GCA_964580205.1 uncultured Roseivirgaceae bacterium
AGTGCCGAAAATGTAACCATATTGCCGCGTGGAGCCGGCACCAGTCTGGCAGGTCAGACCGTGGGTGCTTCCATGGTATTGGATTTTTCCAAATATATGAATAAAGTGCTGGAAGTAGATCCGGACCAGCGGTGGGTAAAAGTACAACCGGGCCTGGCCCGCGACGACCTAAACGCTGTACTTGTTACACATGGTTTACATTTTGCGCCAGATCCCGCCACCAGCAGTCGTGCCAATATTGGCGGAATGGTTGGAAACAATAGTTCCGGGACCAAGAGTATATTATACGGCAAAACAGTAGATCATATACTTGAGGCCAAAGTGCTTTTGGCTGATGGTACCGTAATGGACCTGTCGGCTAAAAGTCAGGAGGATTACCATACGGTGATTGACAATGGTGGCAGGGAAGCTGAAGTCTATAAAGGTTTTAGAAAAATTATCCGGTCCAATCGCGAAGAAATAGCTTCAGGTTTTCCCAAAGTAATGCGAAGGGTTGGAGGCTACAACCTGGATGAATTTGTAGGGGATGAAGCATGGAACCTCAGCAAAGTTATTTGCGGGAGCGAGGGTACACTAGGGATTATTCTGGAGGTAAAATTAAATCTGGAACCTTTACCAAAATACAAGTGTGTTTGTGTGGTCCATTATGCTGAACTATTAGAGGCCATTCAGGCAGTACAGCCCATGCTGCAGTTTAGACCATCTGCGGTGGAGATCCTGGATAGCATGGTGGTAGGATTAAGTCGCGAGAACCTGACTACCAGACGCCACAGTCATTTCATCGAAGGAGATCCTGCAGCGGTGCTAATCGTTGAGTTTTATGGAGAAACCAGGCAGGACGCTTTGGGTCGGGCTGAAGCCATGATTGCAGACCAAAAGGTCAGGAATGTCGGCTATGCCTATCCGTTGTTTCCGGAGGGACCTGACTACGATGATGTTTGGGTAATACGAAAAAAAGGCTTGGGATTGATGCTTGGCATTAAAGGGAAGAAGAAACCCCTTGCATTTATTGAGGATGCAGCTATTCCTGCACATCATTTACCCGAGTACATTGACCAGGTTTTAAAGGTTTGTAAAAAACATGGTACAAATGCTGCTATGTATGCACATGCAAGCGTAGGGGTAATTCATGTCAGGCCAATATTGGATTTGAGGGAAGCTGAAGACATTGAAAGATTAAAGAACATATCGAAAGATACTTTCGAATTGGTTAGAAAATTTGGCGGGTCCTGGAGTGGAGAGCATGGAGACGGGTTGGTCAGGAGCTCATTTAATCGCAAATTTTTTGGAGAACAGTTGTATCAGGCCTTTCTGGATGTTAAGCAGTTGTTTGACCCTCAGAATCTTATGAATCCCGGAAAAATCGTTGAGGCACAACAAATTGAGGAAAATCTTAGATATGGAGTAAACTATACGGACCAGACCATAAATACGGAGTTTAAATACCATCAAGAGGGAAGTTTCGTGGAGTCCGTTCATATGTGTACTGGTGTAGGGGAGTGTCGAAAAATTCTTGGAGGAACTATGTGCCCAAGTTTCAAAGCCACCAGAGAAGAGGAGCACTCCACCAGAGGAAGGGCCAATGCATTGCGTCTGGCTATGTCTGGCCAAATGGACCAGGATGGACTTACCAGTAAGCGACTGCGTGAGGTAATGGATCTTTGTCTCTCATGCAAAGCCTGCAAGTCAGAATGCCCCAGTAATGTGGATATGGCTAAGATGAAAAGTGATGTCAGTCAGAAATATTTTGACCAACATGGGACCACCCTCAGAGACCGGATGATCCGGGACTCAACTAAGACTGCGGCACTTATGGCCGGCTGGAAAGCGGGTATAGTCAACCAAGTACAAAAGACCGGTCTCTTCAGGTACCTTCTTGAGGTGTTGGCAGGATTCGACAAACGTAGAGTTTTACCGTTATATACCAAAGAGCCCTTTTACCGATGGTTTGAGCAAAGGAAAATTGGCAAAAAGTCTTCATTCAAGGTAGTATTGTTTGCAGATACCTATTTGAACTTTCATGAACCAGAAATTGGTATGGCGGCAACGGAGTTGCTGGAAGCCTGCGGGTATGAGGTAATTTTAGGTCATGTGGGTTGCTGCCAACGACCAAAAATATCGCATGGCTTCTTGCGTGAAGCTAAAAAGGAGGGCACTAAAACTGCTCTTGGACTAAAACAGTGGCTGGATAGGGGTTATACAGTAGTGGTTTGCGAGCCCAGTTGTGCATCGGCACTAAATGATGACTTGCCAGACCTCATTGATGATAGTGGACTCGGTGATTTATTAAAAAACGGAGTGAAAATGATCGATGTCTTTCTGTCAGAAGAGATGGAATCCGGCAGACTCAAGATTGAGCTGGAATCAATTCCGGAAGCTGTGGCGATCCATGGACATTGTCACCAAAAGGCATTATTCGGAACCACAGCATTAAAAAGCATATACCGGCAGACTTCCGTTAATTGTCAGGAAATCCCTTCCGGTTGCTGTGGCATGGCCGGATCGTTTGGTTATGAGCAAGAACATTATGATATCTCCAGGAAAATAGGAGAGGAGGTATTGTTTCCGGCGGTCAATCAGCTAAAAGATTCACATACTATCGTAGCCAATGGTTTCAGCTGCCGTCATCAGATCCAACATTTCACAGGGGTCAAGCCCAGGCATTGGGTGCAAACGGTTAAAATTAACAATTAACAAT
>CAZOJZ010000290.1:0-3018 GCA_964580205.1 uncultured Roseivirgaceae bacterium
GCAATAAAAAGAGGACCTATATAACACTGGCCTCCATCATATTCGCGGTGGTGATAGCGACCTTTATGCGGGGACTTCAACTGGGAAGTTATGATAAGATGCTTTACGATGCCATTCGCTCATCCACCGGTCACCTTGCCATAATGGACAAGTTGTACTGGGATGACAAAACCATGGACAACAGTATGGAATTCAACTCAGAACTTGAGAAGACCCTTGATGACGATGATCATATAGAACTCTGGGTGCCTGAAGTGCTGGGTGGCTGCCTGGTTTCCGTGGGGAACAATACCAGGGGCGTGGTAGTTCAGGGAGTTGATCCCAAAAAAAAGGACGCACAAATTAAATTTAAGGAGAAATTGATCGAAGGGGAATATCTCAATCTCGAGGACCAGTCTATTTTAATTGGTAAGGACCTGGCTTCTTTTCTGAAAGTCGGAGTAGGAGATTCTGTGGTACTGCTTGGCCAGGGCTATATGGGAATGACTGCAGCCGGCGTGTACCCGGTGAAGGGGGTCTTCGATCACCCTATGGCGGATTTTAACCGACGCTTTGTACTATTGCCACTTGCTGCTGCACAATATCTTTTCTTTATGGAAGGACGCGTAAGTAGTGTAAATCTGGTACTATACGATCAGTCGGAAATTCTCCCTGAAACCAATTATTACCAGTCTAAAATTGACACCACTATCACGGAGGTACGAAACTGGCGCTCCATGAACAGGGATATACTATCGGCCATCGAATCGGACAATTTTTTTGGCAAGATCATGATCGGAGTATTGTATATGGTTATTGGATTCGGAATCTTCGGCACCATTTTGATGATGACCATGGAAAGAAAAAGGGAATTCTCCATCATGATGGCCATAGGCATGCCGCAAAGGAAATTGATCGTACAGGTTATCACGGAATCAATCTACATAGCTGCCATTGGCGCCATGGTGGGACTGATCATTAGTTTTCCGGTAATATATTTTTATTCGCTTAATCCTATTCCTATAACCGGAGAAAGCGCCCAGATGTACCGGGATTTGAATATGGAACCAGTATTGTCAATTTCAACTGATCCCGGCTACCTGGTGGCACAATTTGGAATTGTATTGGTAATCAGCGTGCTGGCGTCAATCTTCCCTATGTACAACATCATGAAATTCAATATAGTGGATATAATCAGGGGCCGACTATGATCATTACCTATGCATGGAGAAATGTCTGGAGAAACAGCACCAGAAGCCTGGCGGTTATTCTGGCTTTGGCCACCGGGCTGTTGGGGGCCTTGTTTATGGCAGCCATGGCCAACGGTATGATGGACAAGTGGGTCAAAACAGCCATCGACAATGAGATATCAGATATTCAGATCCACCATAAGGAATATTTGATTACTGAAGAATTGGCAAAGACACTTGACGAAAACCTGATCACCGAGCAATTACTGGCCGATAGCAATATAACCTCCTATAGTTTCCGGGTTAAAGTTGATGGAATGGCGGCTACTGCCAATAACAGCATACAGGTGACCGGGATTGGGGTAGACCCTGATGCTGAATCAAAAGTTACCGCTATTCACAGTTTGATTAAAGAGGGCTCATATTTTAAAAGCGGATCGAAATTCAAATCGATGGTGCTGTCCAGGAAGTTAGCGGACAAGCTGAAAGCCGGATTGAAGTCAAAAATTATCCTTACCCTGGCTGATTCAGAAGGAGCCATTGCCTATGAAAACTATAAAGTGGCCGGAATTTTCGCCACCAACAATACTTTATTCGATGAATCAACGGTGTTTGTTGAAAAGGACCAGCTTATGAAAATATTGAAGCTGGCCCCTGGTCAAAGCCATGAAGTGGCTATACGAGTTAGAGACCCTGAATTGCTTGATCAAACAGTCAATACACTTAATTCCCAATTGGGAAATCTTAAAACGGAGTCATGGAAGGAGTTAAGTCCAATGCTCCGGGTAACAGCTTCCACCATGACCCTTTATAATTATATTTTGGTGGGGGTGGTGCTACTGGCGCTGATTTTTGGAATAGTCAATACCATGTTGATGGCCATTTTGGAGCGCACCAAGGAAATCGGCATGCTCAGCGCCCTGGGCATGTCCAATTTAAAAATAGCTCAAATGATTATAGCTGAAACGGTATTATTATGCCTGGTGGGGGCTTTCACGGGCAATTTGATAAGTTATCTGGCCATCAGTTGGTTTGGGAAGCGAGGCATTCATTTTGAGCAATTTGCCGAAGGTTTTGAGAAGTTTGGCCTTTCAGCAGAGGTCTATCCCACCATAAACAATGAGATGTACCTGACTATTACCCTGCTGGTTATCATCACCGCGGTTTTTTCATCTATTTTTCCAATTATCAGGGCATTCAAATTAGATCCTGCAGAAGCCATTAGAGATTAGATATGAGTATTATATCCACACATGATATCACCAAGACCTACAATCCTGACACTATACCTGTGCATGCCATTAATGGTGTGACTTTGTCTTTTGACAAGGCTGAGTTTACAGCCATCATAGGACCCTCAGGCTGTGGAAAAACCACCCTGCTCAATTTGATCGGGGGCCTGGAATTGCCCACATCCGGGACGGTGGAGGTCAATGGTGAGATTATTAACAATAGATCTAAGAGAGAGCTGACCAGTTTTAGGTTGAACAACATTGGATTTATATTCCAGGCCTATAATTTGATTCCGGTAATGAGCGCTTACGAAAACGCGGCCTTTACCATGGAGTTGTTGGGCAGGCCCGCTGACGAAACCAAAAATCGGATAATGGAATTGTTGGAAGCCATGGACATAGCCGACAAAGCGCACCAACGCCCCAATCAACTTTCAGGCGGACAACAGCAACGGGTTGCAGTGGCCAGGGCTTTGTCCACCAGGCCAAAATTTATATTGGCAGATGAACCAACCGCCAATTTGGACAGCCATGCCACCGACAATTTGCTGGACATGATGCTCAAAATGAACGAGAAAGAGCAGACAACTTTTATTTTCTCTACCCACGATGAACGG
>CAZOJZ010000291.1:0-52067 GCA_964580205.1 uncultured Roseivirgaceae bacterium
TGTGCTATTATGTTGGCCGGCACCAATGTTGACAACAAGAGCTTTGATTTAAATTGGACGGCCTATTTAGGATGGGAAAACGGAGTTAGCGACTATGAGTTGGAAATCATGGATGAAACTGGGGTACTGGTAGGTCCTCCAATCAGCTTGGGCAACACTAGTACCAGTTACCAAGACCCCATAACTCAAAACCGGCAAATTAGTCAATACAGGATAGTAGCCATATCAAATGATTCAATTCCTCTAAGGAGTTACTCCAACATAATAATGGAGGATATTCCATTACAAGTGTTTGTTCCCAATAGCTTTACTCCTAATAATGATGGCCTTAATGATACATTTACTGCCAAAGGGCTTTTTATTAAAGAGTATAGTATGGAAATTTACAGTAGTTGGGGAGAGTTATTATACCATACCATGGACCTGGAACAGGGATGGAATGGCGTTTACAAAGGATCCTTAATTCAAGAGGACACCTACGTTTACAAAATAAGAGCAACAGATCCTAAAGGAAGGTCCCTAACCAAAAGCGGAACAGTACATCTTTTAAGAAACAATTGACATGTTTGATATGATGAAGATAATGGGGCAGATTAAAGAAGCCCAGGGCAAAATTAAAGCCGCCCAAAACAACCTGGTAAATATTACTGCAGAAGGTGAGGCAGGTGCAGGATTGGTAAAAGCAGTAGTTAACGGGAAGAAATTACTGGTTGACCTTATTATTGATGATTCTTTAAATTCACCCGACGATGCAGAAATGCGCAAAGATCTAATAATCGCCGCCGTAAATAAGGCCTCCGAGGCTGTAGAAGAAAAGGCCCGCCAAATGATGAAGGAAAGTACTGAGGGATTATTACCCAACATACCAGGCCTCGATATTGGCAGTATCCTAAATGGATAAAACAGCCATCGTTATCCTAAATTACAATAGGGTTGACTACCTTAAACGCTTTCTACCCAAGGTAGTTACTTACTCCGAAAATTGTCAGATAGCGGTTATTGACAACAACTCAGATGATGCATCCGTAGCTCTGCTTAAAAAAAATTATCCCGATGTCCAAATAATAGCGCTTAATCAGAACTATGGCTTCAGCGGCGGATACAACAAAGGACTAGCCCATGTTCTGGCGGACAATTATATTCTCTTAAATTCCGATGTAGAGGTGACACCCGGGTGGGCAGAGCAGATGATACAATTTATGCGGTCTCATCCTGAAGTGGCCATTTGTCAGCCAAAAATACTATCGTTGCAGCATAAAAACCAGTTTGACTACGCTGGTGCAGCCGGAGGCTACCTGGATATTTTGGGTTATCCGTTTTGCCGGGGTCGCATATTTAATTACCTGGAGAAAGACCAGGGACAATACAACGACAATCGAATCATTTTTTGGGCCGGGGGCGCTTGTTTTTTCATCAAGGCAAATGTTTTCAAGGAATTAGGCGGGTTCGATGAAGATTTCTTTGCTCATATGGAAGAAATTGATCTTTGTTGGCGGAGCCACAGAGCAGGTTATCAAACAGCCTACGTAGGCAATAGCCACATTTACCATTTAAGGGGAGGGACACTCGATGATAGTAATCCATTCAAAACTTATCTGAATTTCCGCAACGGCCTGCAACTATTGTTGAAAAACTGCTCCTTACAAGAACTTATTTGGAAATTACCGGTGAGGATGATGCTGGACCTGGTGGCAAGCATTCGATTTCTTATCCAGGGATCCCTGTTCCACTTCCTTGCAGTACTAAAAGCTGAATTTATGTTTTTAGTAAAGCTGCCACAAACCTTAAAAAGAAGGCGAGCATTTAAAGCCCCCTATCGAACGAAATTGTTCAATATCATTTTGGTCTGGGAGTACTTTATTAAAGGGAAACGTACTTTTCGATTACTCAGGGGTTCTAACTAATACCAAACGGTATTATATCTTCGTCTCAGGTGCTTCCTGATATTCATAACGTAAGCCAGTGCCAGATACAATAATAGCGGAGAACCGAAGGTAAGAAAAGAGGCATAGATAAAAAATATTCGAATACTGGAAGTTGGAATTCTTAATTTTTCACCTAACTTTGCGCACACTCCAAACGCTTGAGACTCAAAATATCGTTGTATTTTTTTCATAATGTCCGCTTAGCAACCAAATATAACCATCAACCAGGGCCTTAAACAAATTAGAAAGGTATTTTTTACACAATAAAATTGCAATAGTAATATTATAACTATATTTTTGACTATAAACAGATTAATAACCAATTTTTTTACCATGACTCAGAAGATAAATCTTATTTGCACAGTTCTATTAGGGACCGTAATTGTTACCGGTTGCTCTCTCAGCCAAATGATCAGCATGTCAGAGCAGCAAGAGTTCGTTGTTGTCCCTTCACCCTTGGAACTGCATGGAGATGACGTAGCATTTGAAATGTCTGCGAAAGTTCCAGTTAAAATGTTGAAAAAGGGTAAAGTATATACCATTAACACCTTTTATGAATATGGTGGTAAGGAGTATGCATTTGACGGTATCGATTATACCCGGGAACAATACCCTGACTATGATACTGTAGAGCCTCAAACCAATGTCAACTTCTCAATGCCATATGAGGAAGACATGAAATCTGGAACCTTGAAAATTCAGGGAGTGGCCAGTAATCCTAAAAACGGAAAAGAGAAGATAACTGATCGGCTTGAAATCTCTCAAGGGGTAATCACAACTTCCAGACTGTACAAAAATGTGGTTTATGCAGCCTATGCTCCACATGGATATAACAATCAGGAAGAATTAGTGCCTACTAACGTCGACTTCTACTTTTTACAAGGAAGTGCTGTTTTGAGAACATCAGAAAAACGAAGTGACCGGGGAAAAGGTTTTAATGCCTTTGTTGCTGAAAAGAACGCAACCCGAACAGTTACCATCACAGGAACTCACTCACCTGAGGGCGCTGAGAGAATTAACTCAAGCCTTTCTCAAAACCGGGCTGAATCCATCCAGAAATACTACAAAAATCAGATGCAGAAGTATGATTATCAGGGAATGGCGGATGAGATCGGTTTTATATTAAAACCTGTTGTCGAAGATTGGCAAGAATTCAAAGCCCACTTAGCTGACTACGATGGCGCCTCTGATGAGGACAAAGCCCAAATCAGCAACGTAATTGACGGATCAGGGTCGTTCGAAGAGAAAGAGGACCAACTCCATAAGTTATCTGCTTACAGAAAAGTTTTCAGGGATATATATCCAAAATTGAGAACTGCTCAGACTGAAGTTTTGACGGTAATGGATAAAAAATCAGATGCTGAAATTGCGGCACTGTCCCGACAAATAGTTGCCGGATCTGTATCTTCAGATACCTTATCTGATCAGGAATTGGGATACGCTGCTACACTTACACCATCTCTGGACGAAAGGGAAAAGATTTATTTAGCAGCCACTAAGAAAAATGATGGCTGGGTCTCTCACAATAACCTGGGAGCTGTGTATATGGAAATGGCCATCAAGGATAAGGATTGGGATATGGTGGCTAAAGCCGAAACCCAATTTGATATTGCCAACAAAAGGAAGGACAATGCCTATTCCAATACAAACCTGGCGGCAATTTACTTTGCGCAAGGAAACGTTGCCAAGGCTGATGAAACAATCAGTAAAGCGCTCACTCAGAGCCCTTCAAATGAATTGTCTGCGGAAATTAATGGGGTAAAAGGAGTAATTGAAATCAGGCAAGGCAAATATGACGACGCCCTGCGATCGCTTTCTAATGCAAAAGGTACTACTGAGAACCTCTACAATAAAGGTTTGGCTCAACTTATGAACCACGACCATGTAGATGCAATAGCTACCTTTGCAGAAGTTGACAAGAGGGATGATGATGACGCCTTGGATCACTATTTGTCTGCAATTGCTGCCACCAGATTAGGTGACTACGAGCAAGGTGTTGAATTGCTGGCTAAGGCAGTAAAAGATGATGCCTCCTTAAAAGAAAAGGCCGCTAATGATCTTGAGTTCTTGTCTATAAGAAGTAGTCCGGAATTCATAAACGCATTAAAATAAACTTTAAGTCATAATAAAAAAAGCCTGCTTTTCCCAAAGCGGGCTTTTTTTATTAGGTCATATTGGTTTGTTATTTGTGCACTAATCTCTATTTTTGACAGCTGTATTTAATAGTGATATCATGAGAGAAATTCAATTCAGAGAAGCCCTCAGAGAAGCATTGTCGGAAGAAATGCGACGCGATGAGAAGATCTTTCTGATGGGTGAAGAAGTAGCTGAATATAATGGCGCTTACAAGGTTAGTCAAGGTATGATGGACGAGTTTGGATCGGAAAGAGTACTTGACACCCCAATTGCTGAATTGGGGTTTACCGGACTGGGAATAGGCGCAGCTATGAATGGATTACGGCCTATCATTGAATTTATGACCTTCAATTTTTCCTTGGTAGCAATTGATCAAATAATAAATGGGGCGGCAAAATTAATGTCAATGTCAGGAGGTCAATTCCCCATTCCCATTGTATTTAGGGGACCTACGGGAAATGCAGGTATGTTAAGTTCGCAACATTCACAAAATTTCGAGAACTGGTATGCAAATACTCCCGGGCTAAAGGTAGTAGTACCATCCAATCCTTATGATGCTAAGGGGCTGCTAAAAACATCTATAAGGGATGATGATCCGGTTATTTTTATGGAATCCGAGCTGATGTACGGGGACAAAGGCCAGGTCCCTGAAAATGAGTTCCTGATTCCCTTAGGTGAGGCAAATATTGTAAGAGAAGGAAACGATGTAACCCTGGTTTCATTCGGTAAAATGATGAAACTGGTAAACGAAGTCTCCCAACTAATGGGTAAGGATGGGGTTTCTGTGGAAGTAATAGATTTACGTACAGTCAGACCGATTGACTATCAAAAGATAATTGATTCAGTTAGAAAGACCAACAGACTGGTAATTGTTGAAGAAACTTGGCCGTTGGCTTCCATTACTACAGAGATTGCCTTTCACATCCAAAAGCATGCTTTTGACTATCTGGATGCACCTGTAACCAGAGTAAGCAGTATGGACGTGCCATTACCTTACGCACCTACCTTGATCGAAGCTATTCTGCCAAGTGTCAAGCGAACCATAGATGCCATAAATGCAGTGATGTACAGAAATTGAGTGTGAGTGTGCGTGTGGGTGTGAGCGGGAGTGTGCGTGTGGGTGTGCTTCGCCGGCCGTAGTCCAGTAGGACGAAGTGTTTACCAGTTTACACTGGTTCAATTGCCAAACAGGCTTTGGCTAGCCATTCCTTTTTTAACCCCACTCATCTTGTTCATAGTTCGCATCATTTTACGCATCCCGCTGAACTGTTTCAACAGATTATTTACTTCCTGAATTGAAGTGCCGCTTCCCTGGGCAATTCGCTTCTTCCGGCTACCATTGAGGACTTCCGGGTTGGCTCTTTCAAGAGGGGTCATACTACGAATGATCGCTTCAATTGGCTTAAAACTATCATCATCAATATCAACATCTTTAATTGCTTTTCCCATTCCTGGGATCATTCCCATCAGGTCCTTTATGTTTCCCATCTTTTTTACCTGTTGAAGTTGAGACAGAAAATCGTCAAAATTGAACTGGTTCTTTCTGATCTTTTTCTGTAGTCGCTTCGCCTCATCTTCATCGAATACTTGCTGGGCCTTTTCTACCAAAGAAACTACATCTCCCATTCCCAATATCCGCTGAGCCATTCGATCCGGATGGAAAATATCTATAGCATCCATTTTTTCACCGGTACTTATGAATTTTATGGGTTTTTGTACAACTGCTCTAATGGATAGGGCCGCTCCTCCCCTGGAGTCACCGTCAAGTTTAGTAAGCACCACCCCGTCAAAACCCAATCGTTCGTTAAATGTTTTGGCGGTATTGACAGCGTCCTGACCGGTCATTGAATCTACTACAAACAGTGTTTCTGAAGGGTTCAAAAGAGACTTTATCCGGGTAATTTCAGACATCATCTCCTCATCAATTGATAACCGACCGGCGGTATCAACTATCAGTACTTTCTTGCCATTATCTTTGGCGTAAGCCAATGCATTGGCGGCAATTTTCAAGGGATCTCCAATTTCAGGTTGCGCAAACACCTCCACGCCAATTTGTTCCCCCAAAACTTGCAGCTGGTCAATAGCGGCCGGCCGGTAAACATCGCACGCTGCCAGCAGTACTTGTCTCTTCTGCTTTTCCAGGTAATGGGCAAGTTTACCGCAAAATGTGGTTTTCCCGGATCCTTGCAAGCCTGAAATTAGAATCACTGCTGGATTACCCTCCAGGAGGATGTCCTCTTTGGCCCCACCCATTAATTCCGTCAGTTCCTCGCTGACGATTTTTGTAAGCAACTGCCCCGGTGAAACTGCAAATAATACTTCACGACCCAACGCCTTTTCCTGAATGGTATCCGTTACGGACTTTGCCACTTTGTAATTTACATCGGCATCAATAAGCGCTCTCCTAATCTCCTTGACAGTTGATGCCACATTGATCTCGGTGATCCTTCCCTGACCCTTTAGGTTACGGACCGCCTTGTCTAACTTATCACTGAGGTTTTCAAACATATTTCGTTTCTTTGCAACACAAAATTAGTTAATATTATCACAGTCATAAACTATTTAGGAGAACAATCCATCATTTACTACTAACCATGCCACCAGAAGCATTTGTGTATTGAGCACTCTAAATTTTTCCATAATTATACCTGTTTTCAATCGACCTCAGGAGATTTGTGAACTGTTGGAAAGTCTATCTAACCAAACATACAGGGACTTTGAGGTTATCATTGTAGAAGATGGGTCCGATCAAAGCTGTAAATCACAAATAGATGATTTTGCAGATCAACTGGACCTTCACTATTACTTCAAGCACAATACCGGACCTGGTGATAGCAGAAACCATGGGGTAATCAGAGCCCGCGGAAATTACCTGATCTTTTTCGACTCCGACTGTTCAATCCCACCTAACTATTTAAGTATAGTAAATGATTATTTGGTCAGGAATTGGTTGGATGCCTATGGAGGTCCAGATAGAGCTCATAAAGATTTTAGCAACATTCAAAAGGCCATTAACTACTCCATGACCTCGCTTTTAACCTCAGGGGGCATAAGAGGCCACCACCGGACATCGGAAACATTTCAGCCGCGTAGTTTTAATATGGGAGTTTCGAAGAATGCCTTTACAGCAGTTGGAGGTTTTTCAAACATCCACCCGGGAGAGGATCCGGATCTGATCTACCGTTTGATTGACCAAGGATTTACTAAAGGCCTGATCTCTGACGCATATGTGTACCACAAGAGAAGGATCGACTTCAATAAGTTTGCCCGACAGGTTTATAAATTCGGGTTGGCCAGGACAATCCTGATGAAATGGCATCCGGCGTCCCGGAAGTGGGTTTTCTCGATTCCTTCAATAGCGCTTATATTATGTAGTTTGTTAATCCTACTAGGCCTTCTGAATCCGTATTTTTGGTATGTATTGATATTTGGGTTCTTGATGGTGTTTATCGATTCATGGAGAAATACCGGCAATATAACCAACGCCATTCTGGGTGTGATGGCTACAATTGTCCAAATAACTGGATACGGATGGGGGTTTTTAAATGGTTGGTGGCATTTGCATGTTAGAAAAAAACAGGAGCAGCAGCAATTCCCCGAAATGTTTATGGCCTCCATTAAGGAACCCCGATGAATCAACCCGGTTTATGCATTAGCAATCTATTCCGGTCCTTTCAGTTTGGAACAAATTCATTAGCTTTATTCTTCTGCAATTCCGACCTTGAAACCCCACATTGCGCTTTTCTATATGAACTTTAAGCAGAATATTTTACCTCATGTTGCTGCCGTAGCAATCTTTTTTGTGGCCACAGTGGCTTTTTATAACCCATTGGTGTTTGGCGGAAAAATTATCAATCAACATGATATTGTTCAGGGCCTGGGGGCAAGTCAGGAGATTATTAAATTTCGGGCTGAGACCGGAGAAGAAGCGCTCTGGACTAACTCTATGTTTGGAGGTATGCCCGCTTATCTCTTGAATACCCAATGGAGTGGCGATTTAATACTGTATGTACATCGAATGCTAACCCTGTGGTTACCCGCTCCGGCAGGGGTTACTTTGATATCATGCATCACATTTTACATCCTGCTGCTGGTGTTTAAAGTTAGACCCTGGTTGGCGGTGATCGGGGGACTGGCTTTTAGCATTGGTACTTACAATATTATCAGCATAGAAGCCGGTCATATGTGGAAGATGTGGGCCATTGCATATATGCCTTTGGTGCTGGCTGGAGTCCACCTGACATTTGACAGGAACTACCTGCTTGGAATGGTTTTAACTGCCTTGGGTCTCGCTTTAGAGCTTAGATCGAATCATCTGCAAATAACTTACTACTTGTTGTTGCTGCTTTTAATTTATGGCATAGTTCATTTAGTATTTTCAATCCGGGAAGGCAAGTTTTATTTTTTAACCAAGAGCTTGAGCTATCTGGCAGTAGCGGTAGTGCTGGCAGTCGGTTGCAACCTGGGAAAAATCTGGTCCGTCTACGAATACGGGCAGTATTCCACGCGAGGTCCATCTGACCTGGTCAACACACAAGGTCCAAGCAATGGTCTGGATCGGGGTTATGCATTTCATTGGAGCAACGGAATAATAGAACCCATCACTCTATTGATACCGGAGTTCTTTGGGGGCCCCAGTGTTAGTTCACTACCTGTTGATAGTAATCTTGGTGAGGCTTTAAGAAGCCATGGTATGGCTCCGGTGCAGATAAGGCAACAACTGCTGCAAGTGACGACATACTGGGGAAATCAACCAAGTACTGCGGGACCATCCTATGCCGGAGCTATAGTAATATTCCTGTTTGTACTGGGATATTCACTAACAGAAAAGAAACATCTTATATGGATTAGCATCGCCATTGTTATCTCCACCATGCTTTCCTGGGGACATAATTTCGAATCCTTTAACAACTTAATATTTGACTATTTCCCCGGTTACAACAAGTTTCGATCGGTATCGATGACCCTGGTGATTGCCCTATTGTGCATTCCTTTAGCAGCTTTTATGGGCCTGGAAAAATTACTCCAAGATCTTAAAAAACCAGAATCATTAAAAAAATTACTGGTAGCTGGAGCCATAACAGGAGGAATTCTGCTATTGGCCATTGTATACTCAAGTATTGGAGACTTTCATGGATCAGTTGATGATGGAATTTCAAACCAGGTCCCTCCCTGGTATTTGGATGCACTTAGGGCAGACCGTGCAGATTTACTTCGAAGTGACGCTTTCCGATCACTGATATTTGTTGGTCTGGCCATGGCCGCGTTGTATTTTAAAATCAGAGCAAAAATTGGACTGGCATTACTTTATGGCATTCTGGGCGTGCTGGTTCTTTTAGATATATGGAGTGTTGATAAAAGATATCTTCGTAGTGAAGACTTTGTAATGGAGACACAAGGTTCCGAAATAGTACCAAGTGCCGCGGATAAGGTGCTTCTAAAAGACCCGGATTTAAATTATCGTGTACTTTCCTACCTGCAAAACCCCTGGACAGAAACCAGAACTTCATACTTTCATAAATCACTTGGTGGTTATCACGGGGCTAAAATGAAACGCTACCAGGAATTGATCGATGGTTGCCTCGACTCCCAATACCGTGGGCTCTTAGAAGGCCTACAAAGTGGTCGGCAGGATTTAGGTGAGTTCGGTATTGTGAATATGATGAACACCCGATATATTCTGGTAGGAACTGATGAATCCGGCGTACTAAGAAATGATAGTGCCCTTGGAAATGCCTGGCTGGTCAATTCGGTGAAAAAGGTTAATTCAGCGGATCAGGAATTAGAGCAAACGTGTGCAATTGATCCTTCTTCAACTGCCGTGGTGGACGAAAGTCGATTTACATTATCAGCTAATACTTATAATAATTCCGGTGAAATAACTTTGGAAGAGTATCGACCGAATTATCTGAAATATCGGTTCCAAAATCCGGAAAATACCCTGGCTGTGTTTTCTGAGATCTATTACCCAAAAGGTTGGAATGCTACCATAGATGGCGAACCCGCTGATATCATAAGAGTCAATTATATTCTTCGAGCGCTGGAAATTTCCGGAGGATCACATACCATTGAATTTAGATTTGAACCTCAATCGTATCAGATTGGAAACAAAGTAATGATGGCTTCTTCGATATTGTTGATACTGCTTTTTGCCGGCACTATTTTCCTGGAGATAAAAAAACGGAAGCCACGACCTGTTGAGTCAGACACTTAGTTAAACATTTCATTGCTCTATTAATTTCGTATCTTTATGGTGTTACTTGATCTAAAGGCGATTTAATTGGCGAATCACCCCTTATTGTCCATTGTCATTTGCACATATAACCGGGACAAGTATCTTCAAAAATGTCTGGATCATTTATCGACGCAAACAGCTTCTACAAATCTTTTCGAGGTCCTGGTGATAGACAACAATAGCACCGATCAAACTGAAGAAATCTGTGTCAATTATCGTGATACGAATCCAGAAATACCATTCAGATACCTTATAGAGTCCTCGCAAGGGTTATCTTTTTGCAGAAACCGTGGGATTACTGAATCCCAAGGAGAAATATTGAGCTATATCGACGACGATGCATTTGCCCACAAGGACTATGCTTCTAATTTAATTTCTTATTTCCAGGACCATACGGAAGTGGATGCAGTAGGAGGAAAAGTAACTCCTCTCTACCAAAATAAAGAACCGAAATGGATGTCTGGGTATCTTTTACCCTTGGTGTCAGCTTTGGACATGGGAGATACAGCCAGACCGTTTAGTGGTTGGCGCTTTCCCATTGGAGCCAATATGGCTTTTAGAAAGGCTGTCTTAGTCGACTCAGGTCCCTTTCATACAGGGTTAGGAAGGAAGGGAACGTTCCTTGGGAGTGGTGAGGAGAAAGAACTGTTTTACCGACTAGTAAAACAAAACAAGTCCATCCACTATGTCCCCAGTGTTCACGTTCAACACAGTATTCCTGACTTCCGTTTAGAAACTGGTTATATAAAAAGAATGGCTAGGGGAATTGGAAAAAGTGAAGCCTTGAGAATGAAAACAGAACCACTTCATTTAGTGCTAAGCAAATGGTTTCAAGAGTTTTTTAAAATTGGGGCAACGGTTATCTTAGCATTTTCTTATATACTACAGGGTAAATGGCCAAAGGCAATTATGTTAGTTAAGTTTAGAATGTGGTTATTCGGCAGTTTCTTAAAAAGTTAGCATAAATGATCCTTCAAATTCAGTCCTTTCTGACTAACCTTGGATCACTCGTTACCACTCTGATCAGGTTGCTGCTGTTGTCCAAATGGCAGGTCCGGCTAATGGACCCTGAAAATCAGGAATGTGTTATCCTGGCAAACGGGCCATCTCTTGGTCACATGATCCAAAGCCATCAATGGTTTTTGGAGGGGAAAGATTTAATTTGTGTCAATCATTTTCCTACCACAGAATTCTACCCGCTGTTGAAACCCCAATATTACGTTACCTCAGCCCCTGACCTCTGGCTGGACGATATAGATACTTTTTTTGTAAAACAAAGCAACGGACTGTTCAACGAAATGAACAAAGGTACCAGTTGGCCATTGGTTTTCCATATTCCATACGAAGCCAGAAAATTTCAACGCTGGCAAGATCTTCTGAGAACAAACCCTGACATCAAAATTGTATATTACAACAACACCCCCGTTGAAGGATGGGCGTGGTTCAGACATTTATGTTTTAGATTAAATTTGGGTATGCCCAGGCCTCATAACGTGCTTATTCCGTGCCTTACTCACGCAATAAATATGGGCTACAAAAAAATCTATCTCTGGGGCGCTGACCACAGTTGGTTATCAGAAATATCCGTCAACAACAGCAATGAAGTACTTATTAACCAAAAACATTTTTATGATCAACAGTCATCTGTAGGTAAACCATTGGATAAAAGAGGAGTTGGTGAGCGCAATATGCCAGAGTTATTGACTAAGTTTGTTCATGCGTTTAACGGGTACTTTGTACTGAAGCAATATGCTAATAGTCGTGGAGTATCTGTACTAAACGCTACCCCCGGATCATTTATTGATGCTTTTGAAAGAGTAGACCTTAATCGTTAGGACCCCAGAAGAATGAATAAGAAGTACACTTATCAATTGCCGGTTTTGGTGGCTGAGATAGGATGCAATCATATGGGTGAAATGTCCATTGCCAAAGAACTTGTTGACCTGGCCTATGCAGCTCATGCCAACTACGCGAAATTTCAGAAACGCCACCCAAAAGAACTTCTAACCGAAGAACAGTACCATGCACCCCATCCCTATCAACCATATAGTTTTGGAGAAACCTATGGAGCCCATAGAGAATTCCTTGAATTTTCCCGGGAAGAACACCGGGCGCTAAGGGACTATTGCCAGGAAGTAGGTATTGGCTATGCTTCCAGTGTTTGGGATGCTACCTCCGCTGAGGAGATTTCTGTGTTAAATCCGGATTATATTAAAGTTCCCAGCGCCTGTAACATGCACTTTGAAATGCTGGAAATTTTAAGAGACTCATATAAAGGTGATATCCACATTAGTTTCGGAATGACCACCAGGGCAGAAGAAATGCAGATTGTGGAATTCTTTCAGAAAAACGAACACCTGCATAGACTGGTCTTGTACGCATGTACATCAGGTTACCCAGTTCCATTTGAAGACACCCACCTACTCGAAATTGTCAGGCTCCAGGAAAACTATGGAGAACAAGTCAAAGCTATTGGGTTTTCAGGTCATCATTTGGGAATTGCCATAGACCAGGCCGCCTTTACACTTGGTGCAACCTGGATAGAAAGGCATTTTACAAAAGACAGGACCTGGAAGGGAACAGATCATGCCGCATCATTAGAACCAGGCGGCTTGCAAAAGTTAGTCAGGGACTTATCCGCTACCTACAAAGCGCTTCAGTTTAAACCCACAGAAATTTTAGATATTGAGTCAGTACAAAGAGATAAACTAAAATACAGGATCTCGTGAGTGTAACTGCGTTTGTTCCAGCCCGCTGTGGAAGTAAATCAATAAGGCTTAAGAACATTAGGCCTTTTTGCGGTCGCCCGCTTTTATACTGGTGCTTAAATGCCCTTGAACAAGCCAGTTTAATAGATAGAGTGGTAGTGGCAACTGATTGCCAGGAAATAGCTCAATGTGTGGAGAAATTTGAACTTTCAAAAGTTACCATATTTCACCGTCAGGAAGCAAATGCCCTGGACCAGAGCTCTACGGAAGAGGTGATTTTAGAATACTTGGGTAAAACGGAAATAGAACAGGATGACCTATTATTATTAGTACAGGCTACTTCACCGTTTAGTACCGCTAAGGATTTTAATGCCGGAATACTACAATTAAAAAATACCTCGATTGACTCTTTGCTCAGTTGTTCCCGGTTAAAACGATTTCTATGGGATGAGGCGGGAAAACCACTGAATTATCAGTATCAAATGCGTCCCCGGCGACAGGATTTTGCGGGCACCATGATTGAAAACGGTGCTTTTTACCTAAATACTGTAAGAAACATTAATTCTTCAAAAAATCGACTCAGCGGTACCATTGGTATTTACGAGATGCCTGCATTTGCTTCATTAGAACTCGACGAGGAAGATGACTGGCTTCATGGGGAATACCTGATGAAAAAATACATACTCAGTAGTAATAATTCTAAACAAATACGCCTGTTCCTTTCTGATGTCGATGGAGTATTAACCGATGCAGGGATGTACTATACTGAAAATGGGGACGAGTTAAAAAAATTTAATACTTACGATGGGATGGGCTTCCAACTGTTACAAAAACAAGGAGTTAAGGTAGGAATTATCACCAAGGAAGACCGTGAGCTCAATCGCCGCAGGGCACAAAAATTGGGCTTGGATTTCGATTTTCATGGAGTGGACCATAAATTGGAATTCGTTAAAGAACTTTGCAATAAACTAGAGATCAATCTTGAGGAGGTAGCCTATATAGGCGATGACATTAACGATAAGGAACTTCTGGAGGCGGTAGGAACTGCCGCATGCCCCAGCAATGCCCGAAATAGCATTAAAGTCATTCCAGGAATCCTCCAGCTTAATACTCCGGGCGGCAGTGGAGCTGTTCGCGAATTCGCGGAAATACTATTGGAAACAATTGATTGATGCGCCCAGACATACCCCAAAGAACTCAAGGAATCTCACACTCAAATACTTAGTCCGTGGGTATCATTGGCAGACAAACCGTAAAATCAACCATCTACATTTACCTGGGTGTAGTGGTTGGTTTTTTCGTAAGGGCCCACTTTTTCCCAAATTATTTAAGTGAAGCTGAAATCGGTGTACTTGCGCTTTTGGTGTCATATGGTTCCATTTTTGAACGGGTGGCACTTTTGGGATTTAATCATGCTACCATAAAATACTTTCCCTACTTCCGTAATTCCGGTGATGGCCATGGAGGATTTCTTCCCCTCTATTTATTGGTAATCTGCACCGGTTTTTTGATTTTCTTATTGATCTATAAAATTGTAGGAGCTTTAGTAATTAATGAAAGTGATCTGTTTGGACAATATTATTATCTGTGCATACCACTGACCGCCGGTTTATTGATTTTTACGGTAATGGACAATTACAATACCGTGCTTTATAACGCCAGTACCGGAGTTCTATTAAGGGAGTTCGGTCTAAGGGTGCTCTTGTTACTCTCATTAGTACCACTTATATATAATCTGATCAACTTTGAACAATTTGCCCAGATATATGTTGTCACTTTTTCCATAATCGCCTTATTTTTGATCGCCTTTGTTGTCTGGCGGGGAGAGTGTCATCTAAATTTCAGGTTTCATACTATTGAACGACATATGATCAGGGCAATGGCCAGCATAAGTTTTTTTGGATTTTTAACAGGATTAAACAATGTGGCGATTTTACAGGTAAATAATATACTCATCAACCTGTACTATGATGAAACTCAAACTGGTATTTATGTAACAAATTTCTTCTTTGCAACATTGATCCTCTTACCTTCCAGGGGGTTAAACAAAATTGCACCAACCATGATTTCTGATGCTTTTAAAAACAATGACCTTAAAGCAATACGAAACATCCAATATAAGAGTACCATAAATCAACAACTTATTGCAATGCTTATTATGGTTGGTCTATATATCAACCTTCACAATGTATACAAAATACTGCCAGAATCCTTCGCTATTGGAAGTTGGGTAATAATATTGACCGGTCTGGCAAATGTTATACAAATGACCGGGGGAGTTAGTAGTGCAATTATTGGTTTTTCTAACTATTATCGCCTCAATACCTATTTATCAGTCATGCAATTGGCCTTGTTGGTCTTATTGAACATAGTTCTGTTACCATCATTGGGTATCACCGGAGCTGCGGTGGCCACAATATGTACAGTGTTTATTTTAAACATGTTCAAATACTTAATTCTCAAGAGGAAATTCAATATTCAGCCTTATAACAAAAAACACCTGTTAGCCATTGGAACGGCGTTATTGTGTCTTGCAATAAATACAATGGTACCGAAATTGTCTCATTTGATGGTAGACATTATGACACGAAGTATACTCATATCCATAGTTTATGTAGGTGCTAACTATTTCTTAAGGACCTCCGACCAGATGAATAATGCAATTAATAATACTTTGTTAAAGCTGAGAAATAACTAATAAATTTATACTTTTGACCTGTTTTTTGAAAAACCCTAACTCATGAAAAAGGTCGCGGTATATACATCCGGAGGCGATGCACCCGGAATGAACGCTTGTATTCGAGCGGTAGTTCGTGGAGCTATTTACCACGGAGCAGAAATTTTCGGGATCAGGTATGGTTATAACGGCATGATAAAAGGGGATATTAAGCAACTTAACTCTTATTCAGTCAGCAACATCATTCAAAAGGGAGGCACCATATTAAAATCTGCACGCAGTGAAGACTTCAAGACCAAAGAGGGGCGTAAAAAAGCCTTTGATTTTCTCCAGGGGTTTGGCATTGAGGGACTTATTTGCATTGGAGGTGATGGATCCTTTACCGGAGCAAAGATATTCTACGAGGAGTTTGGAGTGGCTATCGTTGGGGCCCCTGGAACCATTGATAACGACATTTACGGTACGGACTTTACTATAGGTTTTGATACCGCTGTAAATACCGCCATTCAGGCCATCGATAAGATCCGCGATACTGCAGATTCGCATGACAGGATCTTTTTTGTGGAGGTTATGGGGCGGGACTCCGGATATATTGCCATCCGTTGTGGTATATGTGGCGGTGCTGAAATGGTACTTGTACCTGAAACATCAACCACTATTGAAGATGTGATAGAAACCCTGAGGGCTGGAAAGCGTAGATCAAAGACCTCTAGTATTATAGTAGTTGCCGAAGGTGATGAAATTGGTGGTGCTATTGAGATTGCAAAAAGAGCCAGGGAATCACTGGTTGATACCGATATACGGGTAGCTACGCTCGGACATATTCAAAGAGGTGGTGCACCTAGTGCCAAAGATAGAATTCTTGCCAGTAGGATGGGGCTTAGCGCCATCGAGGGTCTTCTTAATGGACGGAAGAACGTAATGGCCGGAGTAATGAAGGATGAGCTGGTATATACTCCGTTCGAACATGCTATCACCATCAAAAAGACCCTCAGCCCCGATCTTTTGCGCATGATGGATATTTTCAATGCCTAGTGTTCTGAGGTCTCCAGCTGAAGGTAGCCTAAAATTGATTCCAGGTCTTCTGCATGGAACCATTGAATTGACAGATCTTTCCCAAACCAGGAAAGCTGGCGTTTTGCATATCTTCGGCTGTTTCTCTTCAACAACCTGATCGCTTCGTCGCGGTCATATATTTTATCAAGATATCCGTAAACCTCCTGATAACCTACGGTTTGTAATGGTTTTTGGTTCCTGAACGCATAAAGATGCTCTGCTTCATCAAATAACCCCTGATCAATCATCTCATCCATCCTTTGATCAATCCGGGTATACAATCTTTTGCGGTCCCTGTATAAACCGATTTTTATGGTTTCAAAAGGTCTTAGTTGCTTCTTGCCTTTTCTAAATGTGGAAAAAGGTTTCCCGGTACCCAAGCACACCTCAAGTGCTCGAATAACCCTTCGTGGGTTTTCAATATCTATGGTTCCAGCATACTCCGGATCCAGCCTTTGTAATTCCCTTAACAGCGCTTTTAAACCGTCACGCTCAAGCCTGATTTCCAGTTGATAACGTATTGACTCTGGTACCGGTGGGACCTCGTCCAGCCCCTCACACACCGCCTTTATATATAGTCCCGAGCCCCCAGTCATTATACAAATGTTGTTTTCTTTGAAAACTTCATTCAGGGTTGCCAATGCATAAGCTTCAAATTCCCCAGCAGTTACCGGGTTATGAATGCTGTGTGAATTAATAAAATAATGAGGGACCTTTGATAGTATTTCCTGGTTTGGTTTTGCGGTGGCAATACCTAGTTCCCGGTAGCACTGTCTGGAATCAGCTGATAGTATGGGGCAACTATAGTGAGCTGCCAGCTCAAGGGAAATATCGGTTTTCCCAACCGCGGTAGCGCCAACAACCAGTAACAATTTTTTAGTAGCAACAGGGTGGCCCATTATTGTGTTTTGAAGCAAATATATCCTAAATTTATTATTACATCATGAGTTTTGATAGCGCAAATAAGGATGATTTAATCCGGGAGATTGAACGGTTACAACAAGTTGTTTCCGAGCTGCAAAAAGAGGAGCCTGATATTACGGAGAAGGACAGGGTAACAAGAGCATTGGAAAAATCGAATTCGAGGTTGCAAGAATTATTCGATAACGCCCATGATCTGATCCTGGTAATGTCCATCGATAGACAATTCAAATTCATTAACCAATCATGGGTAGATGCTGTAGGGTATTCACGTGAAGAGCTGAATGATCTACGATTGGATGATATGGTTCACCCCGATTATCGGGTACATACCGATAATTTCTTAAAGCACCTTCTCATATCGAAAAGCTCTGGTAAGCTTGAAACGGTTATTGTATCAAAAGAGGGTCAGAATATATATCTAACTGGCAGTGTTAACTGTAGCTATGAAAAAGAGGTTCCGGTTGAATTTCGGGCCATCTTCCATGATATCTCTGAACGTATACGTACTGAAAAGATTAGAAACTTATATTACGGGATTGCCAATCAATCAATTCACAGTCACTCCTTTCAGGACCTGTATAGAAATATTCATAGTGAACTGAATATTTTTATGGATGCTGAAAACTTCTACTTCGCAATTGTTGAAGATGATAAGCTCTCTATTCCATTTTACATTAAGGAAAACAAACAGAGCCAGTATAATGGTCAGGGATTCGAAAAAGAGATCACAGCTTATACCTTAAGCCAAAATCAGTCCTTGATGATAACAAAAAAAGACTTTGAATCTCTCCAAAATCAAGGGATGGTTCCAAAAATGGACAATCTGCCAACTGTTTGGCTGGGAGCTCCGCTATCGATTGAAAAGAAAAAATTAGGACTAATCTCACTGTTCTCTTACAAAGAATCTTCTCCTTTCGACCGCACGGATTTAGACCTCTTAGATTTTATCTCAGGACAAATTGCTCTGGCTATTAATCGAAAAAGGAATGAGGACAAAATCAGCAACCAAACCGCAAGACTAAATGCTATTTTTGAAAGTAGTTCGCATTTAATATGGTCTGTAAATACTGATTTCGTATTCACCTCATTTAATCAAAATTACTCCGATACAGTTCACAGATATTTTGGGAGAAGACTTGATACTAATCAACGCCTTACAAAAGGCACCAACCTTCCAACCAAAGCGAATCAGAAAGATTTTTGGATCGAAAAGTACCAAAAAGTATTTAAAGGGAACAGTCTTCATTTTGAAACTCAGCATAAGGGAGAATTTGGGAGTGAAATATCATTGGACATTTATCTTAACCCTATTTATCACACCGATGGTACCGTAAAAGAGGTTTCTGGCATTGCTCACGATGTCACTGATAAAAAAAGGTCCGGGCTTGCCCTGAGAGAAAGTGAAGAAAAATTCAGGAACATCTTCGAGTCATTTCAAGATTTGTACTTTAAATGTAACCCCCGCGGGAATATATTGATGGTCAGTCCTTCGGTCCGGGAAATGACAGGTTATGACCAGCATGAAGTGTTAGAAAAAAATATTACGAATTATTACCTGTATACATCTAAGACAAAGGGCCTCCTCAGGCAACTGGTACAGCATAGAAGGGTTCGAAACTTTGAGGCTTCCCTGGTACGCAAGGATGGAAAGATTATACATTGTATCTGTAACGTTAGATTGAAAATCGGCAGTGAAGGATCGTTGGAATTCGAAGGAGTAATACGGGACATAACTAAGTTAAAGGAAACGAACGAGCAACTTATGCTGGCCAAAGAGGTAGCAGAACGTTCTTTAAAGGTAAAAGAGGAATTCCTGGCAAATATGAGCCATGAAATTCGTACCCCTATGAACGGGATTATCGGCATGTTGGATCTGCTTGGTGCCAGCTCTCTACAACCGCAGCAAACAGAGTATTTGGATACCATTAAAAAATCCTCAACACTGTTAATGGAGATTCTCAATGACATTCTTGATCTGTCAAAAATTGAAGCAGGCAAGATGAAATTACGAAAATCAGCTATTGAACTTAGACAAGTGATCGGGAAACTCTATGCACTTTTCTCACAACAAGCTACCAGCAGAAGAATCAATCTGGCTTATTACATACATCCTCGTTTGCCCGAATATGTTATTGTCGATGAAACCAGGTTAATGCAGATCATTTCAAACCTGCTCTCGAATGCCCTCAAATTTACCAATGATGGCGGTAGTATTCACCTGAGTATGAAACCCCAGTTTAAGTACGACAAAACCCACGTTATTAAGGTTAATGTGAGAGATACCGGAATTGGAATCACCAAGGAACACCTGGATAATTTGTTTAATAGTTTTAGTCAGGTAGATGACTCCTCCACCAAAGCATTTGGCGGAACAGGTCTGGGACTTCGAATCTCAAAAGAGCTTAGTGAATTAATGAATGGGAACATTGGTGTTTATTCAACCCCTGAATTGGGAAGTACTTTCTGGTTTACCTTTGAGGCCATGGCTACTGACAAAGAAATGGTAGAGAAGGAAAAAGAGAAGAAAGAGGAAGAAGAGCGCAATATTACACTTGGAGTATTCGCTGATACCTGCCCACAAATACTACTGGTGGATGACAATCTGGTTAATAGACAGGTGGCGGGTGAGATCCTAAAATCCGCAGGCTGTCAGGTAGACCTTGCCAATAATGGATATGAAGCCATAGAAATGGCCACCCAGAAAGATTATGATTTGATCTTTATGGACATTCAAATGCCACGAATGGATGGGGTAACGGCCACAAAAACGCTCAAAAAAATGAACCTGCCGGGTCTGCCACCTATTGTGGCAATGACTGCATATGGTATGGAACCTGATCGGGAAAGGTTTTTGAACCAAGGATTGGACGACTACTTGGCAAAACCCATAAAAGCTTATAACTTAATAAACAAAGTGAAGAAGTGGGTAAATGGAAATCCAGAAGAACCTGATCAGATAACCATTGAAAATGACTATTTTAGTATCATTAACAAAGATATTATCGCTCAGTTGGCCAAATATAGCGGGCCGGAGATGGTAAAAGAAATATTGAAGGATTTCGAAAAGGAAACGCAAGATCAGCTTGACCAATGTCATCATTCATTAAGCGATGGAGATTATCCAAGTATTCTAAGTAATTTGCACACTTTGAAAGGGAGCGCTGGCACCTTGGGAGTAGAGAAACTGGCTCAAAAAACAAAAGAAATAGAGGCCGATCTAAAGGTAAAAAAGTACAAACAGGCACCAAAAGATCTACTGGAGTTAAACAAAATCTTCAAAGAATTTCAGAAAAATTATCACAATATTCTTAATTTATAGAAAAAACAACTTAAATAATGTCAAAGAAAGTACTGATTGCTGAAGATAGTTCTGTAATACAGAACTTAACTAAGAAAATTTTACAGATGCAAAACTTCGATATATCTGCCGCAAAAAATGGTCAACAAGTATTGGACGTTTTGCAAGAAAATCACTTTGACATAATACTGATGGATATTAATATGCCTGTTATGGATGGCATGGAATGCACACGAAACATAAGGGCGATGACAGATCCTGAGAAAGCCCGAATACCTATTATTGCCATAACCGGGAACGCCCAGAATTATTCCATTGCTGAATTCAAGGAAGCCGGTATTGATGATTACTTGCCTAAGCCCCTGAACTTCGATGTTCTGGTGGAAAAGGTTAAAAAATACACCGAGGGGTAACCTGCATGGAAATCAGGTTTACCAAGCATTTTTTGAACAAACTAGAAGATCTTTTTAGTGAGACCGACTACCAATTAAGATACGAAAAAGGATCTTTTAATTCAGGATACTGCATTTTACGGGACACAAAAGTCGCTGTTGTCAACAAATATTATACCACTGAAGGTAAGATCAATTGTCTCATTGATATTTTGAAGAACATAAATTTTGAAACAAACGCTCTAGGAGGTAAAAATCAAAAATTGTATCTAAGCCTGTTTCAAACAAAGATTGAACTTTGAAAGTCTCTTTTCTTGGTACTGGTACTTCTCAGGGTGTACCTTTGATAAATTGTTCCTGTCCGGTTTGTAATTCCATAGATTATAGGGACAAAAGACTTCGTACTTCTTTACTGGTTCAAAACGAAGACAGCAATGTGGTTATTGATTGTGGGCCAGATTTCCGTCAGCAGGCTCTTGTACAACGGATTGACCGACTGGATGCCGTTATTCTTACCCACGAACATAAAGATCATGTAGGTGGTTTAGACGATATAAGGCCGTATAACTATCAACAACAATTTGATATCCCAGTATACGCAAGCATCCGGGTAGTTGACCACCTAAAGTTAGAATACCCATACATATTCACGGAAACCAAATATCCTGGTATTCCCAGAATCAAAATAATCGAAATGGATGGACGCCCCTTTGAGGCTGGAGGTATTGATTTTGTTCCGATTCAGGTTATGCATCATAAATTGCCGGTTTGGGGATATCGAATTAAGGATTTTACTTATATCACCGATGCCAACTATATAGAGAAAACTGAGAAACAAAAAATAGCAGGCTCTAAAATATTGGTGCTTAATGCCTTGCAAATCGACCCTCATATCTCACATTTTAACCTTGATGAAGCCATTGCCCTGGTATCTGAACTCCAACCTGAAGCGGCTTACTTTACTCATATAAGTCACCGATTGGGTTTACATCAGGAAATTTCCAAACAGTTACCTGCTCATATCCACCTGGCTTATGACGGACTTACTCTGGACATTTAAAGGTGCATAATAATTACTACTTGCTGCGTCAATTAAGTTATCGGCTTAAGGACCGGCTCACCGGCGCACACCTGCATTCTTGTTACAGTCAGGATAAAGATGAACTGGTTATGCAATTTGTTTTTGATGATCAGGAGTTTTTTATCCTGGCCATCATGCGTTCCGATCTTTCAATGGTACGAATTCCTACGAATTTTAATCGAGCCAGAAAAAACAGCGCAACCCTTTTTCCGGAAATAAATGACACTCAGGTACAGGATGTCTTCTGTTTTAAAAATGAAAGATGTCTTTGCATAGAATTGGAGAAGAGTTGGAGTGTATTGATCAAGATGTTCGGAAATCAGTCAAATATTGTCCTGTGCAAAGAGGGAAAAGCATATGCTCTGTTTAAGCACAAGCTTACTGCGGACCTTAATCTTTCCACAGGTACAATGAACAGAAAATTTACGGTAAACAGACAACGATTCGATGAATTACAAGGAGACTTTCAAAAGATGTTACCAACGTTGGGTGGTACTGTAAAAAAATACCTGGTAAAATGCGGTTATAATGAGATGGGCATGAATGAAAAATGGGCAATGGTAGAGAAAGTACTGAAAACCCTTGAAAATCCCAGCTACTACTTATATCACCAAGAATCTGGCCCGGTGCTCTCAATGCTGGAACCGATGGACTGCTTTTTTCATACTGAGCACGTCATTGAGGGTTTAAACGAGTTCTTTCACCAATATATCCAGGCGAGGCAATTGAGTTCTATGAAAATGATATTGCTCAGGCTTTTGGAACGAAGAAAAAAAAGAGCCGGAGGTGGTATTCAGAAATCCCAAAACAGACTAATGCAATTGGAAAAAGAGGTTGGCCATCGAGAAATTGCAGACATGATAATGGCCAATATGCATCTCGTTCCCTCAGGTGCTGTGGTTGTTGAGCTTCCTGATTTCAAAACTGGGAAACCCATTTCCATAAAACTAAAGTCCGCTCTTACTCCCCAGAAGAATGCTGAGCAATACTATAGAAAATCAAAGAATCAACGTAAAGAAGTGGAAGTGTTGCATCAAAAATTAAAATGGAGCAAACAACAGATAAGCGCGGTAGAAGAACATATTGAATTCATAGATCAGTGCCAGGATCTAAAGCTACTAAAGAACTATGCCAAAGATCACCAGCTTAACCCTGGTAAACAAACAAAGGATTCAGGATCATTATTTAAAGAATTCAAGTTTCAGGATTTTGTGATACTTATTGGGAAAAATGCTACTAACAATGACCTGCTTACCCAGAAATATGCCCACAAGGAAGACCTTTGGTTGCACGCAAAGGATGTAAAAGGCTCGCATGTTATAATTAAACATTTACCCGGTAAACCCTTTCCGGCTGCCGTAATCGAGGTGGCCGCGCGGCTTGCAGCCTACTACAGTAAACGAAAAAATGATTCACTTTGCCCAGTAATCTATACACCTAAGAAATACGTTCGTAAACCTAAAGGAGCAGTACCTGGTCAAGTTGTAGTCGAAAGGGAAAAAGTTCTTTTAGTTGCTCCTGAAGCGGAATCATTCCGCAATCGCAATCTTTAGTGAATTGGTGCGATATCTGGCTTGAATAGGCATAGATGCCGTATTGATAAAAACATCTCCTTTTTTTAACCCCCCCCTTTCACGCAACACATTTTCAATGTCTGAAAAAGTCATGTCGGTACTTTCCATATTATCGTAATAAAAGCTCCTTATACCCCAAACCAGACTTAAGATATAGGGCAGCAACTTATTATGAGTGAAAACAAAAATATGGGCTTTCGGTCGATTTCCTGCTAATCTATAAGCTGTATAACCTGACTCTGTCAGACCGGTAATCGCTACCGCACCGGTATCCCGGGCCAGCCGGCAGGCCGAAAGTATTAAGTTATTATTATAATAGGTCTCAGACTCTGGATTCAACTTACGGTGTTTGAAATAGATATCGGCTTTGTCTTCAACAGATTGTATTGTTTTGGACATACTCCTAATTACTTGTATCGGGTACTTTCCCACTGCTGTTTCAGCAGACAACATCAAAGCATCTGCCCCATCAATGATCGAATTAGCAATGTCATTGGTTTCCGCCCTGGTTGGACGAGGATTCTCGATCATGCTTTCCATCATTTGAGTAGCGATAATTACTGGTTTGAACTGTCTGTTGCACTTACTTACAATCATCTTTTGGACCATTGGAACATCTTCCATCACAGTTTCCACTCCAAGATCACCTCGAGCCACCATCAAACCATCAGAAGCCTCAATTATGTCATCTATCTCATTTATTGCCTGGGGCTTTTCAATTTTCGCAATTACCTTGCAACTCTTACCGGCCTTTTCAATAATATCTTTCAATTCTCTCACGTCATTTGCTGTTCTCACGAAAGAAAGGGCAATCCAGGCCACCTCGTTGCGTAATCCAAATTCCAGATCGTTCCGGTCCTTTGCCGTAAGTGAAGGGGTGCTTACTTCTGTGTTCGGCAGGTTGATTCCTTTACGAGGACTCAGCGGCCCGCCATGAATTACCCGCGTGAACACCTGGTACTGGTCAAAATCCGTGACAATTAGTTCAATTTTGCCATCATCAATCAAAATCACATCATCTACTTTGACATCCGACGGTAAAGATTGATAAGTGGTACTAACTCGCTGTGCAGTACCAGTCATCTCTTCAGTAGTTATAATAAAAGAGGCACCTTCTTCCAAAATCACCTCCCCATTTTCAACCTCTCCAATGCGAATTTTGGGGCCTTGCAGATCCTGTAAAATACAAATATGGGTGCCTAACTCTTCGTTTAAACTTCTAATATTATCCAATACATCCTGATGGTCCTGGTGACATCCATGTGAAAAATTGAGTCTGAATACATCTACGCCGTTATTTATAAGTTTTTTTAACATTTTCCGGTTGTTACTGGCGGGTCCAACCGTAGCCACTATCTTGGTTTTGTTAAATATCACTTCTTTATTCATGTAGGATTAAAATATTAGGTTATCTCGTGATTTTAACTGGTCGACAATGATTTGATTGATCAGTTGAATACCATCAATGTTTTTCAATGTATCTCGTACCTCCTGGATTACCAGTGTATCTTCAAAGCCTTCAATTAACATCAGAAAGTCAAATTGTTTCAATTCCGGAATTAAAGGCTGCATAGAAGATTCATCCCTTGACCGGTTCATGATCAAACGAATACTGCTGTGTTCCGTTTGATAAAAGTAATTACTAATACAAAGTTTCTCATCACCTAGGAAGTGGAAGATTTCGTCTTGCTGTTTTACCAGGTTGATGCCAAGCTCCTGGTTGATGATCCAAGCCAATTTATACTCTTTCAGCTGGGATGCAATCGCCAGTAATGAAAAATCGAAATCAAAGCTTGCAATTAGTTTGTTTTTCTTCATGGATCCCGGCAATTGGGCGTTAAAGCTAACGAAATTATGTATTAATGAGCACTAAATTATCCTAAAACAGAGGCATTGAAGATTATCCAAATAGTTTGACATTATTGGATTAAATGTATTTCTTTGCAGTGTATTTTCACTAAATAATTTATACAATGTCTGATATAGCACAAAAAGTTAAAGGGATTATCATAGACAAACTGGGTGTTGAAGAGTCGGAAGTAACTCCCGAAGCAAGCTTTACCAATGATCTTGGAGCAGATTCCCTTGATACTGTTGAATTGATAATGGAATTCGAAAAAGAGTTTGATATTTCTATCCCCGATGATCAGGCCGAGAATATTGCCACTGTTGGCCAAGCGATTTCTTATTTAGAAGAAAACGTTAAGTAATTTTAGGTACCCTACCTAATCCCACAAATTTTAATGCAATTCAAGCGCGTTGTAATTACAGGTCTAGGAGCCCTTACTCCAATCGGAAGTACTGTACAGGAATACTGGACAAATTTGTCTAAGGGGGTAAGTGGCGCTGCTCCTATTACACGGTTTAACGCTGAAAAATTCAGGACACGTTTTGCTTGTGAACTAAAAAACTTTGAAGCCACTGACTATCTTGACCGCAAGGAAGCCCGTAAAATGGACCCATTTACGCGCTATGCGGTAGTTGCAGCCCAAGAGGCCATGGAAGATTCCGGACTGGACCTGGACGCAATAGACCGTGATCGTGCCGGAGTGATCTGGGGCTCAGGAATTGGAGGTCTTCGAACATTTCAAGATGAAGTCACTGCATTTTCAGAAGGGGATGGCACCCCGCGGTTTAATCCCTTTTTTATTCCTAAAATGATTGCAGACATTAGCGCCGGATATATCTCTATCAAATATCAATTACGGGGTCCGAATTTTGTCACAGTCTCCGCATGTGCTTCTGCAACCAATGCTTTAATCGATGCCTTTACCTACATACAAACAGGTCGGGTCGACATAGTGGTATCTGGAGGTTCTGAGGCCGCCGTAACTGAAGCCGGTATAGGAGGGTTTAACGCCATGAAAGCTTTGTCCGAAAGGAATGATGATCCCGCAACAGCATCAAGGCCCTTTGATAAGGACCGGGATGGGTTTGTTCTTGGTGAAGGGGCCGGAGCTTTAATCCTGGAAGAATATGAGCATGCAAAGGCCCGGGGAGCTAATATCTACGCTGAATTAGTTGGTGGTGGAATGTCTGCTGATGCCCACCATATTACCGCTCCTCATCCTGAAGGAATAGGTGCTACCAACGTAATGATCAATGCACTAAAGGATGCCAATATGGAACCTTCAGATATTGATTATATCAATGTCCATGGCACTTCCACACCTCTTGGCGATATCAGTGAAATTTTGGCAATAAAACGAGTATTTGGTGAGCATGCCTACAAACTCAACATCAGTTCAACTAAATCTATGACAGGTCATTTGCTGGGAGCTGCCGGAGCTATCGAGGCCATTGCCTCAATCATGGCTATAAAATACCAGTTGATCCCTCCTACCATAAACCATTTCACCGACGACGAGGATCTTGACAATAAGCTGAACCTCACTTTTAATACTGCTCAGAAACGTGAGGTCAACGTAGTCTTAAGTAACACCTTCGGCTTCGGTGGTCACAATACTTCGATTATTTTACGAAAAGTACCGGAGTAGATGTCTTTTTGGGAGAAAATCCTGGGTAAGACTCCTCAGTCAGAAAAAGACCAAATACTTAGCGATGCTATTGCCAGCATAGTTGGAAGCAAACCTAAAAATCTGGATCTTTTTAAACTAGCAACCCTTCACAGCTCAGCAGGCAAAATCACCAAAGGCGGATTCCGGGAAAGCAACGAACGCCTGGAGTTTCTAGGAGATGCTGCTCTTAGTATGGCGGTGGCTGAGTACCTCTTCAAAAAATACCCGTTCGAGGCTGAAGGGTTCCTAACAGAAGTCCGCTCCAGAATTGTAAAAAGGGAAACTTTAAACAGGCTGGCTCTAAAACTTGGAATTCCCAGCCTGGTTGAACTTCAAGATCAAATCCAAAATAAAAAAAGTAATTCCATTTATGGAAATGCCTTGGAGGCGGTTATTGGAGCGGTATTCCTGGACCGAGGATATGCATTTTGCAAGACATTTATTCTGGAAAAAATAGTTGAACAGCATTTGGATATACAACAGATCATACATACAGATTCTAACTTCAAAAGTAAGATTATTGAGTGGGCTCAGAAGGAAAGTAAGGAAATTGTATTTGAATCAGTGCCTCAATCCAATATTACCGTAAATGACGAATTTGAAGTAAACCTGCTGATAGATAAACAACAGGTTTCCAGAGGAGTCGGTACCTCTAAAAAAAGAGCAGAGCAGGATGCAGCCCTGAAAGCTTGTGAGCAATTAAAGCTGCACTAAGTGGGATTATTTAATTACTTTCGTAGCCATTTCAGAAATCATGACCAAGATCAAATTAGCGGGTGCTGCCCTAAATCAGACCCCATTGGATTGGAAAAACAATCTTGAAAATATAAGGGAGGCTATATCGACTGCACAATCAGAAGGCGTTTCTATCCTATGCCTGCCTGAGTTATCTATTACCGGATATGGCTGTGAAGATTTATTTCTAAGTAACTGGCTGGCTAAAAGTGCGCTCAAGCATCTGGCTGAAATTGTCGGCTGGTGCGCTGACATAAGCGTTTGCGTTGGACTTCCTATAAGGTATGAGAATGTCCTGTACAATTGTACTTGCCTAATTCATGATAAGCAGATCCAGGGATTCATACCTAAACAGCGTTTGGCAAAAGAAGGTGTACATTATGAACCCAGATGGTTTACAGCCTGGCCATCTGGTCTTCTTAAAGAACTCGTTTACCACGAAAAAATCTATCCGTTTGGTGACCGTCTTTACCAACTTCACGATATCCTTATCGGATTTGAAATCTGTGAGGATGCCTGGGTTGGAGACCAACGGCCAGCATGCAGGTTATTTGAAAGAGGTGCTCAGCTTATCTTGAATCCCTCGGCCAGTCATTTTTCTTTCCGAAAATCTGCCTTCCGGGAGAACCTTGTAGTAGAAAGTTCGCGCAAGTTTGAATGTGCATATGTTTACAGCAACCTGTTGGGAAACGAGACCGGGCGTATGATCTTTGATGGAGACATTTTTATTGCACAAAAAGGTCGATTGATCCAGCGCAACATAAAAATGTCATATAGGCAAGTCAACTTAACCAGTGCTATATTGGATTTTTCAAATCCAGCAAACAGCTTGGCTGAGTTAAAAAATGACACCAAGAACATCAAAGCGGAATTCACTAACGCTGTGACCTTGGCACTCTTTGATTATTTGCGAAAAAGTAAAAGCAAAGGATTCGTCGTTTCCTTGAGTGGGGGAGCCGACTCTTCAACCTGCGCAGTGCTGGTTACTGAAATGGTCCGTCGGGGAATCACGGAACTGGGAGTAGAAAAGTTCTTAATAAAGGCGGGCCTGGACAGTTTAATTGAAAAAACAAAATCCAGCAGTATAGAAGAAGCCCTGGGACCTATAATGAAGAAAGTCCTTACCTGCGTTTATCAGGCCACCGAAAACAGCTCGCCAAAAACCTTTGAATCAGCCCGAAGCCTGGCCATGGCGCTGGGAGCTACCTTTCATCACTGGAACATTGATCAGGAAGTTAGCTCATATCGAGACAAAATTGAGCGGGCGTTGGAGCGTACACTTAGTTGGGAGCATGATGATATTGCACTGCAGAATATTCAAGCACGAACCCGGGCCCCAGCTATTTGGATGCTGGCAAATATTAAAAACGCTTTACTCATCAGCACTTCTAATCGCAGTGAAGGCGACGTGGGGTATGCTACCATGGATGGAGATACCTGTGGAAGTATAGCGCCTATAGCGGCTGTCGACAAGCGATTTATTCTGGATTGGCTGGTTTGGGCTGAAAAAACTCTGGGATATGAAGCGCTGTCATCTGTAAATCAACTACAGCCAAGTGCCGAATTAAGACCTTTGGATAGGAATCAAACCGATGAGGCAGACCTGATGCCTTATAATGTAATTGTTGCAATTGAACAATTGGCAATCAGGGACCACCTAAGTCCGATGGAAGTTTATCATGAATTAAAACCAACACAGTTGACATCAGAAGATATGCTGGCATTGTACATAACGAAATTCTTTAAACTATGGTCAAAAAATCAATGGAAAAGAGAGCGAATAGCTCCCTCATTCCACCTGGACGAGTTCAATATTGACCCTAAAACCTGGTGTCGGTTTCCAATTCTCTCAGGAGGATTTAATCAAGAGCTCGAAATATTAGAGAAAATTGCAGCCAATTGAATAAAACTAAATTTCCAATCAAACCAATAAACCAGAGTACATGACGCTATTCAATTATATTGTATGGGATCCCAACAAAGAGTTATTCAGACTTCCCATCAACGACCATCCCATTGTTTGGTACGGGTTACTATTCGCCATGTCATTCATTATCGGTCAGCAGATCATGTTCTATATTTTCAAGTCAGAAAATAAAACAAGGCAGGATGTTGAAACCCTGACCCTTTACATGGTTATTGCCACTGTTATTGGCGCACGCCTGGGACATTGCCTGTTTTATGATCCCCTAAACTATCTTCAAAACCCACTGGACATCTTAAAAGTATGGGAAGGCGGATTAGCCAGCCATGGGGCAGCCATTGGTATTTTGACGGGTATTTATATATACTCAAGAAAGAAAGCCGGGCAATCCTATCTGTGGGTAGTTGATCGGGTGGTAATAATCGTGGCATTGGCGGGGTCATTTATCAGGTTTGGCAATTTCATTAATTCTGAAATAGTGGGATTACCTACTGATAGTTCCAATGGTGTAGTGTTTGCCAGGGTCCTTGAAGAGGCGGTTGAAGCAGATCAGTTTATCAAAAAAGCCGAGGCTTCTAAGGCTTCGCCAGCAATCGATAGTCTGGATATGACAGCACCGGTGCTTTTACGTTTGGAGTTTAATGCAGCTATGGGTCAGGCAGAAGCAACAGGTTACCTGCAAAATAGATTAAAGAATATATTGATCAGTCTCAGTTCAAGATCTGACCCGCATATTAAGTATTCAACTGAGGAGCCTCTGGCTTACCGTCTGGTGCCTTCCACGGGAGGAGGTTTGGCGGCGGAAGTACTAATCGAAGGCATTCCCAGGCATCCTGCACAATTATACGAATCAGTATCCAGCTTACTGTTGTTCTTTTTTCTGTTATACCTGTGGTCCAGAAAGAAAGCGGAAACATCTGAAGGCCTGATTTTCAGTTTGTTTCTTATTATTCTTTTTGGCCTCCGTTTTGTGTATGAGTTTTTTAAAGAGAATCAGGAAGCATTTGAAGATGATATCCCCCTTAATATGGGGCAATGGCTTAGTATTCCCTTAATTATTGCCGGTATCATCCTTATTTTCAGGGTTATCAAAGAACAAAAAGATCAAGGTACCGGATCATAACCTTGCCCGCCCCAGGGGTGACAACGAATGATCCTTTTTATAGCCAACCAGGTGCCTCGAAACAATCCATGCTTCAAAATAGCTTCTTTAGAGTATTGAGAGCAGGTGGGGGAAAACCTGCAAGAAGCTGGGAAAAATGGAGAAATGATACTTTGGTATATTATAATGGGGAAAACAAAAACTTTCCTTGCCCTCTTCTTCATGATCATAAACATACATAAATTGCAAATTGAGCCAGATAAAATCTCCAGGAATTGTACTATTTCTCTTCGAATAATGCTATCAATTAAAGAAATCCCTGGTTTATGTCATATTTGGAAACCATTTCAGTTTAAATCAACTTTAAATAAAACTAGCTTTAGAACTAAACTAGCCAAGGCATTTTACATTGTATAGTTTGAGATTTTCGTTGTTGGTCCTATTGTGGGGTAGTGTAGAGTTTCTGGGAGCTCAAGATGCTACCGACAATATCATATTGGCAAAATCTCTACCAGAGACTTCAGATATTGACTCCAGCCTGTTTCAGGAGGTACAAGTCGGCAATGTTTTTATTACTGGCAATCGTAGAACCAAGGAAAAGATTATTCTTAGAGAGCTGACCTTAAAACCAGGTACAGTATTTACCAGGATCGACCTGCCCATAATTATTCAGAAAGATAAAGAAAAACTGATCAACACCAGACTATTCCTGGAAGTGGATATTCAATTGATTGAACGTTCTCCGGAAGTGGTGGACCTGATAATACAGGTGAAGGAACGATGGTACTTCTTTCCTTCGCCTATATTTAAGCTGGCTGACCGTAGTTTTAACGAATGGTGGGTTAATCAGGGACATGATTTTTCCAGAGTTAACTACGGGGTAAGGTTGAAACAGTACAATTTCAGAGGCCGCCGTGAAACCGTAAATATAATTGGTCAATTCGGTTTTACTAAAACCCTGGCACTTAACTATGTGATCCCTGCAATTGACCAGAAACAAAGAAACGGATTGATTTTTAACATAGCCTATCAAGACCAAAAGAACCTGGCTTACCGCTCTACTGAAAATAAGCAGACATTTCTCGAGTCAGATGACCTTCTTAAAAAATCATTTAGCACCAGCATAACCTGGACCCATCGATATTCATTTTACAATAAACACTTTTTTACTGTTGGCATTAACCGGTCAAGCATACATGATACCGTTGCCCAACTCAACCCAGATTACTTTCTGGATGGCAAAACCCAACAACGTTACTTTACCATCAGTTATCTTTTTACCAGGGACCTACGTGACAATATATCTTATCCGTTAAAGGGTTTGCATCTTTCATTGCGAGCTGAGAAAAACGGATTGGGTATATATGACGACCTAAACCGTTTTAGCATGCGGGCCAGCTATGCACAATACTTCCCTTTAAAAAACGACTTTTATCTAAGCAGCCGTATTACAGGGGTTACCAGTTTCCCTAAAAGACAGGCTTACAACAATACTGAGGCCATCGGGTACCGACCAGATGAGATTAGAGGATACGATCTGAATGTGGTAGAGGGGCAGAATTATATAATCCACAAAATAACCTTTAAAAAACTGATTTTCTTCAAAGAACAACATATGAAAAGCGTTCCCGTGCCACAATTTCAAACAATTCCTATCGCTATTTATCTAAAAACATTTTTTGACTCAGGATATGTGAATAATGAATTTACGGATCCTGAAAACACCACGTTATCTAACAGGTACCTGTTTGGAGGAGGCCTCGGTCTTGACATCGTTACCTACTACGATCTGGTAATTCGTTTGGAGTACTCCATGAACGATCGTGCCGAAACCGGTTTCTTCATCAACGTGCGGGCCGACCTCTGAATTCGCCATTTACAGGTGATTCCTCACCAGGAAAAATAGAGGATTAAGGTATATAGCAAGACATCAATTTAAAATTTCTGATAATTTCGGGTTACTTCCGCTGATTAAAACGTATATTATTATAGCTGACGATAACTTTTGATTCTACGTCTTGTCTAAGACTGAGTAGGATAACGGAAATGTCCAATTATGTTAACGTGTTACACCTTCCTGTCAACAATGGATCAAGTCCTTCTGATTAAAGATTGAGCCTTTTGGTATGGTTTAAAGTATATAATATGGCGTATATTCGCATTCTTTTTTAGGAAAGGTTTAAAATGAAAAGGAGTACTGGTTTAAGTTCGAGGATGTCCAATTACGATTATGCGGGCAAGAAGAACACCTGGAAATGGACCCCGGCTAAAATAGCTGCGTTTTCAATGTTTGGGGTTATGATAGGGACAATTATATATTTTGAGTCAAACTCAAGTAGGAATTCATTCGAAACCCCCGTGCCAGTTAATGATGGGCCATCTCTTTCAGTACAAACTATCGATTTCGATAAAGAATATCAGGAGTTCTTGAAGCGAGGTAAAAAAATAGTTGATGAAAAGACACTGGACAGTATTATACTAATTCAGTCAATTACCACTACCCAACCCCTAGCAAATAAAACTCCCAACTCGAACATCAAGCCAACAAATACCCAACCTAAACCAACAACGAAATCTCCTGCACTTACTCCGGTTCCTACTCAAACACCTGAAGTAACGACGACCGAAAATAACTTTGAATTGATCGAGTTAACACCTCTTGAGAATAAGTCAGATGTGATTGCATTAAGGGTTGATAAAGATGAATCAATCACAGAGGAATTTTACATAGAAGAAACCATCACTGGATCAATTGCTTCCTTAGCGGACAGGACGCCGCTGCCGGGAGTAACCGTAACGGTTAAAGGCACCAATAGAAGCGTTCTTTCTGATTCTAATGGTCGATATTCGATTGCCGTCCCGGGAGATCCACAGCAAAGAACTCTTCAATACTCATTTCGTGGTAACGTAACTGAAAGAGATGTTTCTCCCGGAACAGATGTTATCAACATTCGTTTTTAGGACCCTAGCCCATAAGTAAAATGGTCAGTTTCATAATTTAGCACTGGCAGACCCGACATTAGGGTCATGATTAAGTGTTTGATCCGGGTTTATGTTTGTATTTGTTCATTTGGTCTGACCGCTCAAAGTGCGGAGGTTAATCAGGCCTCGGTTGGAACTGGCCCTTTTGTTTCAACCGAACAGTCCCAATGGGCACTATTTCGTAATATGGCAGGACTGGCGGAGTCCGATTCCTGGAGCATGGTATTGGCATACCACTATCCTTACAACCTTAAAGAGCTTCAATCATTGGCTTGGGGAATAATTATCCCCTCGAAACCCAAGCTGGGAATTTCCATATTCCAGTCGGGTAGTAATCTATTGCTAAACCAACAAATAGCTCTAAGCATTGCAAAAAATTTCGACGGACTTAATCTTGGTCTTAGATTGAAGTACTGGAGGTTAACAATTGCAGGCCATGATCATCTTGCCAGTTTGAGCATGGCTGTTGGAATTCAAGTCAAACTAACTAAAAAGTTGGTCATCGGAAGCTTTCTAAGCAACATAACTCAAAATCAAATCGGTAATGAGGAACTGTTGCCAACGGTGTGGTTTACCGGGATCAGTTATGACCCGTCACCCAAACTGCAGCTTATCCTGGAAATAGGGCATAATTTGGGATATACATGGGATTATAAACTGGGGTTTGACTACAAATTTAAAGAAAAGATTTCTGTTCGTAGCGGGCTTAACTCATCCAACAGACAAGGTCATTTCGGCCTGGGATTTCATACCGATAAGATCCAATTGGATTATGCGCTTGGCATTCACTTTTTACTGGGAATTTCTCACCAAGCAGGACTGAGTTATTCATGGCCTTGAGTTTGTCCAATAAGATAATAGTCTTGATCTTTCTGACAACTACAATAAAGGGTCAGGACCAGCAACTGTTGGAGGAAATAATGGAACAGGGGCTTATTGACTTGGAGGCACCAACCATTGAAAACCAAACATTCAATCAATTATTGGTAGAAGACATAAAGGCCCTGGATTTAAATAAAGCTAATAACACACAATTAAACAGTATCCCATGGTTGACTCCGGTACAGGTCCAAAGTCTTCAAAGATATATAGAACAATATGGTCCTTTGGTTAGTATATACGAACTACAGGCTGTCCCTGGTTGGGATTTAGCTACAATTCGCCTGATAGAACCACTTGTTCAAGTAACCGAAACCAGCTTGTATCACGATCCAAGGAACAGGCGGGAAAAGATACGACAAGATGGAGGCCTGGAGCTTATGATTAGAGCAAAGCGACGACTGGAATTATCCCGAGGCTATCACATAACCGGCAAACAGGCCTTCCGGGGTTCTCCAATTTACTTACTTAGTCGATTTCAGTATCGGAAAAAAGGAGATCTGAGTTTCGCTATAACTGTAGAAAAAGATCCTGGTGAAAAATTGCTATGGAAACCTTCAAATAAACACTTTGGGGCAGACTTTTTATCAATGCACATATTGATCGAAAATAAAGGAATGTTAAAGCGCCTGGTAGTAGGTGATTTCCGAGCCCATTGGGATCAGGGTCTTGTGCTTGGAAGCGGACTGAGTTTAGGAAAACAAGTAATTACCGGTCCAAGAAAAGTGCACAGGGGGCTTTTACCTCATACCAGCGCCATGGAAAGTAGGTTCTTTCGTGGTGTTGGCATGGAAATACAAATAGGAAGCACCACAATCAGCTCCTTGTATTCCCGTCGTTTGCTGGATGTTCAATTACTCTCTGAAGATTCAATGGTAAATCTTCCAATAAGGGTACCTTCAATTATTGAAAGCGGCCTTCATAGAACCTCCACTGAGTTGGACAGAAGACAACAGTTACCTGAAGAGACGATTGCGCTTCACATCCGGCAGACTTGGAGCAAACACTTGATTTTTGCCATCTCAGGTGTCTATCGTGAATGGAAATGGCCATTAATACCCGTGGTAAATAGATACAATACCTTTCATTTCAGGGGAAATAAGAATTACAACATCAGTGGTAGTATGGAATATGTATGGAAAAATATAAATACTTTTGGTCAATTTGCAATCAGCGCAAATGGAGGCTGGGGCGGTTTAATAGGTTTGATAACCAGCCTCTCTCCTAAAGTTTCCATGACCCTTCATTTTAGAAATTATCAAAAAAACTTCCATGGGATATCCAGTAAAGCATTCGGTAAAAGGTCTGGCAACATCAACGAACAGGGAATATACTGGGGGTTTCAGGTAACCCCAAGTAGTCAATGGATCGCAGGACTATCTGCCAATTTGTACAAGTTCCCCGGCTTGACTAGTCGTGTGGATGGACCCTCTCAAGGCTTTGAACATATGGTTCATTGCCAATATGTGCCAAATAAAAAGTCCTACGTAAATCTATTTTGGAGAATCCGCGCAAAACAGATAAATGCAAAGCCACTCCCATCAAAGTCAACCCATGACCTTATTGAAGAAACCAAACATACCGTCGGCATTAGTGCCAAATGGCAAGGTGAAACTAATTTTACCATTCAAAGCCGATTGCAATACAGCCAGGTTCTACTAAATGCAACCAAGACCCAGGGAATGCTGGCAAGTAATCAGGTAAGTTATGACATGAATTCTATAAGATTTACATTAAGTATGGCCATTTTTAATACAGAGAACTTTGATAACAGACAATACATGTATGAAAGAGACTTCCCATATAGTCTATCAATCCCGCTGTTTGATGGAATAGGTACCCGATGGTATTGCCTGACACGCTTTAAAATCACCAGCCAGGTTGATTTTTGGCTGCGAATTGCCCAAACAAACTACCAAAACCGGGATCAAATTGGTAGTGGCCCCAATACTATAGATGGATCAAAAAGAACGGATTTGAGCCTTCAAATACGCTACAAATTGTAGTATACTAGAATATAATAGCACATATCATAGGTGCCAGCGTACATTATGAACCGCGCCTTGAAAACCTTACATGTGAGAGGAAGCTCTGAAAATGAGATAGTTTGTTGGCTATAATTTTGAGATATTCGTTATAGTTTAACAAATACTAAGGCTATGTTAGGAGTATTTTTAGGTTTATTTATCGGTTGTTCGCTAGTGACTATTGGAATAGTGTTCGTGATCTCAAGATATGTAGATCAACTATTTGATCGCCTCTAGTATGTTAAACAGGTGTATGAATGTAATTAAAAAGCCCTGCAGTATGTACTGCAGGGCTTTTTAATTAGGCAAGGTCTAACTAAACAAATATCAGCGGGCTTTCATGGTAGCAATGCCTTCTTTATTCCAGGGTCACTCAACTCCTGGGATGAAACTCGGTGATAACCTGGCGTAGGTAATCCCGGTCCAGATGTGTATAAATCTCAGTAGTTGTTATTGATTCATGACCGAGCATTTGCTGAACTGCTCTCAAATCAGCTCCGCCCTCTAACAGATGAGTGGCAAAACTATGCCGAAAGGTATGCGGACTAATCGATTTTTTAATTCCTGCACTTGCTACAAGATCCTTAACAATATTATAGACAGAAACGCGCGATAAGGTGGTGCCTCGTCGATTCAAAAATACAACTTTATCGTGCCCAGGTCTTATTGGAATATGTGATCGAACCTCTTTTATGTAAATATCGAGGTACTTAAGAGCTGAATTGCCAATAGGGGCCAGTCGTTCTTTATTACCCTTTCCAAGGACCTGGAGAAACCCAATATCTGCATGGATATCGGCAATTTTTAATGATAATAACTCACTAACCCGTAACCCTGAACTATAGAGCGTTTCGATAATAGCCCGGTTTCTGGTGCCTTCAGGCGTTGAATGGTCTATGAATGTGAGCAATAAATCAATTTCTGAAACACTTAGAGTATCCGGGAGTTTGCGTCCAAGTTTTGGACTCTCCAGAAGTGTTGATGGATCCTGTTCAATCAGGTCTTCAAAAAGTAAGAATCTGTAAAAAGACCTTATCCCCGATATAATTCGAGCCTGGGAACGGGATGCAATACCCATCCCACTTAAATATTCCAGGAATTTTTTTAATTCAAAGCTGGTAACGCTTAATGGCGAAATTTCTTTATTGTCAAAATCCAGGTATTGAGCTAGTTTTTTTATATCACTCAGATAAGCACTTACTGAATGAGTTGACATGGATCGCTCCAGCTGTAAAAAGTGTTTGAATTGTTCTATTGCTTCTTTCCAAGTCATCTCTACCGGTGTATTAAAGATAAAAATTAAGGCATCCAAAAATGATTTATATGACTTATATTTATCTCCATGAAAATCAGCGTGATCAACGGTCCAAACCTCAATCTTCTTGGGATTAGAGAAAAATCAGTTTACGGGGAGCAACCATTTGAAGACTATTTCAAACAGCTTCGCCGAGATTTCCCAGGGGTTGAGATAGACTTTTTTCAGTCCAACGTAGAGGGTGAGTTAATCAATAAACTTCATCAAGTGGGGTTTGATCACCAAGGGATTATCTTGAACGCTGGAGGATATACCCATACTTCTGTTGCACTTTCTGATGCGATCGCTGCTATTACAACTCCTGTAGTTGAGGTGCATATCTCCAATGTACATGCGCGTGAACAATATCGACACGAAAGCCTTATTAGTAAAAATTGTGTGGGGGTAATTGCAGGTTTTGGATTAGAAAGCTATAAACTAGCCCTACAGTACCTGGCAGAATCGGGAAATTAACACCAGTCTATTTGCAAATGATTACAATTTACACCGATGGAGCCAGTAGCGGAAATCCAGGACCTGGGGGTTATGGTACTATCTTGTTGTACAAAAACCACAAAAAAGAGTTATCTCAGGGATATAGGCAAACCACCAATAACAGAATGGAGCTACTGGCAGTGATAAAAGGATTAGAAGCCCTGAAAGGAACGGGACATCAAGTAACAGTTTATTCGGACTCAAAATATGTGGTCGATTCTGTTGAAAAAGCTTGGATTTGGAACTGGCAAACTAAAGGATTTAAGGGGAAAAAAAACGTGGATCTTTGGAAACTGTTCATCCCGTTATATCAAAAACACCAGGTCAAATTTAAATGGGTAAAAGGTCACTACGGTAATCCCTTAAACGAAAGATGTGATGAACTTGCGGTCAATGCTTCCCAAAGCCCTGAGTTGTTAATTGACCATGGCTTTGAGTCTAAAGCTTAATCTGCCTATTCAATAAATTTTACTCCCAGGGTCTCTAATTCTTTAATAATAGGCTGGTAATACCTGGGCGTTACCGGTACTTTAACACCGGTATCATTTATTCCTCCTGTTAGGATCATTTTTGCGGCTATTGCCAGTGGCCATCCCACGGTTTTTGACATAGCAGTATATTGTATATCATCTCCTATTACTACCAATGAAGTTTTAAATTTCTTAGTATGGTTATCAACTGAATATCCTATTTGATGTTGCATAACGATCATATCCCGGTCATTTGGCTCCAATTTCCATTTTTGTTCCAGCAACCCCTGAAGTACCTTAGCTGGAGTTGCTTTATCCATTTCAATTGAAGTTTTTTCAAAGATTCCCAGCCAGATCAGTTTCTGCATGATTTCCCCATGTCGATCAAGCTTTAAATATTTGCACAATTTGTCTTCAACGGACTTGGTTGGATGGAAATATAAAAACGTATTGATAAAATCCCGGTAGGTCATCTCATTTAACTTCTCCAGAGTATAAGAATCATCAGTTATCCCCAATTGAACAAAGACATTCCAGGCTTCACAAAATCCCGGACGGCGCAGTGTACTACGCAATATGGTCTCCACGTTTTGTAAACCATAAAGATCCCGATACTTTAATGAGTCCCGGTTTGCATAGCCCTCAAAATCTCCATAACCTGCTATATGTACCGGTTCTAATCTTGTAAATACCCGATGATAAGGAATATATTTATAACGTCCATTTCGTATAAACTGAGCGGTTTCCTTTCCAGCCAGCACCACGTTTCGTGGATTCCAGGTAAATTTATAGTTCCATGGGTTATTGTCTGTTTCGGGTGATATTAGTCCTCCGGTATATGAGATGAAGGAATCAATTCTACCTCCTTTTTCTTCCCTGATCTTGTCCAAGGCAGCCATTGCGGTCATATGGTCGATCCCAGGGTCCAGCCCACATTCATTAAGCAGTAATACTCCATTTTTCTTTGCTTGCTGATCCAATGCCTTCATTTCATTAGATATATAGGAAGCAGTTAGCAGGTGCTTTTTAAACTTTAAACAAGTCTTTGCTGCCTTGATATGAAATCGGACAGGAAGTAGTGAGATAACCAGATCTGCGGCTGCTATCTCTTTCTCACGTTGGTCGGTGTGTAGTACATTAAATTCACAAGCCGATGCGTTGGAATACTTTCCAATCTTTTGAAGAGCATGTTTCAAGGAAAGATCCGCAACGCGAACCTCCCAGCTCATTTCGTTTGCTCTAGTAGCAAGATAATTTACCAGGGAAGGTAGCGTACGACCTGCTCCAAGTATCAATATTCTTCTCATATACTGCAGTCGGTTATTTTCATAAGCATTTCAAGATACCAAATCACTACCGATAATAGTGAATGCATGTTTTCTTAACAAATATTTGGTGTTTGTCCTGAAATTAAACTTATACTATATTACAGTACACTTACCACCGTAATTTATTGCTGCCGTTTAAATTTTCATTCAAACATCTGGATTAATCGGAATGAAATTCAGCTTGAATCATATAGCAGACCCTTCTGATATTCTATTGATCTATGAAGGTAAGTTTAACCCACAAACAACTAAATCGGTACTTCTTATAGCAGAGCGTAATATTAATTCTATTACCGAGGATGCTGGTATAAAAAGAAAGGTGTTCAATATACTGGTGGAATGTTTGCAGAACGTTGTAAAACACGGTGAAGAATTGGAGCACCCAGGTCTTGCCGGAACCGTACCCGTATTGATGATCGGTCGTGAAGATGATCAGTATATCATAGCCTCCGGCAATGCCATGTTTACTAATAATGTTGATGATTTAAAATCAAAGATTGACGAAATCAACAACCTGGATAAAAACGGCCTAAAGCAAATGTATAAGAAGATCATGCGCAACAATTCTATGTCAGAGAAAGGTGGGGCTGGACTGGGCCTGGTGGATATGGCCCGAAAATCTGGTGAAAAGCTATCTTATAACTTCAGCCGTATTGACGATAAACTTTCGTTCTTTTCTCTTAAAACTGCCATTCCCAGACAAATAAAGAAATAAAACACACTTGTAAGATATGTCAGTGATTGTAGTTTGTTATCCTTTGGACACAATTTATTTTTGTATCCAGTATAAACTCATTTGATGAAAGCTCGTAATGTTTAAGGATCAAGTTACCCTGGTTTTGCTATGCTTATTTATGGCAGTTAGCGTTAATATTGTTGCCCAATGTAATTCACAGGCCAGCGATGCACAGTGTGTAGAGAAGATTACCGCTTCAAATACATTTGTGAAAAGTTACAGGTTAGACGGTGCAAGGACGGGTGACGTAGAGTTCTCATCAGTGTTGGTAAAGGACACGCGGTACTATCTCAATCTATGTGAAGAAGGAGTAGTATCAGACCACGTGGTAATTAACGTTTATGATAGGGAAAGAAAGCTCATCACTTCCAATAAACATGACCAATCCATACTCCCCGAATTATCTTTCAACTGTGACCAGACGGGGATTTATTATTTTGTATTCAAAAAGAGCTCAGTTTCAGCTTGCGGCATCGGAGCCCTTAGTTTTAGCAGGTAATAAAGAACATTGACTGTTTACCTACCTCCCTCGAAATAGAGGAACAAAGAAATTGAATTTGTAGTTAGCCGGTTGATACCTTTGTTGTAAAAATTGTTCTCCGAAGAAAGGTTATTGACTATGCCTCTGGAAAAGCGTATCTCAGGAGAAAACTTAAAGAATGGGTAGTAAATGTCCAAGCCAAAACCAAACTCTATGGAGAGGTCGGAATCCTTAATAGTCAGTTTATCTTCCTCCTTATTGGTATTCTTACTTCCTCCTACTCTTACTGAAGGGTTTATTCCACCAACCAGATACATGCGATAATTACCACGGCGTACCGACTTGTATTTCAACAACAAAGGAAAGCCCATAGTCACTGCTTCAATAATCTGCGTCTCCTGATGACCGTTAAAGGTGTATACTATTTTCCTTTCATTTATTCCGAATTTAGGGAGAAGTCGAAGATTCAGGAACTCCGTTAATCTAAAGTTTACCACAAAACCAATATTCACCGGGCCAAATGTTACAGCAGGGTTTATGGAGATTACTGAATCCATCTCCGGCGTAATGAATAATTCGGAATATTTTAATCTATATTGAAAAGCTTCAATGCCTAGATAAAAGCCATAATGCAACCATCGACTATCATAATTTGGTAGATTAATGCTGCGATCTCTCTGACTGAACGCCTGAAAGCTCACCAAGAGCATAGCCAGTATTAAAACTACTTTCTTGCCAGGTAAATGGAACTTATTCCAAATGTCACTGTCTTGCATATACAATTATTAAACCCTACCGCTGTCAACTCATCAACAAACCCTTGACCACTTGGAAAATGCTTCACCGACTCTGGTAAATACCGGTAGGCCGATTTGTCATTTGAGACCATTCTGCCAATCCGAGGCAATATATGGGTGAAATACCAGCCATACACTTGTTTAAAGGGAAATTTGTCAGGTTTTGAGAATTCCAGGATAACAGCTGTTCCTTTTGGTTTCAAAACCCGGTACATTTCCTTTAAACCACGATTTCGATTCTCGAAGTTGCGTACTCCAAATGAAACGATCACTGCATCAAAATTATTGTCATCAAACACCAGGTTTTCAGAATCTCCTAGTTGCAAATCGATCTGTTTTTGAAGTCCCTTTTTGATAACTTTTTGCCGCCCAATCTCTAACATTCCCTCCGATATATCAATACCAACAATCTTATCGGGATTAAGACTCATTGCCTGTATTGCAAAATCACCGGTGCCTGTTGCAATGTCCAAGATGTGCCTGGGAGATTGTGATTTAAGCAGTTTAATGGCTCTCTTTCGCCAGGAAATATCGATGCCAAGGCTGAGGAAATGATTTAAAAAATCGTAGCGCTTACTGATCTTGTTAAACATTTGCGCTACTTGTTCTTTCTTACTACCCGCCTGTTGTTTGTAGGGAACTACCGTCATTTAAAAGTAAAATTACACGGATTTCAAAAAATGTTAGGATAATTTGGCAAAAGAAGCGCCACTTAGACATTTATTGTCTCAAAATTTTGAATTCCACACGACGGTTTAGTTCTCTACCGTCAAGTTCATCATCATTGCTGGCAATAGGCCTGGTCTTTCCATATCCCTTTGTTTCCAACCTCGTGGGGGCAATACCCTTATTAATTAAAAAGTCAACCACTGAGCTAGCTCGTGTTACGGAAAGTTGATTGTTGTACTGATTAGACCCGATAAAATCTGTATGACCAGCGATCTCTATCCTCATATTCGGGCTTTCCAGTAACATACGCTCTAGTTTATTCAACTCAATATATGATTCCTGCTTCAGCGTATATTTGTCGAAATCAAAATAAATATTTCTTAGTATAGACGACAAACCTACCTTCAACTTATTTAACTCAAATGTCCGGGTGATCAATTGTAGTTCCTGTGTGGAAGCTGGAATAGTAATGGTGATATTTTTGAATAAATAGCCCTCTTTCTCAATCGAAAGTAAATAATCCGCTTCTTCAGTGTGAGTTACCTTTGCTTTGTATTTTCCAGTGGATAATTTAGCGACATGGAAAACCACATTATCGCTAATCCGGCGTAACTGGAGGGTCACGTCCAGCGGTGTGTCTTCTTCGTAGTCATTGATATTAATAGCCAAGTCAACACCTTGTCCTCTTTCATTATCAAGATTTTTTAGAAGGAAGTTCCTTGGACCTAGTCGCTCCTGGGTATTAATGTCAATATATGGCACAGAAACCATATAAATATCGGTGTATCCCATTCCGTTTTCTCTCACGGAAGCAAAGTAACCCCGCTTCCCTTCTTTCGTGCCCACAAAATAGATATCGTCATCCGGAGTATTGATAGGGTATCCCAGATTAACAATATTAGTCCAATATCCGCTGGCGCTGTCAAACTCGGCTTTAAAAATATCGTATCCACCCATGCCCATTCCTCCACGACTACTGAAATATAGCGTTTTGTCATCATAGTCTATAAAAGGGCTGTCCTCATCATATTCGGTATTGATAGTCGGACCCAGGTTTACCGCAGCTCCCCACTTACCCTGTTCATCTCTCAGGCTGTAGTATAAGTCCAATTCACCTTCGCCGCCCGGACGATCGCTTGAAAAGAAAACTACTTCGCCGTTGGTAGATATAGACAAGGATTTCTCGCTAAACTCCGAATTGATATTTTCTCCCATGGTTTTGGGGGTAGACCACACACTATCGGATCTTAATTCAGACACATATATATCACTGGTGCCATCTTCTACATCTTTATATAGATATAATTCTTTGCCATCGGCAGACAATGCAATATTACTGTCATGAAACAATGTATTAATAGCGCCACCAATATTGCTTGCCTCACTCCAGGTTGAATCTTGCTTAGTGGCAATAAAAATATCCTCAAATGGGAAATTATCAGTATGGACATCAGAGTTAAGATTGCCATCTTTTCTTCGAGTAGTAAAGATAAGCATGGTTTCGTCTTCATTGACCACAGGCGCAAAATCATGCCACTCGGAATTCACGCTACTCCCTACATTTACAATTGAATATCCTTCCGGATAAGTTATGAATTGGGTCCCATTCTCACACTCATAGATCCTTCGATCTACCATTTCCATTGGAATGCGATCAACCCCAACATATTCGGAATCATTTTGAGCCTTGTGACGGTAGAGATTATAATACTCACTTGCGTTGTCAAAATTCAGCCCTAGTTGATAGCCCTGACCTATCAGGTACAGGATATCAAACCGATAGCCGGGATCCAATTCATATACTTTTAAGAAATAACCGGTTGCCCGGTCTTTATTGGTAGTTTCCAAGTGCACCTTACCGGCCATATAGTTGGCCTTGACATTTGAGGGATCTAGTTCCGCTGCTTGTACATAGTAGTTCTTGGCCTCCTCAAAGGCTCTTTGGTTAAAGTATATCTCATCTCCGATTTCAAGATAATCGGCAGCAGTTTGCTTATCATCCTGACCGTAAATACTAATCGGTGAGGCAATTAGACAAATTGCACAAAATGATAAATAACAAAACCTGTTTAACATGCTGTGATTCATTTGAGTCATACAGCCCATATTGGTCGAATGCGTCAATATAAACTAGTTTTCAATCATTTCAAAACAAGATTATACTTAGACACGTGGCAACATGCATCATCTTCAGGGTCATTCCAAATTGGATTTTAACCAGAAACTTACTTTTATATCCCAACTATTTTTGGTTCATTTGGTATAATTGAAGTTTGCTTGTTGATGACCTTTAAGACTGCAGAATTTATAATTAGTAGTACTGACTACAAAAAATGCCCACCTGGGGACAAGCCAGAATACGCCTTTATCGGCAGGTCAAATGTAGGAAAATCTTCATTGATAAATATGCTGACGAACCATAAAAATTTAGCCAAGACATCGTCAACACCTGGTAAAACCCAGCTAATCAATCACTTTTTGGTTGACAACCAATGGTACCTGGTTGATTTGCCAGGATACGGTTGGGCAAAAGTAAGTAAATCAAAAAAGCAACAGTGGAAAAAAATGATCACCGCTTATCTGTTGAATAGGGATAATCTTTACTTGTTATTCATATTGCTTGACTCCAGACGCCTCCCTCAACAGATAGATATGGATTTCATACACTGGTCAGGTGAAAATGGAATACCATTGGCTATCATCCTTACCAAATCAGACAAGATCTCCAAAAGCACAATGTTTACTCATAGAAAAGCTCTTGAATCAAGACTGCAGGAGGATTGGGAAGAACTCCCCAAGATATTCACTTCATCGGCCACTAAAAAAACCGGAAAAATTGAAATTTCAGATTATATTCGCACCACTGCCCAACAATAGAACAGCCCTTTATGAAATTAAAGGAATTTGTATCGATATCCGGTAAATCCGGACTTTTCAAAATAATAAAACCTGCCAGGGCCAGTGTAATTGTTGAATCCCTTGATGATCAAAAGAAGAAATTGGTAATTTCCACCAATCAGCGCATCTCCGTTTTAGATGAGATTTCAATTTATACCAATAATACCGAAGGTTCCACTCCCCTGGTAAAGGTATTTCAGGCTATTTACCAGGAATTTGGTAAAGAGCGAGCTATTGATAATGATGCTACTAATTCTGAGTATTTGTCCTTCTTACAAACGGTGTTACCTGAATACGACCGAGATCGGGTTTATGCCTCTGATATAAAGAAAATCGTTCGTTGGTATTATATACTCCTGAGGGAAGCACCTCATTTGGTACGCCCCGGGTCTGAGGAAGAAGAGTAGGAATTGGATCCTAAGCTATGATCCTGGTTAAAAATAACTTTCCAGTTTGTCCACCATTGCTTTAGACCCAATAAAAAGCGGACAACGTTGATGTAGGTTATTTGGGGCAATCTCCAAAATCCTGGAATCTCCAGAACTTGCTTTACCCCCTGCCTGCTCTACCACAAATGCCAACGCATTGCACTCATACATCAACCGTAGTTTACCCTTTGGGTAACGGGTAGTAGACGGATACATATAAATCCCTCCTTTCAATAGATTGCGATGAAAGTCGGCCACCAAAGCGCCTATATATCTTGATGTATGTGCATTTTCATGGCAGTAATTCAAGTATTTTTTTACGGGATCAGGAAATCCCAGAGACGCAGCCTCATTTACTGAATATATCTTTCCTTCATCGGGGATTCGCATATCCTGATGACTGAGAAAATACTCTCCTAATGTTGGATCATAGGTAAATCCGTTCACTCCTTTTCCAGTGGTATAAACCAACATTGTACTTGATCCGTACAGTAAATATCCAGCAGCCACCTGACTTGTCCCGGGTTGCAATACGTCCTCTTCTTTTACCGGGGACCCTACCGATGACCGGCGTCTGTAAATTGAAAAAATAGTGCCTATCGATACGTTTACATCGATATTGGAAGAGCCATCCAGGGGGTCAATTGCTATGATGTATTTCCCGTTGTTGTGAAGATCGATCACACTTTCATCTTCTTCCGAGATTATGGCTGCGGCCTCTCCTCCCTTGGTCAAAGCCCTGATGAAACGAATGTTAGCCAACACATCCAATTTTTGTTGATCTTCGCCTTGTATATTATCAATACCCATACTTCCCGAGATATTAACCAGGCCAGCTTTGTTCACTTCCCGGTTTACCACTTTTCCTGCTAGAGCAATATCCCTCAATAGCTGAGATAATTCACCGGTGGCATAAGGGAAATCATCTTGAAATCTTTTAATGAACCGGTCCAGGGCAATGCCAATAGGTAAGCCTATTCTGGAATCTTCCATAAATTAATATTATATGAAGTAGCTTATTTCCCCGATTTTCGTTTTACTTACTAGGGCTGCTTAAAAATAGTATTAAAATCGTTAGTGTAAAAATGAAAGTATTCAAATTTGGTGGAGCCAGCGTATGCGACTCAAACGCAGTCCGTAATATGCGGGATATCATACAAAGTCAGGGGAGGGCTTCGATTCTGGTGGTAATATCTGCTATGGGCAAAAGCACCAATGCATTGGAACGAATACTGGCTTTAAAGAATACAGCTCAGAATTATTTGCAGGTGTTAGCTGAATTCAAGGAATATCATGCAAATATTTGTGAAGAGCTGTTCGATTCAGATCACCTCATTTTCCAGAAACTTGAGCAGCTGTTCCAAGATCTCCATCAGAGCCTGAATAAGCAGTACGATAATAATGACAAAATGTACGACCAGGTTATTTCTTTTGGAGAATTAATCTCCACCACTATTGTTCACTCATTTTTGAACCAATCAGGGACGGCCTGCCAACATCTTGATGCCCGGGACCTAATTATAACTGATAGTACATTCAGGGAAGGAAAGGTTTGTTGGAGTGCTACTAAACAAGCCATCAACAGCCGGGTTGATATAAATTTTTCAAGTCATTACCTGACCCAAGGATTTATAGGAGCTGATCAAGATGGGAATACTGTGACTCTTGGAAGGGAAGGCTCAGATTTTACAGCAGCAATATTTGCTTCCTGTCTGGAGGCTGAGTCTGTGACCATTTGGAAGGACGTACCAGGAATCCTCAATGCGGACCCTGACCTTTGGCAACAGACAGTAAAGTACGACAACCTTTCATATGGAGAGGCAGCAGAAATGACCTATTACGGAGCCACAGTGATCCATCCGAAAACCATTCGTCCGCTTGCTGTAAAAAAGATACCATTGATGGTCAAATCATTTATAGATCCATCGGCTGAAGGCACCCGGATTGGCGATATTCAACACGACAAGTTGGAGCCTGCGTTAATATTCAAAAAGAACCAATGTTTGATTTCTTTTCAGGTCCGGGATTTTAGTTTTGTCAACGAAAGTAAACTAAGCATCATTTTTCATCTTTTCGAGGAATTTAATATTAATGTAAACATGATGCAAAGCTCTGCTATCTCCTTTTCTGTTTGTGTTGATAGCCCTGACAAAAAAATGAAATCTTTGATTAACGGCCTCAGTGCCGATTTCGACATATTATATAATGATCATCTGGAATTGATCACAGTAAAAAATTACCAGCAAGAACTCATCTCCAACATCCGAAAGGGCAAAAATATCCTACTCGAACAAAGAACTCGCAAGAATTACCAAATGCTGATTGCTGCATCGGAAGAAGAGCAGCAGGAGAACGGGGGAATAATCGAACATGGGAACAATAAAACATGAGATCAATAGACCAACAGGCGCCATGATACTTGTAGTGTTTATAAGTATTTTTTCAGAATTTGCCTGATATCACTCAAGTAACTGCGCCCAAATAGATTCAGGTGAACCAATAAAGGGTAAATATTGTATATGTCAAATCGTTGCTGATAGCCAGCTTCCAAAGGATAGCTTAGGTTGTAGGCCTGATAGAATCTTTCGTCGAACCCCCCAAATAACCTGGTGAATGCCAATTCAATTTCCCGGTGTCCATAATATACCGCTGGGTCTACCATACACGGTTCTCCTAAGGGTCCGGTCATAAGATTTCCGCTCCACAAATCGCCATGCAAAAATGCAGGAGGTCCCGGAACAATGTACTGATCCATTCGGCCACACAATTTCTCCAGATCAATCTGAACATCAGGTGGTAGAATCCGGGAACCCCTTGCCAATTTAATTTGTGGCAGTAAGCGCTCTTGAACAAAATATTTTGTCCAACTCTGCTGCCATTTATTAGATTGTGGCAATCGGCCTATATAGTTATCTGTTTCCCAGCCGAACAAATTTTTAGTCTGTCGATGCATACCGGCAAGGCCCTCCCCCAAGCGTTCCCAATAGTAAGTACTTTGGGAGGATGACTCAATAAATTCCATAACCAGGTAGCTATCGTTCCCCACTTTCCCGCTATTTATTGGTTGGGGAATCAACAGATTAGTATGTGCAGCCAGGGCAACTAAAGCTTCATGTTCCTTTTCAAACATGTCCAAATATGAGCGCTCATTACATTTCACAAAGTACGCCCGGTCATCAGTTACCAAATGGTAGCACTGATTGATACATCCTCCTCCTACCAAGTCACAAGATAATATTTGAATTGAATTACCAATCGATTGCCGGAGTATCTTGGTGAGTTGATCCATGTTCATTGAATAGACTAATGCGCCTTCACCAAATATTCTATAAATTTTTGATTACAATCATCGAGGACATCAAATACTTTCTGAAAACCATGCTTGCCACCAAAGTATGGGTCTGGGACCTCCAGTGCCTGTCCATTGGATTGGAAGGAGCGAATCAGGAATATGCCACGATGAGACACTCCCTGGTTCTGCGCCATTAACTCAATGTGCTGTAAATTATCTTGGTCCATGGCTAAGATATAATCAAATTCGTAAAAATCTTTGCTTATAATCTGACGGGCACGGTGGTTAATTTTAACTCCATTGCTCAGAGCATTATTAACAGACCTTTGATCTGGTGGATCACCTAAATGATACGCTGAAGTACCCGCCGAATCAGCCAGGAACCGGTGTACTAATCGAGCTTCCCTTATTCCTTTATTAAAAATTGCTTCGGCCACCGGAGATCGGCAGATATTACCCAGGCACACAAATAAAACTTTAACCATATTTGGTTTTAATCTATGGTATATCCCATTTTATTACTATTTTGAACTCCCGACCAGTAAATGCGTTTTTAAGTTAAACATTTTACTTTTTTGCAAAGCCACCTGCTAGTCGGAGTAGATTTCAGTTCTTTAAGCAAAAATATCTCATTCCTAATCAAATATGGAGTGTTGGTTTTAGTATTATCCATAAACTATGCCCTTAACAAACCACCGAAACAGCCTTTACCAAAGGTTATTCCCGGTTCAGATTTGGGCCTTTCTGAAAAAAAACTAAATAAATCAACTGTTGTATTGACTGAAAATCAGAAGTTTATGAATTATTATTATCCTTGAATAAAGTTTTTTAACTCCAGGTGGTTACCTATTAGTAGCCTAAGGTATATATCAATGCATAACACACAATTCATACACCTGTTTAACACTTTTACCGAAAAACCTTCTTTAATTAGAAGGTTTTTCTTTTTTTTATCCCTCAACACCTTCCCAGGTAGCACCCAATATGGATTTTATAAAGATCACCAGGCAATATAAACCACAAATTGCACTGGTTGAATTGCATCGACCCAAGCAGTTGAATGCCCTCAACTTACAATTAATGCAGGAATTGAAGGAAGTTCTGTCAACCCTGGATGATGATTCAGAAGTACGTGTAATTGTACTTACTGGCAACGATGAGTCTTTTGCCGCTGGAGCTGATATCAAACAGATGTCAGATAAAGGGGCCATTGACATGCTAAAAATTGATCAGTTCAGCACCTGGGATCAAATTAGAAAAGTACAAAAACCACTAATAGCAGCTGTTTCGGGATTCGCCTTGGGTGGGGGATGCGAACTGGCCATGACCTGTGATATGATTATTGCTTCGGAAACCGCCCGGTTCGGACAGCCTGAAATAAAAATTGGCGTGATGCCTGGAGCGGGAGGAACCCAAAGATTGACCCGGGCAATTGGAAAAGTCAGGGCCATGGAAATGGTGCTCACAGGAAAATTTATAAACGCGGAAGAAGCCTTGAAATATGGATTAGTGAATAAGGTAGTTCCGGTAGAGTCATACCTTAAAGAAGCCATCAAACTCGCCGGTCAGGTGGCTATAATGTCACCAGTAGCGGTTCGGCTTGCTAAAGAATCAGTAAACAGGTCCTACGAAACACACCTGGATGAAGGGCTGCATTTTGAGCGTAAGAATTTTTATCTGCTCTTTGCATCGGAAGATCAAAAGGAAGGAATGCAGGCCTTTATTGAAAAACGAGATCCAAGGTTTGAGGGCCGCTAGTTTACGTTAAGTCCAAATCCTGCGGTGATCAGGTTATACTCATTAAAGGTATAATCTGCGTGTAAGGTAAAAACAGCAAGCTTTATTCGAAACCCCATGGTAGCCTTGAATCCGTTATAGGTAGTACTAACCCCAATAGGATCGATAAGAATTTCATTTCCGATATCGTAGGTGCCTAATACTTCCAGCTCTGACAATATTTCGTTGTAACCTACCCCGCCATAAAAAGTGAATACTGATAAATCGTA
>CAZOJZ010000292.1:0-4380 GCA_964580205.1 uncultured Roseivirgaceae bacterium
GCTTAACAATGAGGATCTGGGAATAACCGATCACCATGCTGGTGAAAACTCCCGTGGTGGCAGGGTATCGAATTGGCCTTTCGAAATGATTTTAGCAAAGGGATACGGACTGGCAACCATCCACTGTGGTGACATTGACCCCGATTTCGATGACGGCTTTAATAACGGAGTACATGCCCTGCTCAACAATCACCCTAGAGCTGACGAATGGGGTACTATTGCTGCCTGGGCCTGGGGTTTATCGCGGGCCATGGACTACCTTGAAACAGATGAAAGAATCGACAATCACAGAGTTGCAGTGATCGGGCATTCCAGACTTGGTAAAACGTCTCTTTGGGCGGGGGCCATGGATGAGCGCTTTGCCCTGGTAATCTCCAATAATTCCGGGTGTGGAGGAGCGGCCTTATCAAGAAGAGGAATTGGAGAGACCGTTGAAGTGATCAATAATAGTTTTCCACACTGGTTTTGCAAGAACTTTCATCAATACAACGGTAAGGAAGACCATCTGCCTCTAGACCAACACATGTTAATAGCACTAATCGCACCACGCCCTGTTTATGTAGCCAGCGCCCGGGAAGACCAGTGGGCTGACCCTAAGGGAGAATACACTTCACTTGTTTTGGCTGGCCCTGTATATGAGCTTTACGGATTCGAATCCCTGAAGAGCCCGGAATTACCTCCAATAGATACTCCGGTCAAGGCTGGCAAACAGGGGTACCATATTCGCACCGGGGCACATGCGTTAACCGAGTATGACTGGGAGCAGTATTTGAAATTTGCGGATAAATGTTTGGATCGGGATTAATCGGATTGTTGTATTTGTGACAGACTAGAATCCACATTTTACAGCAACTTTAATTAAGCTCAATCATCAACTACCAAATTTATCACCTATACCATTATGCCAGTTAGAGGCGCTGAAAACCATCAAGGAAGGGAAGAATTCGTATTAGTCTGATTGAAAAAATCTTATTATATTGTTTTCCTAAATTTTCGGAACCATGAAAAATTATATTCGATTGCTACCTGCCTTGTTGTGCCTTGGCTATATGTCTATGATCAGCGGGTCTGCACAGGCACAAAATAATTCCAAGTACCAAACTTTTGATTTTCTTGATTTTGACGTAAAGTTATTAACTGAATATAAGACCAACCCCGAAAACATTGATTATCTAAAATCTGCTATAGCAAAAGAGTTGAAAGCTCGGGGACTACAGCAGAGCGGAAATCCTGACCTGTTAGTAAACATTGGAATAGTAATAGAAGAAGAAGTACAAACCAGGGAGACTGACTATCGCGATATACGGTATATGGGTCAGAGGAATTACCATTGGGAAGTTGAGGAAGTAGTAGTTGGCGTTTATAAGGTGGGGACTATTTCGGTTGAAATGGTAGACACCGAAGCCGATAACGCTGTGTGGGAGGAGTCGTCAAGCAATGTACTTAGAAAACAAAAGAACGCTCGTAAACGGATCGATAAGGGAGTTGCACGAATCTTCAAGAAATTTGATGTAAACAAACTCGGTTTGTGACAGCTGGATATTAATCATTAAAAGTAACTCACAATGCTAAAAAACAGAATACTTATTCCAATTATGCTGATAGTGTTTCTTTTTACTTCAGCATCAATTTCAGCCCAGTCTTCATATAAAACGTTCGGTTTTCTAGACTTTGATATAAAGGTGTTAATTGATATTGAAACAAGACCAGAAAATCTGGAATTCCTTAAAGCTGCCATCCAACGAGAACTGGAGGCCAAAGGTCTGGTCCGCTCAGATAGCCCGGATTTATTGGTAAATATTGGAGTTCTGATAGAGGAAAAAGTACAGACCCGGGAAACTAATGCAAGGCAGGACATGCACTATATGGGTCAAAGAAATTATCACTGGGAAGTGGAGGAGGTGCCTGTGGGGACCTACACCGAAGGCACTGTGAATATCGAACTGGTAGACGCCGCCCAAAACAAGCGAGTTTGGGAAGGTAGTGCCAGCAGTGTTTTGGTTAAGAAAAATACCAAGATGCAAAAACGCATTGACAAGGGAATAAAGAAAGCGTTTAAAAAGTTTAGCATTGCTAAACTTTAAAATTCCAAGCACCCTGCCGGCCTGCAGGCGGGCAAAACGCAATTCCAACTAAATGACAAATTACAAGGTCCGAAGTGCCAAACGCTTTGGGAAAAGCGAGGGTGGGCGCGGGTTGCGGTTTGTCGTGAAATTTACCAGGGCCTATAGACTACGCTAGTTGATTGTGTCATATGGGTTTGGATTTGTTGCTGGTAAGCTGGAGGCTTATTTGTCTTTTGGGATTTGAGGTTTGGTGTTTGCTCAGAAACTTGGAAAAAACATACCAACTAATATCAAAAATCATCACATTTTTATTAATTTTCCTAAAACTCTAAACTGAGGATATGGCAATTTTAACAAACTCCTTCACATTACGGAGCCTGACACCTATGATTGTAGGTGGGCTGTTGTGCTCAGGGATATTTTCTTGTCAGACTGAGTCTCAGAAGGTTAGTTATAATAAGGACATTCGACCAATCCTCAACGAAAACTGCCTGACCTGTCACGGTGGGATTAAACAGTTAGGGGAGTTTAGCCTATTATTCGAGGAAGATGTGTATCAAACCACCGAATCGGGTAAACCGGCCATTGTGCCAGGCAGTAAAAATAAAAGCGAACTTTTTAAACGGATTAGCCATGGTGATCCAGAATACCGTATGCCTCAAGACGCTGATCCACTATCGGCAGAGCAAATTAAAATTATTGGCAAATGGATTGATGAAGGTGCGGTTTGGGAAGCGCATTGGTCTTTTCAAGCTCCTGAGGTTCAGGAGATTCCGGATGTCAGCTCAAACTGGGCAATAAATAATATCGATGCTTTCATTTTAGAAAGGCTCGAACAGGAAGGCCTAAGCCCTCAACCGGAAGCAGAGCGGGAGACTTTAGTTCGGCGATTGAGCCTGGATTTGATCGGTCTGCCGCCAACCCCTGAAGAAGTAGACAACTTTCTGAGCGACAAATCCCCAGAGGCTTATGAGCACCTGGTAGATGGCTTGATGGAATCTCAGCATTACGGTGAAAAGTGGGCGGCGTGGTGGTTGGACCTGGCACGATATGCAGACTCCAAAGGTTATGAAAAAGATCCGCCACGCAGCATCTGGAGATACCGGGATTGGGTAATAAATGCTTTCAACCGGGACATGCCGTTCGATCAGTTTACCATCGAACAACTGGCTGGTGATTTAATGGATGATCCCACTCCTCAACAGTTGATTGCTACGGCTTTCAACCGAAATAGCATGACCAATACCGAAGGCGGCACCGAGGATGAGGAGTTTCGAGCAGTAGCGGTAATTGACCGTGTTAACACCACATTTGAGGTGTGGCAGTCCCTGACCATTGGATGTGTACAATGTCACGACCACCCATACGACCCCATTCGTCATGAGGAATATTATCAGGCGTTTGCCTTTTTTAATACCACCCAGGACAGCGACCTGATGTTGGATGTCCCGCTTTATCTGCATTATTCGGACAAGGATACAAAAAAGATTAAAGAAACCATAGAGCGTATCTCAACCATTAAGCGGCAGCCAAATCCTGATCCTAATCAGCTGGTTTCTGATCAAATTAAGGTTGCCCTGTTTCCAACCTTGTTGCCAGAGTACGTGGATGAATTTCATAATGTCATACTTTATCCGGACGGGTTATTGAGTAATTGGAGTAATAATGTTAATACTCAAAAGGAAAAGGATTTCTACTTCAAGTTTAAGAATATTGATTTAACAGGTATTGAAAGTATAAGGTTGAATTTTTCTGGTAGCCCGGATGTAAAATTGGTGGTATTCCTTGACTCTCTTGGGGGTGATATATTAGTAGAGATGCAATTACCTTACTCCGGGGGAGTGCGTGGCGCAGAGTATACTGCGAAGAATATTTTTATGGAAAAGTTCTGGGCTATTGAAATTCCAGTCAAGGGATTGCATCACCTGATATTCCAGATGATAAATACCACTGGGGAAGTTCCTGACGGAGTAGCGATGATCAGGGAGATTAATCTGGAGTATAGAAATAGCGAAGACAAAAATTCCAAGGAGTTACAGCGGTTACAGGATGAATTAAAGGAGCTTCGATTAAAAGCCGATCAAACACCGATAATGAAGGACCGGTCAGATTTCATACGTACCACACACGTCTTTGAGCGTGGGAATTGGATGGTGCCGGGTGAACAGGTTCAAATCGGAGTACCGTCTTCCTTGCCGGAATTCACTGAAGATTTTTCTCAGGATCGAATGGGATTAGCAAAGTGGATGGTCAGTGATCAAAATCCATTAACTGGTAGGGTTCTGGTAAACCGGTTATGGGAACAATTGTTCGG
>CAZOJZ010000293.1:0-1605 GCA_964580205.1 uncultured Roseivirgaceae bacterium
GGTCCTCTTTTAGATAACTTAGCGCCAAATACCACTTGGCCTCGGTAACAGAATCTTCTGATATTTCTAGAAATCTCTCGAAAGTAGCTATGGCGGCCTGACTTTTATTCTGCGCCAATTGGGCGCTGCCCAGGTAAAACAGCACCATCACGTTTTGATCTTCATCCAGGATCATAGTGAATCCATCGATGGCTGCGCTAAAATTCTGATTGTCATAAGCCTGGAAAGCCTGAATCAAGGGGTCTGCCGCGATATCGTCGCCTCTTTTGGCGCTGACAAATTCGTTGGGATAAGGTTCAAAGTACTGGGTGAATAGATCCTGAGGAGAAGATGGTCGATTTAATTGAAATACCACTACCGCCGAAACTGCTATCAGCATCACGATTGCCGCCACTTTCCATAACACAAAGCGCTGGCCAACTTTCGGCTCTTCGCTGAGTGCCTGGACTTGTGATTCAATTTGGACCTCGGGTAGGGTAGCTTCTAATTCTTGCAGTTCTTCTTTCAAGGTTTTCATAATCGAATAATCTATGCCATTTCTTAAATCCCGGTACTCTTGAAATGCCTGCTCGAAACTCATGTCAGCTTTCAGACGGCTTTCAAGATTTAACTTTTCCTGCTCATTGAGCGTTCCGGAAAAGTATCCGTCAAACATATCTATGTGTTCACTCTTCATATGCTATCTATATTTGCATCCCGAGCCTGGCCATAGTGTTGACTTTTCGTCTCAGGATACGCATGCACTTATATTTTAAATTCTTGGCGGTGCTGGGATTTTTGTACCCCAACTGATCACAGATACTTTCCATGCTCATATTAGTAAAATACCTCAGTTTAATAAGATTTTTGCAAGCATCGCTTAACTCCTGCAGGGCCATATGCACCACCTTTAATTTCTGTTCGTATTGCTGATCTTCTTCAGTATCTGAATCTCCTGGGTATTTTAGGGTATCCAGCAAGCCACGACTCAGCCGGCTGTCTTTTTTTAGCCTATTTAAAAATTGGCGCCTTACCACTTCATGAAGATAGGAGCTGATGCTAAAATTTATAGCTGATATTTTGCCTTTGGCCACATTGTTATAGAAAATCACAATGGCATCCTGATAGATATCCTTGGCTTCTTCCAATGAACAACTGTGTTTGCGGGTAATCCAGTTGATCACAGAGTCACGATTGCTTATATACACTTCAGCCAGTGCATTTTGGTCGCCTAATCTAATTTTTTGAAATGTATCCTGGTCCATCATGATTGCTACAGATTGGTAACTGCTCGGGGGGAAAGTAACCCTAATAAGGTACAAAAAAAATTTTGGATTTGTGGGTTACCAGTTTTAATCCCAAATACATAGAGTATCGACATTGGCAAAAACTAACCAAAATAGATGATTTACACTATCATATCAATGTCATGAATACCCTAAAGAAACTAACTTATAATATATCACGGCATCGACAGCTGGCAGCAATCATGTTTACCGATATTGTAGGTTACACTTCATTAATGGGTAAGAATGAAGCCAAGGCCATGGAGCAGGTTCACCAGAGCCATGAAATCCAAAAACGCCTGGTGGAGGAATTTGAAGGCAACTGGGTGAAAGAAATGGG
>CAZOJZ010000294.1:0-2299 GCA_964580205.1 uncultured Roseivirgaceae bacterium
AATCGGTTTGTTAATACGTTCCGGATCAGGAAGTGTTTTATCACGTCGTATGGAAATATCAAACCCATCCAATAGTAACCCATTTGCAACAACCTTATTGCCGTTAATAAGAGAATCCCATGCAATATCCTGAATCTCAATTCGGTAAAATTGTCCCGCCACTACGTCTCTTTCGGTTTCGATTCCTTTCAAATATTCGGCATCAGGTACTATGGTGACTGAATCAATGATTATATGCGAATCTGAGTTCCAAATATGGTGTATGTGAATGCTTGATTTGGTGGTTGCAAAAGCCAGGTCCTTAAGATCAACCTTTTTCTGATTATCCCTGACATTCACATGCACCTGGTCAAATAAGATCTTCTTCTCATTTATAGTAATCTGACCCTGATCAATTTGAATTTCCCCAAACATCTTCAATGGAAAAGTGCCTGCTCCCTTATTTTTAGGTGAGTTTGTTGGTTTTGTAGAGCTTATATAAATATTCGGTGCGTAAATATTAACTTGATCTACATATGGGCTAGCCGACACTTTCCAACTTATATTATTGAGCCTGATACTGTCGGATGTAGACTTTCCGGTACTACCTGCCTGATTGTATTTCAATTGGACCACCAGCAATTGGTCCATGGTTGTTTCGCTAAATGTTTTTTCCCAGGGACCCAATTCAATTCTATCTGCATTAATAGTGTCCCCGGACCCGGTTTTTACCATTATCGCCTCTATCAAAGACACTGAATCACTGTTTATTTCGGCAGCTCCTATTGAGTAACTATTCTGATCAGAGGTATATGCTGCTTCCTGGATATTCATCTCAATGTGCCCCACCTGTGTTGCCCCACCAACAACCTGACCATTGGCTACTAAAAAATCACTCCCGGTGGCAAACAGGTGGGTATTATTAGCCATATTTAGATCCAGATGGAGTTGATCAAGTTTCACTTTTTGAAAAAACAGGTCCGGGAGAGGGTTTTTCTCCCCTATTTTTTCTTGTTCAGGAAGTGTACCCTTTAGCTCAATGCTGGCCAGCTCAATACTGTTCCATTGGTAAAAAGTAGGGTGATCCAAATCAAAATTCCTGGGGATTGCTTTGAGATTATCCAGGGACAAAGTTAAATTCCGATACTGCCCGTCTAATTTACCCACTTGCTGTAAGCCTGGATAAATAAGAACATCTTCAAGGTCAACTTTAATTGCTTGGATGCTGTCTGTATAAGTAATCGCAGGGCTTTCAATATAATGTAGCTTATAGCTGGTCTTATCTTCCCTAATTAGATTCTCTGCTTCTGCTTTGAGATTTTGTATTAATATCTGTTGCTGTCCCAGATCAATATTCATGTCAATACCATCGAATTTCACCTTACCTATATGGAGTGTAGGTGCTTCTTTTCTTTTTGCACTGTTCTGCTTCTTCTGGTTAAGCTTTTTTAATCTCGGCGCTCCCTGGTATGTATTTAACTTTCCATTTTGCAGCATCAGTGAATCTGCGGTGAGGTCATTTTCAAAGTAGAAGTGGAAGAAATCAAAATTGAAGAGTTTGAGAGACTCACAAGTAATGAGATCTTTCCCGGTTTGATTGTCCAGCAACTCAATGGAATCTATTTCAACATTGTACTGATGATCATAGGTCAATCTGGAAAATTGCAAGGATATTGGACCACCGAGTCCAAGAACGGTTTTATCAAGTTCAAGGTCTAATTCACCAATCATAATTGTACTGCTGTCTTCCGTTACCATTATATTTTTTGCATCCAGATTCATTTTGGGAAGATGCACATACAGAGTATCTGTTTCTCCATAAATATTCAACTCCAATTTGCCGTCTGTGAGACTATATTCATCAATTAGGAGCTCTCGAAGGTTACGCTTAATTAAGTCCGATATTGGATACTTACTTTTTTTCTTCTTTTTTTTGTGCGGATAGACATGGACTGTAATAATAGGCTGATTAATAGACAGCTGCTCCAAAACAAAATGTTCATTATTGATCAATGCCTCATAGTCAAGCTTACTGACCCTCATGGATGCCCCTTCGATGTTGATCACGGTTCTCTGCAAGGAGTCTTTCTGTTTGAAATTATAGTCAATGATTTCGAGCTCACGCAGGTGATAGTCATATACGATGGAGCCAAATGTAAATTCGGAACTGGCAAATTTCACAGACTGCCGGCCCAGGGACAATCTGAACTCAGCCTCATCAGATAGTTCCCGCATATTCCAATCTGATACTAAGAGATCCAATAAGCGTATTTCAATTGACGACTGGGACCTGTCAAGCTCAATCCCCGCCCGGTCAATA
>CAZOJZ010000295.1:0-4072 GCA_964580205.1 uncultured Roseivirgaceae bacterium
GGCAAATGGACCACCTATAGAAAAATGGGAGAAGACACTGTGGACAAGGTGGCTTTGGTAGGCGGTTTGGAAGAACGTCCTTGCATTACTAAGAACATGCCCATCCATGGGTATGCGCGAAATGTTCAGGAAATAGATCATCTGCAGATCTATGGTTCAGACCGGGCAGCTATTCTGCAACTGATAGATGATCGTCCGGAGCTGGCAGAAAAACTGCATCCAAATCTGGATTACATAGGCGCTGAAGTTGTATGGGCAGTAACAGAAGAAATGGCTAGGACCGTAGAAGACGTACTTGCGCGGCGGGTTAGGGCCCTGTTTATGGATGCCCGCGCCAGTATTGAAATGGCGCTGAAAGTGGCGCAGTTAATGGCTACAGAAATGAATAAGGATCAGCGGTGGATCGATGAGCAGCTGGAGGAATATATTGCTCTGGCAGGGAATTATATTCTGGAATGAATTGCAAATTTCAAATTATGAATTACGAATCGCGTGGATGCCTTGAGCTTGCGCATGGCGCTTAGCGCCGGGCGCTAGTTTGAAAGTATATCCCTTATTGCCGGTAACAACGCATCAGCTATTCTCTGCGAACCCAAATCGGAAGGATGAACGCCATCTACCGTACATTCGAAATAATCGTCTCCAAGGACCTTCGAGCCATCCAGAAAATAAATATTTTCATCACCAGCGGTTTTCCGGTCATTAACCAGGTTTATCTGAATATCACGCAACGACATCAATGACTCATATGCATCGCTGCCATCAATAGCTCTGGCATAGCGGATTTTGGACATGATCAATATAGGCGTTTGTGGGTGCCGCTCTCTAAGTACTTCAACAAATGGGCCCAAAGTATTCATAATCGTTTTACCGGCATTGGCTTCGTAGTCCAATATGATAAAACTTGTTCCAGAAATTTGATTAATCAAACGAGCCAGTTCCGGCTCTCCTCGCCCATTTCCAGAAAAACCCAGGTTTACAAATTGAACGCCCAATTTTCGACTTAAAATGTTTGAATAAGCCATACCCGGCCTGGAGACACAGCCTCCCTGGGTGATAGAAGTACCGTATATTATAAACTTGCCTGGGAGTGCAAATGGCAAAGGCTCCTGTAAATCAGCCCCCTGCTCAAGACCAACCAATACTGATTTTACTCCATTGTAGAGTGGAAAATTCAGGGTAAAACGGCGTAATTGTTTGGTTCCTTCATTAAACAGTTCCACCTGATACCGCAATGTATCGTGGGGGAACCGTGTAGTTTTTACATACCTTTCAATTCCTTCATCCTGTACATACGAATCAAATCCACTTTGTCCGGTAGCCGGCATGTGGTACATCCCCGACCTTTCTCTCAACTCAACTTTTACCAGTATTTTTCTGCTATTGGTCCTGAATCTTATTTGTGCTCCAGCGGTTTGATTGGCAAGTTCATCTACCGGTTTTCGTATTTGCCAATCCGGCTGCTTTGGCAAACGCCTGTAAACACCGTCTTCTTTGATCCACTCCATCCCGGTCAATCCAAATGGTTCCTCCCTTGGATCGAACCAAACGATCCCATCAGAATCTGCCTCTTTCAAGGCCATATTGGGGTCCAGCTTTTGAGCACTGGGCACTTGGGATAACCCTATGGATGAAATAAATAAGGTTATTAAAATTATTCGTAAGGCTTTATTAATATTCATGATCGTCACAGATCTTTAGCTTAAAATCGATTTCACCACTTTTCCGTGCACATCAGTTAACCGGTATCGCCGCCCCTGAAACTTGAAGGTCAGTCGCTCATGATCAACTCCCAGAAGATGCATTAAGGTGGCCTGAAAATCGTGAACATGCACTGGATCTTGTACTATACTATATCCAAATTCATCGGTGGCTCCCAAGGTAAATCCCTTTTTTACGCCAGCACCCGCCATAAATATGGTGAAACACCTGGGGTGATGATCTCTACCAAAATTATCAGCGGTTAACTGTCCTTGAGAGTAATTTGTCCGGCCAAATTCACCACCCCATATAACCAATGTGTCGTCCAACATACCCCGCTGTTTTAGGTCCATTATCAGGGCTGCGGTAGCTTGGTCTGTCTCTTCACACTGAGTTTTAATGGCTTTGGGTAAGTTTCCATGCTGGTCCCACCCCTGGTGATATAACTGTATAAACTTGACATCCCTTTCCGCCAGCCTCCTGGCCAAAAGACAATTGGCTGCATAGGTCCCAGGTATGCGGCTATCAGGTCCATAGGAATCATAGATATGATTTGGTTCTGACTTAGTGTCCATAATTTCCGGTACCGAAGTCTGCATGCGAAAAGCCATCTCATATTGTGCCATACGTGCCAGGATCTCTGGGTCTCCAACATCATGGTAGTTAATATTCTCCAGTTTCTGCAAGTGATCTAATTGCTCTCGGCGACTCTCTTCGGTTACTCCCGGTGGATTGTTCAGATAGAGCACCGGATTCTTGCCAGCTCTAAACTGTACACCCTGGTGCTGTGAAGGAAGAAATCCATTTCCCCATAACCTTGAATAAAGAGGTTGCCCAAATTTGTCTTTGGTGATTAAAACTACAAATGAGGGAAGATTCTCGTTATCAGATCCCAGACCATAGCTTAACCACGATCCGATGGACGGCCTTCCGGGTAATTCTGATCCGGATTGAATAAAAGTAATCGCCGGATCATGATTTATGGCCTCCGTATACATCGACTTGATGAAGCACAATTCATCCACAATTTTGGCAGTGTGAGGCATTAAATCACTCATCCATGCCCCACTTTCTCCCTGCTTCTTAAAATCGAATAGCGTGCCTGCCAATGGAAACGATGCCTGACCGGCAGTCATACCGGTCAATCGTTGACCTTGACGTATACTTTCCGGCAGTTCCTCACCATTCATCTTGTTCAATAATGGTTTATAGTCGAATAGGTCCAGTTGTGAAGGAGCGCCACTTTGGAACAGGTAAATGACACGTTTAACTTTAGGAGTAAAGTGAGGTCCGCCTAATACTCCTCCCGAGCTGTTGGTGCCGCCGGTCGCCATATTGGACTGGCCAAAAAGTCCCATAGGGTCCATGAACGATCCCAGCGATAACGCCCCCAGGCCTAAAGAGGTCCTGGTAAGAAAATCTCGTCGGGTGTAGTTACTATTTTGGTGGTCACAATTCATAACTTATAACTTATAATTTATAACTATCGTTTCATATAGGCTTCATCGTGATTGATCATGGTACTAGCTACCACTGTTAATGCTGCTGTCTTAGCCTTGTTGAGCTCCGGATCTACAGGATACGCTCCTACCGTCATAAGACTATCTATATCCCTGGGGTTCTGCTTGAATCGGGTAAGTTGGCTATGGTACAGGTCTCCAAAAATGGCAATTTCTTCTTTTTTTGGTCTTCGCCCTGTCACCAATCGAAACGCATAAGTAATTTGATCTTGTAATTTATCACCGGATTCACGTTGGATTCTTTGGGCCAGCACCCTGGCGCATTCAACAAACTGTGGATCATTCATTAGCACCAAAGCCTGCAATGGGGTGTTGGTTCTTTCCCGTTTTATAGTACAAATATCACGATTGGGTGCATCAAAGGCTGTCATGGCCGGGTGAGGGGAAGTTCGCTTTATGAATGTATACAAACTTCGCCGGTACAAGCTGTCACCCGGAGTAATTTTATAACGCAGCAGCATATGAGAAAAAGACCCTTTGTCGATCCATAAACCCTCAGGCTGATAGGGTCGTACACTTTTACCTCCCAGTTGATGCACCAGCAAGCCGCTGGCAGCTAAAGCATTATCCCTGATCATCTCAGCCGGTAAGCGGTAGCTTACTCCACGGGCCAGTAAGATATTTTCAGGGTCCCGTTCCCATTTTTCCTTTTCTATTTTGCTGGATTGTCTATAGATATGAGACATCACCATTACCTTCAAGAGTGCCTTAACATCCCAATTATGCTCTTGAAAGTAAACCGCCAACCAGTCCAGTAGCTGAGGGTGTGAAGGCAAAGCCCCCTGGACTCCAAAATCCTGCGGTGTTTTAACCAGCCCGTTTCCGAACATCATCTGCCAGTATCTATTTAC
>CAZOJZ010000296.1:0-4203 GCA_964580205.1 uncultured Roseivirgaceae bacterium
AATTTATATCTTCTAGGCACTTATCTTTACAAGGATGAATATCTGGAAATGGCTAAACAGATGCTTAGCAATATCCATCCCACCATGAGTCAACAGCCGATATTCTATAGCAATTGGGCCACCTTAATGATGCAGTTAAACCAGCCGCTCTATGAGGTGGCCATCGTAGGAGATCAATGGAAATCTTTACGGTCCGAATTCGATTCCTATTACCTGCCTAATGTAATTTACCTGGGTGGACCAATGGAGGGCAATTTAGAGTTATTAGCCAACAAGTTAGTGGAGGGACAGACCACAATTTACGTTTGTGAAAATAAATCTTGTCGGTTGCCGGTAAAGGAAACTAACAAGGCGCTGGAACTAATGGATCCGGATCTATTAAAGGGCATAGTCAAATTCTAATAAAACATTCACTATGCTAACCGATAGCGACTTAATACAACTTCAGGAAAAAGGAATTACAGAAGACCAGGTGCGTGAGCAGATTTCCTATTTCCAGCAAGGCTTTCCCTATTTGGATTTGAAAAGAGCAGCCTGCGTTGATGATGGCATAATCAGGCTATCTGAAGAAGAAGTGGAGGAATACATAGATTTCTGCGAAACGAATCTGGATGATAACGTGGTGGTGAAATTTGTACCGGCATCCGGGGCTGCCAGCAGGATGTTCAAAGAGTTTTTTGCTCTAATGCAAGATCATACTTCAGCCGGCAGTTTCCCATTGGCGGTTGAGGCGCTGAATCGGATTGAAGATTTTGCTTTTTTTGAACAATTGCAATCTGTGATGGCCAAGGATGGACTTGACCTTAATCAGGTGATCAATGATCAGGGCTATCAGGTGATACTGCAATATATTCTTACAGACAAAGGGCTTAACTATGGCTTCCTGCCTAAAGGACTTTTGACCTTCCATAAGTATCAATTCGGGGAGAGGGTCCCGGTAGAGGAGCATCTGGTAGAGGCCGCCCAATACGGAAGAAGCGGGGACGCTGTCGCCCGGCTTCACTTTACGGTATCGCCTCAGCACAGGCCCAATTTCAATGCCCTGGAAAGTCAGCAAAAACCAGTTTATGAGAAGATATTCGATCTATCTTTTGAAATATCATATTCTGAACAAAAACCGTCCACCGATACCATTGCCGTTGATCTGGAGAACCAACCATTTCGGGATAGTGACGGTAGCTTATTGTTCCGGCCGGGCGGACATGGCGCCTTGCTGGAAAACCTAAACGAGATTGAAGGAGATATTATCTTTATCAAAAATGTAGACAATGTGGTCCCGGACCATTTGAAGGACCAAACCCGTCGCTACAAAAAAGCGCTGGCAGGTTTGCTGCTTCAAGTGAGGAAAGAAATTTTCAGGCTGCTGAAAAAACTCGATGCCAACGGTGATTCAGCAATTGAAGAAGCATCCAGATATCTGGGGAAACAATTGTATGTCCAGGCCTCACCAGATAAGGAAATTACCCGGTCATACCTTCATAGTAAACTGAACCGGCCATTAAGAGTTTGTGGAATGGTGAAAAACCAGGGGGAACCTGGTGGAGGGCCATTTTGGGCGAAAAGTTCGGACGGCGCTATTTCGTTACAAATTGTTGAAACCTCCCAGGTGGACCCAAATGATGATGACCAACAGGGGATTGTACAGAATGCCACTCACTTTAATCCGGTGGACCTGGTCTGCAGCACCCGTGATTACCTGGGAAACAAATTCAACCTGCTTGACTTCCGGGACCCCAATACAGGATTTATAAGTCAAAAATCTAAAGACGGCAAGGATTTGAAAGCCCTGGAACTACCGGGCTTATGGAATGGTTCCATGGCAAATTGGAACACTATTTTTGTGGAAGTACCTGCCATAACTTTCAATCCGGTGAAGACCGTAAACGATCTTTTGAGAAAAGAGCACCAACCTGTGGGAATATCGAACACCGAACAATAGATTAATGATTTTTGAAGTCAACCAGGTGTCTCCGGCGGAGGAACGGGTGCTGGGACCTGCCGTTGATCAACGAACCGGGGTTTACCATCTATGATTTTCAGTTACTATAAGCTTTCTCCATTTGCCGCCATCAATGCATACTGAGCCTTGTTAAAGTCAGCAACAGCTTTCAAGTAATCCAATCGGGATTTTATGAAGATTTCCTGTGCTTGTAAGATTTCAAAAGGTCGTACAGTTCCCAGTTGTTGTCGCTGAATGCTTTGTTGTAGGGCTAGTTCCGCGAATTGGTTGCCATCAAAGGCGATTTCCATCTGTTCCTTAACTGCCAATAATAATTGTCTTGCAGTTATAATTTCCTCATTAATTCCCGCTTTTACCTGTTCAAGATGTGTCTGTTGAATGAGGATGCGGGCATTGTATCGTTTCACATCTCCGCCATAAATCAGCCTGCCGATGGGGATTTGCCACATCAACGAAACATTAAAAGCTCCTGTTGGGTAAAGTTGGTTGGTTTCCGGGTATTGAATAGGGTCCATTGGAGTTACCTGTCCTCCCAATCCGCCAAAATAGGAGCCGTAAGTGTTTAACCGCAATTCCGGGATCAGTAGCCCGGTGGTTACAGTTTTCCTCGCCATTTCAATGGATTTAAGAGATGATTCTGATTGCTTAAATTCCGGTCTGTTCTGATAGACTGAATCAAAGGCAATGGTTTCGGAATATTTAAAAAGGTCCAAAGGAATCATGACCGAATCAACACTTAGCAATTTCAGGGTGGGGTCTAAGTTCAGTAGTTTCACTAGAGTTGCCGAGTTCTGGCCGTATTCAATTTTGGCATTTAGCATTTGCACTATAAGGTGGTTGACGTTGCTTTTTGACAGTAACAATTCTGATTGGTATGCTAATCCCGCGGCTACCTGAATGGCTACTTGTCTGGAAATTGTGTCAGCCTGTGCTGCCAATTGCTGAAAGGCTTGATAGTACAATTGAGCGGCCATAAAGTCATAATACGCTACAATGATTTCAAGCAAAGCTTTATTATGCTCTGCATGAGTCTGGTAGTGGGCAGCCTGCACTTTCAGGTTAGCAGCTTTTGTTTGGTAAATGCCATCCGCAAAGTTCCACCGGGCATCCAGTCCAAGTCCTGTCCAGAGGTTGTCCCGGTCCACATCCAAAAAGAAATTACCGTTACCATTCATCACAGCACCCCAAAGTTGATGAGTCTGAACCCCTGCATAAACATCCGGCAGCCACCATTCTTTGGCTTTACTTAGGTTAGCAATTGCCAATTCCTGTCGCTGTCTGTATTCCTGAATGGTTAAGTTATTGGCTCCGCCTAATTCAAGAGCCGTTTCAAGATTAATAAGCAAGGTGTCTTGACCCTGTGTTCCCAGAGTTATAAAGAGGTAAATAAAAACGATGACAAGACCTCTTGATTCATTACTTCGTATGCTATTTATTATTGTATTCACAATTACTCCTGTTTTAATATGGGTTCAACAATTTGTCCGGGCCTTACGAGATTTTTTCCCTTGATAATCACCAGGGTTTCTTCCTTTATTTCCGGATTTAATACCTCAAAATAATCTTTGCCTGAAAGCCCTGTTCTCAAAGGAATCCGGTTAACTTTTCCCTCTTTCACCACTAAAACATGCGGTTCGTCCTGGTACATGGTTTTGGCAATTAGAGGAAGTGAAGGAACATCTTCACGGCTTTTGATTTGGATTAAGCACTTGGCATACATGCCGGTAATAATTCTGTCATCAGGATTGTCAATATCAATTTCCACCTGCATAGTTTTGGAAGTGGGATCTAACGCTTTTGCCATACGACTAACTTGGGCAGAAAATGATTCGCCGGACAACTCAGGAAAGGTTACAGAAACTTCCATACCTACTTTGATAGCTGATACATCCGATTCCGGCAAGAAAATGGTAAGCCGTATGGGGTCGGTTTGTTGCAACTCCGCTATTGCTTGTGGATCGGTTTGGCTCAAACCACTCTGCAGCAATGCGCCATTATCAACAAAACGTTGGGTTATTACCCCGCTAAAGGGCGCTTTTACCTTGAGGAAATTTATTCGGTCATTTATGGCATTCCATTCAGCCTGAACCGCAAGGTATTCTGCTTCCGCATCTTCAACCAGTTGAATAGGAGTAAGGGTGGGCGTTTTCTCTTGAATGGATTTTAGCCGTACATATGTAGATTGTTTGGCCTGCAATTGGGCTTTCAGTTTTTCTCTTTGCCTGTATAGCTCAGGGTTGTCC
>CAZOJZ010000297.1:0-8094 GCA_964580205.1 uncultured Roseivirgaceae bacterium
GTCTTTGCTGAAATCAGGGTCACCTGCTAACTCTTCCCTCAAAAAATACTTCACTGCAGTCTTGATTCCGCTAATGGAGTATTCCAGTTCAGGCATATTTGTCGAAGGAAATTGTAAAGCCAACGGGTCACCTTGCCGGGCACTCTCGTCAATCATAGGACCGCCAGGATATGGAAACCCTAAAAGCTTGGCAATCTTGTCGAAGACCTCTCCTACCGCATCATCCCTGGTCTGGCCGATCACTTGCATGTCCAGGTAATCTTTTACCAGGACCAATTGAGTATGTCCCCCGCTTACGGTAAGACAAATGAAAGGAAACTCAGGATATGGAGGATTAATAAAATGGGCCAGCACATGTGCTTCCATATGATCGACAGCGATTAGCCGAATATTCAAAGAAAGCGCCATGGCTTTGGCAAAAGAAGTCCCTACTAAAAGAGATCCCAGTAATCCCGGCCCCCTGGTAAATGCAATTGCATCTAACTGATGCAGGTTAATTCCTGCATCTTTCATGGCGGTGTTTACAACCGGCACAATATTTGATTGATGTGCCCTGGAGGCCAATTCAGGCACTACACCGCCATAATTTTTATGGACAGCCTGCGTTGCTATAATATTATTAAGTACCTTTCCCTGATGTACTACAGCCGCTGAAGTTTCATCACATGAGGACTCTATAGCTAGTATTGTCGGGGTTTTAGCCATGTGTCAATGAGCACGTCGAAAATCAAATTTATTAAAAATCCTGTGGTCAAAGCAATATTCTGGTTTATCATAGGAGTTTTTATCTTTTTCTTATTATTCGCGGCCGCTATTCAAATTCCTTTCATACAGACCAGACTGGTAAAAGAACTTTCCAAAACCGTAACCGACAGAATAAACTATCCAGTAACCATCGAAGAGGTCCGTTTAGACTGGTTTGATGAACTGAAGGTAAAAGGACTTCGTATTTACGATCGTCAACAAAATTTAATGATCGGGGTAGCCGATTTGCTGGTGGATTTCGACATTACCACATTAATTTCCATTAACCAGATCAGACTGGATCGTGTCACTTTTACACAAGCTGACTTCAATTTAACAAAATACTCCCTGGAAGAAGAAATCAATATCGGAGGATTTATTAAAAGTATCAAGCAATGGGTAAATCCTGAAAATAAAGAGGCCAAGAGGGATTTTCGTATTAACCAAGTGCTTTTTGTGGATTCCAGAGTCAGACTTAATAATATCATCAAAGACTCTATAAAAAATGGATTGGATTATCACCATTTCCTACTGGACAACCTGAATTCAGAGATAAAGAACTTTAAAATCCGGAACGATACCATCCGGTTAGTAATCATGCGTATGGAAGCGGTAGAACCGGTTACTTCATTGATAGTCCATGACTTTACTACCGACTTTTATTTCAATAATAAGGTAATGGCCTTCAGAAACCTCCACCTATTGGTTGGAGAAACTGAAATTAAGGACTCTTTGGTTTTTAACTATGAGCGCCCAACTGCGCTTAGCAGTTTTAGGGACAGCGTTCATATAGCAGCAAATTTCGAAAAGTCCAATATTGCAGCTAAAGACCTTAAGCTTTTTATTACTTCATTAGGACCCACAGATCAACACTATATCCTAAGTGGTGACTTTAACGGTAAAATTACTGCATTTGATTTTAGCAATGTAGAGCTGGAATTTGGTGGTGAAAGCCATTTTATTGGAAATATCAATATGGAGGGCTTGCCGGTATTCCAGGATACATTTATTGATGCCAGCATGACCAATTCTGTTATTTCTCCCAGGGACCTTCGTCCATTTATCGGAGATAAGCTATATGCCGAAGTGCAGAAATTTGGCACCATACGCCTCAGCAGTCAGTTTCTGGGATTCCCCAGAGATTTTGTGGCCAACGGAACCTTCTTCACTCAGTTAGGCACGCTGATTGCTGATATTAACCTAAAAATCGATGAAAGTACTCAAAGTGCAGCCTACTCAGGAACCCTGGCTACTGACAACTTCGATTTGGGCAAGTGGTCTAACAAACCCGATGTTTTTCAGAAAGTGGCCCTGCAAGGTCAGATCCAGGGATCAGGCTTTACTATTGAGAAAGCGGATTTTGAGTTAAAAGCCAAAGTAAGCAGTTTCGGATTTAAGAATTATAACTACACCAATATTGAAACTGATGCCCGGTTGGCAAAAGAACTGTTCATCGGTAAACTCAAAATTGACGACCCCAACCTAAAGTTTACTTCCAATGCCTTCATAGACCTCCGTGAAGATGTTGATCACATTGCAGTGGAAGCAACCCTGGACACCGCCATATTAAAACCTTTGAATTTATTTGATGAAGATGCAACCCTCAGTACCTACCTGGATCTGGATTTCACCGGCCTGACCATAGATGAAATGGTGGGTTTTGCCAACCTAAGAAATACCCACTTCATCTATGAAGGGAAGTCGCTGGATATTGCCTATCTGGAAGTAATTTCCCAAAAGAAAGCTAATGAACGAAGAGTAAGTTTGACCAGTGATCGTTTCGACATAAATGCCCAGGGAGATTTTGAATTCAGTACTTTATTTGGAGATTTAAATAGACTCATTTATGAGTATCGGTTGAATCTTATCAATGACAAAAATGGACTGAAAGAATACTATGAGCATAAGGTTTCCAAAGCGCATAATAAGTATCGCATCGATTTTACCGGCTTACTCAAAGATGTAAACCCCATCATAGAACTGTTTGAGCCTGACTTGAAGGTATCACTGAACACCCCTGTTGAAGGTTACTTTAGACATGGATTTACCTCCATTTTAGCAGCCAGCAGTGAAATTGACACCCTGAGGTATAAAAATAATACCATGCATGATGTAATAATTGATTTCAATACCTCCAAAATTAGTGACAGCACCAATGTATTGGCAATGGCGTATGTCCATTCAAAAGAACAGGAAATTGGCACGCTGGCTACCACTCAAGATTTTTCATTCGAAGCAGTCTGGAATAATGACCACATTGATTTTGAAACCCAGATTGAGGTAAAAAATTACCCTGAGAACAGAGCAATGGTAAGTGGTCAACTCGAGTTTCAAAATGATCAGTCCGTGCTGCATTTCGATCATTCCGATTTCAGCGCTCTTAACCAACAATGGCGGCTGGCCCCTGATAATCAGATATCCATAAGCAATGGTGAATTTGATTTTAAAAGCGTTACCCTTTACCATGACCTGCAGAGTATCACTATGAATGGCGTTATTTCTCCTGATAGTTCCAAAACCTTTTTAGTTGAGTTTAATCAGTTTCAGGTAAATAATTTAAATCCCCTCTTGAAGTATAAAATATATGGAGAGTTGAATGCAAACATAGAATTCCAGGATCTTTATGACATACCGCGCATAAATAGTGGCTTGACCATTACAGACTTCCAATTAGGGAAATTCCTGGTGGGTGATGTAGTAGGAAAATCTTATTGGAATTATTTGGAGGGGTATTTCGATATCAGTTTAGGTGCTGTCAGAGATCGGCATCAAATTCTGGATATGAGAGGGACTTATACCCCAAAAGCAGATGGTCAACTGAATTTACTGGCCCGGTTGAACCAGGCAAACCTTCACCTGGTCGAACCCTTTGTGGAAAAAACTTTTTCGAACCTGCAAGGACAAATCAATGGGGACATTACTATTGGCGGCTCTCTAAAAAACCCCAATTTAGGTGGATCCATTGAAATTTCACAAGGACAGTTCAAGGTTAACTATCTGAACACTACTTATGATTACCAGGGCGAAGTACAGTTTACCAATGACCGCATTGAAATAGTAAATGGTCAACTTTCGGACGAAAATGGCAATTTCGCTATTATTAATGGAGGCTTGATTCACCAAGGATTCAAGGATCTGGAACTGGAACTATCAGGCGAGTTATCCAACTTCATGGTGCTAAACACGGTCCGTGAGAGAGGCAGTTTGTACTATGGCACTGCTATTGTTAGCGGGGACCTGCACTTCAACGGTCCACTGGGTAACTTCAAAGTTAAAGCCTCGGCCGTTTCAGAAAAAGGAACCAGGATTTTTATTCCCATTAACGAAAGTTCAGATGTTGAGGAAAAGGACTACATCAATTTTGTAAGCTTCAGTGATACCTTACAGCTTGGAGTAGATGAACTGGATGTAAAACGGATAAAATCAGGCGGGATCAACCTTGATTTTGATCTGGAATTAACGCCTGATGCCTATATGGAGATCATATTTGATTTACAAGCCGGTGATATCATCAGAGGTCGTGGAAGTGGACATTTAAACCTTCTGATCGACACTGAAGGCGATTTCAACATGTTTGGTGAGTACATCATTCAGAAGGGTGGTTACAATTTCACTTTGTACAATATTATCAACAAGGAATTCGATATTTTGCCATCCAGTAAGATTTCCTGGTACGGAGATCCGTACGAAGGCATCTTGGACATTCATGCAACCTATGAACAAAGCGCTGATATCTCACCTTTGTTTGCCGACCAGCCGGAGAGCCTGATTCAAGGAAGGTATTCGGCAATTGTACAGCTAGACCTGAAAGGTCAATTGCTAAGCCCTGAAATTGATTTTGATCTTTACCTGAAGGATAATCAAACAGTAGATCCTGAAATTACCAGGGCAATTCAGGAAATCAAGAATGACGAACAAGCGCTCAATCGACAGGTGTTCAGTTTGATTGTACTACGTCAATTCTCACCACCTGATGACCTGAGCCTGGGACAAGGCGGCGCACTAGGAAGCAGTGTCAGCGAATTGCTTTCCAACCAATTGAGCTATTGGTTTTCTCAAGTTGATGAAAATCTCGAAATAGATGTAGACCTGAATGGCCTCGATCAGGAGGCATTAAATACCTTTCAACTCCGATTAAGCTATACCTTCCTGGATGGGCGGCTAAGAGTAACCAGGGAAGGGGGTTTTACCAATACCGTTGAAAACACCAGTGATTTCAGCAGTGTGGCTGGTGACTGGACCCTGGAATACCTGCTTTCTCCCGATGGCAAATTCAGAGCCAAGATGTACAACAGAAATACTTATAATTCACTAAATTCAGGAATAGAAAATACCAATACTACTTCAGCAGGATTCAGTCTTATCCATACCCAGACATTCAACAAAATAAATGAACTTTTTAGTCGGAAAGAAAAGAACAAAAACCCGCAGGATGTCTCTCGAAATACCGGGAATAGCCAGCAATCCGGTGCTGCGAATCTCAAGTAAAATTGCTTGTTCTTTTTTTTGGTTTACCCTGTCGTTAACCACATTATGCGCTCAGGCGCAACAGGCTGATTCCATTAATAGTCTGCACAGCGGAGCAAACAAGAGCGCCAGAAACATTGCCATAGCTTCTGGCGTGCTATATGGCGCTGCCCTGTACGGATTGAATAAAACATGGTATGAAGAATTTCCACGCGCAGAATTTCATTTTTTCAATGATAATACGGAATGGAAACAACTTGACAAGGCAGGGCACTTTTATTCCGCATTTCATATAAGTCAGGCGAGTATACATTTATTTCAACAAGCAGGAATGACCAAAAACAAAGCCCATCTCTGGGGCGGAATGATGGGGTTTCTGATTCTCACTCCTATCGAGGTATTAGATGGGTTCTCAGAGGAGTATGGAGCTTCCTGGGGAGACCTGATAGCCAATGCGGTTGGCTCTGGTACCGCAATGGCACAATACATGATTTGGAATGAAGCACGTATTAAACCCAAGTTCAGCTTTACCCAGACGTCTTTGGCAGCGGAAAGACCAAATGTATTGGGCGATGGGTTCCATCAAGAAATCTTAAAGGATTACAATGGTCAAACCTATTGGCTTAGTGTCGACATGTACGCCTTCTTATCACAAAAGTCTAAATTTCCCAAATGGTTGAATTTTGTAGTTGGTTATGGGGTCAACAACATGGTATATGCCAATGATCACCAGAATCTGGACCAGGGCTATGATGCTTATCGGCAATATTATTTTGGGTTAGATTTTGACTTAAGTTACTTCACTGGAAAAAGCAAATTGGTCAATACTTTGCTTTATATAGTAGACCTGATACATTTGCCTGCACCTACACTTGAATACAACCGCAAGGATGGGGTAAAATTTCATTTTTTAAAATTCTAAGTAGTGTTCTATTAGAATTTTATGGGATTATTGTTTATTTGGTTATTTTAGAACATGGTCTGAATATCAATATCCTCTGAATATCAATTTTATGGACTTAGTAGAATATATGCGTGATTTTGCCCTGGAAGTAGGTGGACAATTTTCCGAATACGATAAAAATAAATCAATCATTGTTGTTCCTTTGGAACAGGGTCGATTTCAAACGGTTATCGCTTATAAAAAAGAAGAGGCGTCCAAAAGAACTATGATTGAGATTAGTTCAAAAATATGTCAGTATAAAGACACCCTTAATCTGGTGGAATTGCTGGAAGAGAATTCCAACTTGTGCCATGCTAAATTCGCTCTTTTCGAGAATTATCTAAAAGTAGAGGCTGCTGCAAGTTATGAGGGTATAACTGCACAACTCCTTAAGGAAATGATCATGGAGGTTGCAGAGGTTGCCGACCATTGGGAACAACGTTTGGTCGGAATTGACGTACATTAATTAAATTTCAAAATTTTAAAATAGGAATAAAGAAAAAATGCAAGCTGTCTTATCGCTCCCGAGTACTCGGGGGAGGAAAGTCCGGGCAACATAGAGCGCCGTACTTCCTAACAGGAAGGCCACGCCTAGGCGTGGACAGATAGTGCCACAGAAAATAAACCGCCCCCGTGGTGTGTCGGCTCTCCGAGCCGACTCTACTACGGGAGTAAGGGTGAAATGGTGAGGTAAGAGCTCACCGCCTTGTTGGTGACAACAAGGGCAGGGTAAACCTTACGGGTTGAAAGATCAAATAAACTATCTTGCGCCGCTGGCGTAACGGGCTGCTCGTCCGTTTTTCAATGAAACAGATAGTGGGTAGGTCGTTCGAGACCTGTGGTGACGCAGGTCCCAGATAAATGATAAGATCACGCCATTTGGCGTGAACAGAACCCGGCTTATAAGCTTGCATTTTATTTTTTTCAATTATGGCTAAAATATTAATCATTGATGATGAGCAGAGTATCAGAAGTACTTTGCGCGAGATACTGGAATACGAAAAGTATGAGGTAGAAGAAGCAGAAGACGGCGAGATTGGTCTTGAGATGCTAAGCAATAATGACTTTGATGTGGTGCTTTGCGACATTAAGATGCCAAAAATGGACGGTATCGAAGTACTTGAAAAGTCACATAGCCAGGGAAAGGACGCGGCGTTTATCATGGTGTCCGCCCATGGTACTATAGAAACAGCTGTTGAAGCCACCAAGAAAGGCGCTTTTGACTTCATTCAGAAACCACCTGATCTTAACCGGCTACTGCTTTCGGTGCGAAATGCCCTGGACCGGTCAACCTTAGTTACTGAGACCAAGGTATTGAGGAAACAGGTAAGTAAGACCTTCGACATTATTGGGGAGTCAGCCGCCATTAATAAGGTAAAGGAAACCATTGACAAGGTGGCGCCAACTGATGCCAGGGTATTAATTCAAGGAGCAAACGGTACCGGCAAGGAACTGGTAGCGAAATGGATCCACCAAAAGAGTAATCGTTCGTCGGGTCCGTTAATTGAGGTGAATTGCGCGGCCATCCCTGCCGAACTAATAGAAAGTGAGCTGTTTGGGCATGAGAAAGGCGCTTTTACCTCAGCCATCAAACAGAGACACGGAAAATTTGAGCAGGCCCATGGAGGATCGCTTTTTCTCGATGAAATTGGAGATATGAGTCTGTCAGCCCAGGCCAAAGTGCTGCGGGCACTTCAGGAAAATAAGATCTCACGGGTGGGAGGCGATAAGGAGATCAGGGTAAATGTACGGGTGATCACGGCCACCAACAAAGACCTAAAAAATGAGATCAAAGAAAAAAGATTCCGGGAAGACTTATATCATCGGATAAGTGTGATCCTAATACAAGTCCCCCCATTGTCTGATCGGAAAGAAGACATACCATTGTTGGTAGATAAATTCCTGGACGAAATAGCGGCTGAATATGGGTCCACCAAAAA